>MVRV01000048.1 GCA_002068015.1 Smithella sp. PtaU1.Bin162
CGCCGGCCCTGCGCGGCCTCAATGCCAACATGACCATGTTTGCCATGGACGCGGGATATTTCCTCACACCCTATCTGGGCGGGATGATGATCACACTGGGTACTGATTTTGCCGCTTTGTTTTACACGGCGGCAGGCTTTACATTGTTTTGCTTGTTACTGATTATAATCCTTCGTTATCTGGAAAAAGGAGAATATTCCAATGAATCGGGAAGATGAGAAAACGACATTACAGGAACCGGAATCATTTTATGTGGATGAATTCCGGCCGGAAGACGCGGAAGGCATAGCCAGTCTGTTTAAGGCTGTCTATGGTGAAGGTTACCCCATTAGACTATTTTACGACCCGGAAGCTATAATTGCCGCCAACAAAGACGGCCGTTATATATCCGTTGTCGCCCGTACCGATTCCGGTAAAGTAATCGGCGTCAGTCATCTCTATCCCTCGGCCCCGTGCCGGGGGCTTTACGAAACCGGTGTTGGTCTGGTTTTAAAGGAATACCGCAAAGCGGGAGCAAACAGGGAAATGTTGAAATATCTTTACGAAAAATTTACTCCCGAACATCGCCATATAGAGGAATTGTTTGGCGAGCCTGTTTGTAATCATGTTGTAATGCAGAAGGCCGTCGCCGCCTTAGGTTTTAAAGAAGCGGCCATTGAGATAGCCCTAATGCCCGCTGAAGCTTATACCGCGGAGAAAAGCGCTACGGGGCGTGTGGCGTCGCTGGACGTATTCCGCTCATACGTTCCCAAACCGCATCGCATTTTTGTTCCGCTTGTTTATGAAGAGCTGTTGAAGCGCATCTATGCTCGTCTTGATGATCAGCGTGACATCGTTGCGGCCGATGGCGTTTTGCCGGAGAATGTGCCGACGCAAACAAAGATATCGATTTTTGATTATGCCCGTGTGGCCCGTATTGCGGTTGCACAGGCCGGAGGAAATTTTGGCGACATACTTTCCCGTCTGGAAAATGAGGCACGGGCAAAAAATGCCGTTGTTTTTCAGGTCTGGTTAAACCTTACCGAGCCATGGGTCGGCAAGGCTGTGGAAATTCTGCGCCAGCGGGGCTACTTTTTCGGCGGCGCATTTCCCCGCTGGTTTGACGGCGACGGCCTGCTCCTGCAAAAGCTCGAATGTCCCCCGGATTTTGAAAATATTGTGCTCTTCAGCGATTTTTCCAAAGAACTGCTGAAGTTCATCAGAAAAGACCGGGAGCGGACAGTTACCCGACGATTTGCTTCCCTGTAATTTAACCGAAAAAAATATTTTGAAAAGGATACGGTATGGAACACCTTCTCTCGAACATTGAACCAGCGGAAATATGGGATCATTTTTGCCGGCTTGCACAAATTCCCCATCCTTCCGGAGGTGAGCAGGCGATTTGCCGGCACATTTATCATTTGGCGGAGAATCTGGGACTGGAAGTCACCATGGACAAGGCAGGGGGAAATGACTTCGGTAATGTCCTGGTTAAATGTCCCCCTACGCCGGGCTGTGAAAACTCGCCGGTTGTGATATTCCAAAGTCATTTGGATATGGTTGCCCTGCCGGCTGAAAACAAGGATCGCCCCCTGGACTTAATTCTGGACGGATCTATGCTGCGGGCCAGAGGAAACACGTTGGGGGCGGATAACGGCATCGCCGTTGCAATGGCACTTTCACTGATGACCAACCGGGAAATTGCGCATGGCCCATTGGAATTGCTCTTTACCATCAATGAAGAAGCAGGCATGACCGGAGTCATCATGCTTTCGGATCGGATATTAAAGGGACGTTTCCTGATTAATGTCGATTCGCAACAGGAACAGATTTTGACCGTTGGTTGTGCCGGTGTAAACCGCTCCATTTTTCAATTGCCCGTGAAAATGGATCCGGTGATCAAGGGATTTGTGGCGGTCCGGGTGAGTGTTGTCGGAGGCAAAGGGGGCCATTCGGGACTGGAAATCAATTCCGGCAGAGCCAATGCGGGGCAGCAACTGGTCCGGATTCTTTACGAGGAATCAAAAACGATTCCCCTGTATCTTGCCGGCGTGAACTGGGGGAATGTTGAAAATGCCATTCCTTCCGAGGCGAATGCCGTCGTGCTGATCAGGCCGGAAAATTTGAGCGCTCTGAGAGCGGCCCTGTTACGCTGGGGCAAAATACAGCAAGAGGAGTTCGGCAAAGTCGAAGACACCATGGAAATCTCGCCGGCAGAGGAAGTAGAGCTTCCGGAATTTGCAATGGGAGCAGCCCTGACGGATAGCGTCCTTTCTTTTCTCCTGGCCCTGCCCCACGGTGTACATACCATGAGCAATGAGGTGGAGGGGCTTGTGGAAACATCATCCAATGTGGCTATTGTGCGGACTTCTCCGATGGAGCTGATCGTCAAAGTTTCTCAGCGGAGCCTTTCGGATCCCTTACTGGACGCCATTGTCACAAAGTGCGAAGCCGTTGCCCGTCTGGCGGGAGCGCAGGTTACTCAGATTGGAAAGACTTATGGATGGAAACCTAATCTATCGTCACCTTTATTGAACCTTTGCAGAGACGCCTATCTACAGGTATTCGGCGAAGCCCCCAAAGTTCAAGGTCTGCACGGCATGCTGGAGTGCGGCCTGATCAAGTCAAAATACCCGAACATCGACATGATCTCTTTTGGCCCCACCATCCTGGATGCCCATGCTCCGACAAAACCTGATTTTGTTTTTGGCCTGGATTCGGCGAGCACAGGTGAACGTATTGACACCGCCCGTCTGCCCCGTTTCTGGGAATTCGTTAAAACGGTGCTCAGGAAGCTTACTGAAGTCGTTGAGTGAAGCCGGCGCAAGAAAGACCGGCAGGCTGTTTTTTATCCGGATAGACGACGGTTCGTCCCGTGCCGGTTTTTTTTGCTGTCGTGGAACTATGATTAAAGAAGGAGTATATTTGCTAAAATGGTGTCAAGCTCACAAAAATCATTTCTGGTGGATGAATTTCGTCCGGAAGATGCCGAAGGTATTGTCAGTCTGTTTCGCGCAGTTTACGGCGAGGGTTACCCAATCCGGCTCTTCTATGATCCCGAGGCAATTATTGCAGCCAACCGGGACGGCAGCTATCTTTCTATCGTAGTCCGCTCGCCGTCCGGGAAAGTTGTCGGAGTCAATCATCTCGTTCGCACGGCTCCATTTGAGGGAGTTTACGAACACGCTGCCGGGTTGGTAATGAAAGAATACCGCGGTACAGGCGCTATGAAAGAGACCCAGGCCTACCTCTATAATGAATTCACGCCCCGTAATCCGCACATTGAAGAACTCTTCGGCGAACCGGTCTGCAATCATACTATCTTGCAGAAAGGGGTATTGCGCTTTGGTTTTATCGAAACTGGCATTGAGATAGCCCTAATGCCCGCTGAAGCTTATACCACGGAGAAAAGCGCTACGGGGCGTGTGGCGACACTGGATGTGTTCCGCTGCTACGTTCCCATGCCGCATCGCATTTTTCTGCCGCAGACCTACGAGACCATTCTGCGGCAAATCTACGCTCGTCTTGGTGATGTCCGCTACATTTCCGTTTCCAATGAGAATTTGCCGGAGAATGTGCCGACGCAAACAAAGATATCGATTTTTGATTATGCCCGTGTGGCCCGTATTGCGGTTGCACAGGCCGGAGGAAATTTTAGCGACATACTTTCCCGTCTGGAAAATGAGGCACGGGCAAAAAATGCCGTTGTTTTTCAGGTCTGGTTAAACCTTACCGAGCCATGGGTCGGCAAGGCTGTGGAAATTCTGCGCCAGCGGGGCTACTTTTTCGGCGGCGCATTTCCCCGCTGGTTTGACGGCGACGGTCTGCTCCTGCAAAAGCTCGAATGTCCCCCGGATTTTGAAAATATTGTTATATACTCGGAAGAGGCCAAACAATTATTGAACATCATCCAAAAAGATTGGGAGAAAACAATATAATATTTTAATTCTTGCCTATTTTTGAAACAACGGTGCCAGATGAACTTCCGTCCACTCCACACGGTTTGGTACTTTTACCCAAATTTTCCGGTCGGCCGGTGCGGCTACGATTTGAAAGATGGTTCCGCCGTGGGTTACTCCGCCTTTCCTGATGTCTAAGTCCATTATGTCCTGCATCATTACCTCCGGCGTGATTTTTCCCTTATACAGGGCACCGAGTTTTAACAGATTTCCTTTTCTTCGCTGGTTTGCGCCGGGGTCTTTTTGGGGATTTAACGGAGTAATGTTCCAGTCCGGATGCGAGTATTCATTAGCCGCCGCAACGATTCCCTCGGCATCCTGGTCCCTTCGCTTCGTTTCCCAAAGCGAACATTCGTAAGAATAGGCACGGGTAGGATCGGCTGCGGTGATAATGGAACTGATATCCACCAGTGTGGAACGCATGGCCCGGTCAAGTTCGGCGAGGTTGTGATATTCCTGTAAATACAGAAACAAAGTTGTGAAAATGGAAACGCGGTCCAGAGAAAAACCCATATCGTTGCCGGAGTTCAGTTCAATGAACAAACCGTCGGCGTTCATCCCCGTGGCGTTGTAAATCACGCCGGGATAGTTGATCAAGGCCGCAGGAATGCTCCCGTCATTCGGCTTAAAAACAGCTACGACCGGGCGGGCAAAAGCCAGATAGGCCGGATCGTCATCGTCGTTTCTGCCGAAGATGACCGGGCCGTTGGTATAGGGACCCCAGGTTGCTATGCCGGAACATTTCCCGTAAGACAATTTATTGATCTTTGGAAACCATTCGAGGGCATTTACGAGAAGGATTTTGTCCAGCCATAGGCCGGATGTTTCCGCCATGCCGTTTAGAATCTCCTTATAGCGCTGGGGATAGCGGTTGAATAAGGTCCAGGAGATGGTCTTCAGCTCATCCGGAGGCATCCTTTTTTTTTCATCCGGGTTATTCAGGAAGACCTCTTCGATCGCGGTATACATCGCCTGCAGATCGTCTTTCAAAAGAGCCCCGTACTGCCGCCCCATCTGCCGGTAATTGCCCTTCAAAACCACGACACGAACATCGCCCGCCCGGAAAAGCTTTCCACCCTGGAATTCCGCAATATATTTCAACTCCGTATTTGCTTCGGCGAAAAGAGTGCAGGAAAGCGAAAAGATCAGCAGAAAAGCCCACAAAACAATGAAAAGTCTTTTGTTCATTTTAATCCTCCTGGTGCCGCTGTTTCTTCCGGTTTAGCCCGGATGGTAAAGACATCATTTACCGAACCTGCAGCTTGAATATAGCTTCCTTTTGCCGCGTATACATCGCCCGTATCGACGGCACTGTCGTAAATAACGTTATCGTCTGAAGAAAATATGATGATTCTCCCGTTTTTTGGTTTTACAAAACTTAAAACAGCTCCTTCATTTGCTACCAGCCACTCGTTGTATCCATTGCCGCCTATTTTTACTGAATTCTCTCCGGGTTTTAAGGCGCCGGCGCTCTCAGCCGGACTGTACAGCATATCAGAAATCCATGCCCAGGTGGCTCCGTTCTTTTCTAAAAGGGTGAGCTCAGTCTGGTCGCGCATGGAATCGAACGGCATTCCTGCGAATTCCGGGGAATCGACCCTTTTAATACCATGAAAAGACACGTATCCCGGCAGGTCTTGGTACAATAATGATTTGACAAAATGTGTTGTTGCAAACATAGCTGACTCAAAAGGAGAAACGATACGCCGCAGCCAAATTTTTTCATCCATGTCGATCTTGAGACTTGGCGGTTTTTCCCGAAGTTTTATTTTCTGCAACATGATCGTATCGATTCCGAAAGATGACTTATAACTTACGAAATATATTTCTTCGTCTACATTTATAAAATAGTAACAGTTGTTTTCGGCATCGCGATAATAGCCTTTACTATAGACGAGTTTGGTAAAAGGTTTTTTCTCCCGTTCCCTGATATCGTAAATAGTAACGCTGCTTTTATCCGTATCAAAGACGATCTCGCAGAATTGGGAATAGCTGGCATAATAACCGCTGAAGAAGGAACTATCCTCCGGCGGTAATTTCTGTGCCACAGGCGGTATCCGGACTGATTTCTCTTCCGGAGTAATGAGCTTTTTCGCAACCAGTACGGCATCCAATATGGCCATGGCCATTTTCATGGCACCGCTTTCCGGTCCGGAAGCAATGACGGCAACCGATATTCTCTTATCCGGAACCGTGAAAACCATAGAATTATAATTTCCCGTGCCGCCGCTCTTGCCCAGTATTTGAAGCCCGGCCGCATCATACCGTGGAAGCCCTGTCATATCCCAGCCCAACCCGAAAGCCCATGTGGAATTTTTAAGTTTGCCCCAGAATGCCGGATGCTGCGCTTTTCTCATCTCGGCAAGAGATGCTTTCTTTAATAGTTTGTTTTCCATTGAAAAAGTATCGACAAAACGGCAAACCTCTTCGGCGGTTGATGATAATCCGCCGGCACCAAGTATAGAGAGTGTTTCCAGAGGATGAATATTCCCGGTGTTGGGATCATAATACGCCGCTACAGGTTTACCTTTGATTTCGGCTACGCCTTTTCCCGTATTTTTCAGGCCCAGCCGATGAAATATCCTCTTGTTCAGAAAATCGATGTATTTTCCTCCACTCACCCGTTCTACGATTATTTCCGCCAATGTAAACCCGTCGTTGCAATAAGCGGCCATTTCTCCCGGAGCATGTTTTAGGTATGAACGGGATAAGGTATTGATTGTTTCCCGTTTTACATTGTCATCATACTTATAACCCATCAAGTTAGAACCAATTGTTCCCGGCAGGCCTGATTGGTGATTTAAGAGCATCCGTATGGTAATCTTTTTATATCTGTCGTCAGCCATCCTGAATTCCGGAAGATAGGCCGCAACAGGCTTGTCGAGCGAGACCTTGCCGTCTTCGACCAGCAGCATAATTGCCGCTGCCGCATACACCTTGCTGATGGAACCGATATTAAAAATCGTATCTTTTGTGACGGGGATGCTTTTATTCCTGTCGGCCATACCAAAGCCTTCAGCATAAACAACCTTGCCGTTGACTGTGATGGCAGCCGTGGCACTCCCGCATTTGCCGCTGTTGATGGCCTGCCAGATTTCACCGCGGGCTGCGGTAATGGCGCTTTCATAGGGATTTTGCTTAGCCGCCGCCTCGCCGAAGAAAAAGGTGGTTACGAGCATTAAACACAGACAAACCGTACCGGTGAATCCGTTTTTCGGCATAACTTCCTCCTTCTTGTTTCAGATTGAATATTTTTGGCGGGAGGAAGTATAAGAATGTCTGCCGTGTATGTCAAACAAATAAAAATAATGTGTCCAGCCAATTTAGAAATGTCCTATTTTTACCAAAATAGAAATGTCCTATTTGCATTGATAAGCATACGCTTCTTTTGGAGGAGCCACATTACGGGTTTGCCACCTTTTTTTCCATGGATGGTCTTTTGACGGTTTCGGAGGCCTGTTGTATGCTCTCAAGTCTGTTTTTGCAACTGCAACCCGCTTCGGTCTTTCGGATATCTCTTTATACTTTAGAACCATGCCCTTGCTTATCATGTGCAGAGTTCCATCGAGTCTCTCCTCTACAGCCACTTTTTTGCTGTTGCTTGCTTCCAGTTGGTAGAGTCTGCCCTCATAGGCTATGGTATTATCTTTTTTGATTGTTCTTTGAGCCTTAATACAGAGATACCTATCAAGATCAAAATATCCGGGAAGCCTTACATGTGCATCCGTCTCATTTACCGGAGACACCCGGAATTTCTCATTATATTTGGGTAAATACTCCCCAAGAAACGCATTGGCTTCATCTTTCCTCTTTATGCCCCTTAATCTCATCTCTTTTACAAGCCGGTCTTGCAGAACTCCAAAGAGCCTCTCCACCCTTCCTTTCGCCTGTGGAGACAATGCATGAATTACCTCCACCCCAAGTTCCTTAAGTGCTCTCTCAAACTGGCTTAAAGACTCTATCCCTGCAAATGCCTCCCATTCCGTTAGCTTCTTGGAAGACTTGTATGTCGTGTGCCGGTCCAGGTAAACACTGATAGGCAGACCATACTGCTGCACATAACCCTTAAAGCTGTCCATCGCCGGCATTGTCCCTTCATAATCGTAAAACCTCGCATAAATGGTGTTTGTGGCATCATCTATATAGGCCATCAAAACAAGCTTACCTCCCCGGCCTTCAAGCCAGTCATGGTGGGATCCGTCCAACTGAACCATCTCTCCAAAGCACTCCCGCCTCGGTCGCCACTGCCTGTAAATCGACCTCTTCCGTCTCTTCTCCCAAAGTCCTTCCTCTATCAACCACTTTCTTAAAGTCTCAGTGCTTATCTTGATGCCGTCAAATTCTGAAAGCTTCTCCGTGGCAAGGGTAGGACCAAAATCACCATATCTCTTCTTGTAAAGAAATATCACCTTCCTCTTGATCCTATCGGATAACTTACGATTCGAAGGCCGCCCCCGTGATTCATGGATAACGCCATTGTCTCCTTTATCCCTAACTCTCTTGACGAGACGCCGAACTTGCCGCTCGCTGAGTCCAAGTATCGTGGCAGCTGCCTTTTGTGTTATCCGACTGTCTATGGCTGACTGAACTACCTTCAGTCTTCTTATCTCCTCTAAACTCATTACGAATATGTCCTTCCCGGCCATAATTATCTCCTCTCTCCTGGAAATAACTACAGCTTTTCTTTAGGACATTTCTACTTTGCTTATTTAGGACATTATCACTTTGGAGGAACAACAAATAAAAATAATGGCTGGATGCTTTTATCCGGCGTGAACAATGTTTTTTACGGTAATTTTTTATGAATATTTTTCTTTGACATATAAACTTCCATTGCCTTATACTTGGTTCGCTGAAAAAGAGGGAACTTCATCAATTTCAATTCAATCAGGAATCCGGCTATGCCCGGTGGATAAAAAGAGGAGAGAATTATGAAATTCATTGATGAATATTTATCAAGAACGATCAATGGAATTTGCAGTATCTTTTGCATCTTGTTTCTTACCTTTTGTCTTTTTTATTCTTCAGCAGCAGCATCTTCATCCGCTTTTCCTTATAATGCCGCAATTACCGAAGGGCGGGCTGCCGTACAGGAGATTATGAAAAAAACCGGAGCTTCATCCGTCTCGCTGGCATTTATTGACAAAGAAAGATTGGTATGGCAGGAGACATTCGGCTGGGCGGATAAGAAGTCAAAAGCAGCGCCTGCGGCGGACACGATGTACCCTATCGGTTCGGTGAGTAAGATGCTGGCGACGATTGCCGTTATGAAACTTGTGGATCAAAAACTGGTCTCCCTGGATGCGCCGCTAACCAACTACATCAAATCATTTCGCATGCTTTCTCCCGAATACGTGCAGATTACCGTCCGGATGCTCCTCAACCATTCAGCGGGATTTCCGGGCACCGATTACCGCAATGCCGAAACCTTCTCCCCTTTGCCTCACAGCTATTCCGCGCAGGTGCTGGAAACCATCAAGGCACAGCGGCTTCAGCACTCACCCGGTTACTTGAGCGTCTATTGCAATGACGGTTTTACTTTAGTCGAACAGCTGGTTTTTGAGGTGACGGGCAAAAGTTATGTGCAGTTTGTGCAGGATGAAATATTTACTCCGCTGGGTATGAATCACACCCGTTATCCGTTGGCTTTCTTTCCGGAAGGCAGCTTTGCCAAAAGATATGAAGGTGACAAGCCGCTGCCGCAATTGTTTGTCAACACACTTGGCTCCGGCGGTTTATACAGCACACCGACGGATATGCTGAAGATCGCCATGATGTTGATCGGCGGAGGAAAGCTGGGCGATGTGCGCGTCCTTTCGGAAGAATCAGTTGCGGCGATGGCTGCGGAGCAGACCGTTTTAAATTTCAATCCGGTCAAGTCGGGGGCATACAGCTACGGATTGGGCTGGGATACGGTGCGTCAACCGGGATTGGATGCAGTCGGTGTGACCGGATGGCAAAAGGGTGGAGATGTTCCCCTGGGCGGTTCTGTGCTGACGGTTTTACCTGCGGAGGGTTTAGCCGTTGCCATTATGGGTGTTTCCGGCGGTTTTGCCTCCGCCAAAGCAACCGCTGTTGCCGAGAGGATACTGCTTAAAGCGCTTGCGGAAAAGGGGCGGATTCCGGCAATGCCCGCTCCGCTCACGCTGCTGACCCGTCCGGAGAAGACTCCGGCGGATGAACTTCTTGATTCCGTCAGTGGTTATTACTCCAATTATAACACTTTTATGCGGGTGCAGAGACAATCCAATACTTTGAATATCGCCAAATATGATGCCGGTAAAAAAAACTGGCAGGACTGGATGATCGGGCTTAAACTGCGTGAGGACGATCGCTTTTCCAGTGATGCCAATCCTGCGATGTCTTTTTCATTTAAAACAGCCGAGGGACGGCAGTACCTGATTCTTAGTTATCCTCCGGGGTACGGCCATTATCAGGATAATCTCATTTATGGACAGAAGGTCGCCGCTGCGGGAGTTTTGCCGGCCGTCTGGAGCAAGCGGTCAGGTAAGCAATGGCTGCTGACCAATGAACACCCCGAGTCGTTAGACAAATGGTTATCGCCTCTGCTGCAGTTACCCGTTTTGCACAACCTTCTTTTTGCCGACTGGGCGGGGCTTCAGGTTGTGAATCCGTTTTCCGGTGATTTCAGGGCAGGCATGCTGCTGCTGCTTCCTCAATTAATGGGAACAGAGCTCAATGATGTTGTTGTCGAAAAACGCGGCGGTGAGGAGTGGATTCGCTACGGCAGTTATTTATTCCGCCCCCGGGAAACAATAAGGAAGTTGCAGGCCGGTAAAAATAAGGTCGAGATAGGCACGGAAGGCCTGTCCGAATGGCGGCGGCTCAGCGTTGCCGGTAAAAAAACAATAACCATAACCCCCGTTTCTTCCGGCGGCAGCTGGAAAATATACGACGGCAGGCTTAAGCAGATTGAAGCAGGAGAAGGAACAAAAAGAGTAACGCTTTCCGGAGGCAGGTATTACTTGCTTTTCCACAATACGGCAAGTGCTGCTGTGTCAAGTAGATAATACGGGTAACCGATCGGAAAAAGAGAATAAGAAAAAATTATCATCGATTATGATTGTTTCAGGAAGCGCAAAAAGAGTACTAATTCATTGGCGATTTGTTGTATATTATCAATACAATTGAGGTGTCTGATGATGAAGGCAAGAATGTTAGGCAAAGGGTGGATATTGGCGGCACTTTTTGTTGTAATTACCTCAACAGGCTGCTCTCTGGGGCCGCAGGTAATGAAGGGAAACAGATTAGATTACAATGTCAGCATTCAGAAGAGCAACAATGAAGAGTTGCTTCTAAACATTGTCCGGGCAAGATATTTCGAACCGCTCTTTTTTCTGCAGGTCGGATCAATCTCTTCTTCGTTCGGTTATTCCTCCACGGCAGGTTTAAGCGGTACATTCTTCGAGAGGGCTGCCAATCAATCATACCTCAACTACCTGACTCCCAGCCTGGGTGCCGGATTTTCGGAAAATCCCACCATTACCTATTCACCACTGCAGGGAGAAAAAATGGTCAGACAATTACAATCGGAGATCTCTCTGGAACGTTTCCTCACCATGGTGCGTACCGGCTTTCGAATCGACGGTATGATGTGGCTGACGGTTCTGCAGATTGGAGATGTCGGCAATTTTCGTGTCAGCGAAGAGAAAGATGATAAAAGCATCTCAGACTACTCAAAATTCCTGGATCTGGCCCAGATGCTGGGTAAAATCCAACAGCGGCGGGATATGGAACTTACGGGGGTCAGGAAAAAGGAAGGGGAGCCCGACTGCATAACCATGCAGTTATGCTACCTGGACCGGCAAGAGGCGGAAGATGTTGAGAAGCTTCTGGGTGTCCGGCCCGAAAGATTAACCAGGGCAGACGGACGGATGGTATCCGTTTTTGAACTCACTGCCGTGCGTGACTTCATGTCCTGTCAGGGAGGAAAGGCGAACTGCTCCCGTGTTTATGTCAAACTGAAAAGCTATCAACAGATAATTTATGATATGGCTATGCATGTTGAAATAACGGATGATGCGCAATCGGCGAAAAGCGCAATACCGTTTACACCCCCGACCGGTGAAGTGGCCTTGCGCGACGGGATCCATGCCGGCCTTGTCAAGGTTAAAAGCCAGCTGACGCAACCCGTGAATGCCTTTGTTGCCGTGCCCTATCGAGATAAGTGGTTCTATATTGATGACGATGATCTGAAAACAAAATTATGTTTTATGATCTTAAGTTCCATGTATTCCCTGCAGTCCGGCGATCTGCCGGCAACTGCGTCCCCTGTTCTGACGCTGCCGGTCAGCCGGTGATGGAAGGAATCGACGACAAGAAACATTACCGGAGTAGAAATTCCTGTAACAAGTTCATCCGGTGCTGATAATTTAATAAAGAAAAGGAGAGCATAGACGATGAGAGATAAAATCCGATCTTTGCGGAAAGTCATGGCCTGCCTCACAGGAGTGTTGCTGATCATGGCTTTGCTGATTCCGGCCGGAGGATCAACGGCTTTTGGTGCCGATGCGCAGAGCTATGATGTTCTGATCAAGGGTGGCACTGTTTATGACGGCACATTGAAACCTCCCTGTGTCGAGGATATAGCCGTGCAGGGTGACAGGATTGTCGCTATCGGTAAGCTGGAAGGAAAAGCGGCAAAAACGATTGATGCGCAAGGTTTCATTGTTACTCCCGGTTTTATTGATATTCACGAGCACTCCGACATGATAGTTTCCATGCTTGCCTCCGGAGAAGGTGTTACGCCTGCCATGAAAGAAGAAATAAAGGGTAACCTCAACGCCATCTATCAGGGAGTTACGACCGTAGTAACAGGAAACTGCGGTAACTCTGCAACCGATACGGCACAGTGGTTCAAAATGGTGGAGTCCATGAACTTTGGAACCAATGTCATGCATCTTATACCGCATGGCGCGGTGAGGTTTGAACTCTTCGGCGAAAAAAACCAGCCGTTGAAACTGTCTCCGAAACAGCTGAAAAAATTTAAGGCCAGGATTGAAAAGGAAATGAAAAATGGCGCCTGTGGAATCAGTACCGGTCTTTCCTATCCTCCCGGCCTGGGTACGACGACGGAAGAACTGATTGATCTGGCGAAAGTTGTTGGTAAGTACGGCGGCATTTACGCCACGCACATGCGGGACGAATCGGGAACCCTTCTGGAAGGAGGAAATGTGGCCGTCCTCGAATCCATCAAGGAGGCGATCGAGATCGGCCGAAAATCCGGAACCCCCGTGCAGATTTCTCATCTTAAACTTGCGGTACCCCACAGTATAAAGGCTTCCCGGATGCTTACCCTTATTGAGGCGGCACGGCAAGAAGGTCTTGATGTGACTGCCGACAGTTACCCTTATACTTCCGGAGTTACCGGAATCGAGATATTACTGCCGAACAGTTTCAAGAAAATTACAGGCGGTATTGCCGACCGGTATAAAACGAAAGAGGAAAGAGCGGAGATAAAAGCCCTGATTCAGGGATTATATGCCGATATTCCTCCGGAAAAAATAATATTAATAAGCTGCGATAAAAAAGAATACGAGGGCAAATCCGTCGGGGAAATTGCCGCAATGGAAGGGAAAGACCCGTCAGACACTTATGTGGGATTGGTCTGTGATCATGTTACGACCGGTATCATCTTTGCGCACAATGAGCAGGCCATGAAAGATTTCATGTCCAATCATTATGTTTTCACCTGTTCCGACGGCTATACCTGGGCCAGAGATATCCCCGGGGCTCATCCGAGAATATACGGGGCTTTTACCCGTAAGCTGAAAGTATTCGCCCTTGAGGAAAAAATCCTGAGTTTAAATGACGCCATTCGCTCCATGACCTTACTGCCTGCGGAGAAATTGGGCATTGCCGGGAGAGGGAAACTCGAATCAGGAGCTTTTGCCGATATCGTGGTAATGGATTTAAATACATTGAAGGATAAATCAACTTATGAAAATCCTGCACAGTATGCCGAAGGTGTTGTCCATTTAATGGTGAACGGTGTTCTCACCATCGAAGACCGCAAACTGACCGGGCAGCGTGCAGGACGTCCTCTTAAGGGACGGGGCAGGCCGGTGTTAAAGTAAACGATGAACTTTGGGAAGAAATGTGCAGAGGCCATGCCCTTCACAACGGCAAGGAAAAGCTCGAGCACAGGCGCTTGGTCTGCCTCCGGCTGCGACAAAAGAGCAAAATAACGCATAAATATTTGATACTACGGATAATTTTAAAATCATCCGACAATTTCTCTGTTAATTTTATAAAAAACCGAACTTTGGAAGAATTGTCAAAAAAATATCAACGGTCTGAAAACTTCTGCTGCAAACCAATGTAATTAACTTTACAAGCTTATTGCCTTGTGTTATTACGCAAAAAATATTTCAAAGCTATTTTTCAGGAGAGATTATTATGTCCGGCCATTCCAAATGGAGTACGATCAAAAGGAAGAAAGGCGCGATTGATGCCAAACGCGGCAAAATATTTACCAAAATCATCAAAGAAATAACACTTGCAGCACGGCTCGGCGGCGGTGATATTGAAGGAAATTCCCGTCTCCGGCAGGCGGTTATGGCGGCCAAAGAAGAAAATATGCCCAAAGACAATATTGACCGGGCAATTAAAAAAGGAATCGGCGGCGGCGAAGGTGCATCCAATTATGAAGAAGTAACTTACGAGGGCTATGGTCCGGCCGGTGTTGCCGTGCTGGTTGAAGTAATGACGGATAATAAAAACCGGACAGTCGCCGAAATTCGCCATATTTTTTCCAAGCACGGCGGCAATCTCGGGGAGAACGGCTGTGTGTCCTGGATATTTTCCAAGAAGGGAAGTATTGTTATTGATAAAAAGATTGTCACTGAAGACGCGCTTATGGAACTGGCTCTCGATGCCGGTGCCGAGGACGTTAAAAGCGAAGGTGACGAATTTGAAGTAATTACCGAGCCGTCTTCCTTTGAAGCGGTGAAAAAGGTAATTGACGGCAAAGGTATAAAGCATCTGGAAGCCGGGATAGGTATGATCCCGTCGGTTACAGTGAAATTGGAGCAGGCAAAGGCGGAGCAAATGCTCCGGTTGATGGAAAAACTGGAAGACAATGACGATGTACAGAATGTTTACGCCAATTTCGATATTGATGATGCTGTGATGGAAAAATTGAGTTCATAGCGGAAGAAAATCTTTTAACGGAATAAAAATTGCGTATTTTAGGAATTGATCCCGGAAGCCTTGTTACCGGTTACGGGGTGATTGAGAAAGACGGCAACTACTTGCGGCATGTTATTCATGGTGAAATAAAACCGCAAAAAGGATCGCTTTTATCGGCAGTATTAATTTCCATTTATCGACAGTTGTCGGCTTTGATTAAAGAGACCACTCCTGACGCTATCGCCATAGAAAATATCTTTTACGGAAAAAATGTCCGCAGTTTGATCAGGCAAGCCCAGGTCAGGGGGCTTGTGATCTTTACCTGTGCGGATCAGGGTGTTGCGCTTTTTGAGTATTCGCCGCCTGAAGTCAAACAGGCGGTGGTCGGTTACGGACGGGCGGAAAAAAGGCAGGTACAGATCATGGTCAAGACTATTTTGAAACTTTCCACGCTGCCTCCTGCCGATGCAGCCGACGCTCTGGCTGTCGCCGTCTGTCATGCCAATTTCGGGAAGGAGCAGCCGATCTGATGATTGCTCTTATCTGCGGTAAAATCGCCTACAGGGGAATTTCCAGTATTGTTGTGGATGTAAGCGGTGTCGGCTACCGTGTTTTTATACCGATCTCAACTTTTTATGAACTTCCGGAGGCGGGCGAGACGGTAACTCTGCATGTCCACACTTCTGTTAAACAGGATGCCATCAATCTTTTTGGTTTCTATACGGTCCAGGAACGTGATCTTTTCCAGCTTATGATTTCCGTAAGCGGTATCGGGCCCAAGATCGCCATGAATATTATTTCCGGCATTGCAGTGCGTGATTTGCTGCAGGCCATATCGAGAGGCGATCTGGGGAAGCTCGTCGGTATTCCCGGAGTAGGCAGGAAGATGGCGGAGCGACTGGTTTTGGAGCTCAGGGAAAAAGTTGTCAAAAAGATGACCGCCGAACAGATACCGGTGGCGGATGACCGGCAGCAGGCCGGCGAAATGATCAAGGAAGATGTGCTTTCCGCGCTGATCAATTTAGGTTACAAAAATAATGTGGCTAAAGATGCTGTAGATAAGGTCATTCAAGCCTCTAAGGAAGATTTGACTCTGGACGAGCTTTTGAAAAAGACTTTGAAAATTCTTGCGGGATGACGAGAAATGGATAATCCTGTAAAAAACCCTCTAATAAGTCCCCAGTGCGAAGAAGACGAAGCAGTCCTCGAAGTTACTCTGCGGCCGGTTAAATTAACCGATTATATCGGCCAGGAAAAAGTTAAAAGCAATCTGGCCATCTTTATTGAGGCGGCCAAAAAAAGACAG
Organism: Smithella sp. PtaU1.Bin162; assembly: GCA_002068015.1. Lineage (GTDB taxonomy): Bacteria > Desulfobacterota > Syntrophia > Syntrophales > Smithellaceae > MVRV01. The sequence continues at coordinate 16,396 of MVRV01000048.1, forward strand.
GAAGCTCTCGACCATGTTCTCTTATACGGTCCGCCTGGGCTGGGGAAAACGACTCTCGCTTACATTATCGCCCGGGAAATGGGTGTGGACATTAAAGTTACTTCCGGGCCGGTTATTGAAAGGCCGGGGGATCTGGCGGCGATACTTACGAATATGCACGAACATGAAATTCTTTTTATTGATGAAATTCACCGTCTCTCCCATGTGGTTGAAGAGATTTTATATCCGGCTATGGAAGACTATCATATTGATATTTTAATCGGCCAGGGACCTTCGGCGCGTTCCATGAAGCTGGAAATTCCCAAATTTACTCTGGTCGGCGCTACAACAAGGGCAGGCTCGCTAACGTCGCCACTGCGTGACCGTTTCGGCATGCATTTTCGTCTGGAATTTTACTCACCGCAGGAACTTACCATAATAATCAAAAGATCGGCTTCCATTTTAGGGGTAAAGCTCACCGATGCCGGAGCTCAGGAATTGGCTTTGCGCGCGCGGGGAACACCGAGGATTGCCAACCGTCTTTTGAAGCGCGTGCGCGATTATGCCGAAGTGAAGGCAGACGGAACAATCGAAGGGAAAATCGCGCGGGAAGCGCTTGATGCCTTCGAGGTTGATCATAAGGGATTTGATCAGATGGATCGCAAGCTCCTCTTGACACTGATTGAGAAATTCAACGGCGGTCCCGTCGGGGTGGAAAGTCTTTCGGCGGCAATCGGTGAGGAGAAGATGACCATCGAAGATGTTTATGAGCCGTATCTGATTCAGGAAGGTTATCTGCAGAGAACGGCCCGGGGAAGAATTGCTTCAGCCAAGGCTTATGAACATTTCGGCTTGAAAGCAACGGCACAAAAAGAACTCTTTTAAATCCGGCCGTAAGCGGATACATGTTGGGGATTAACCCGTAAAAAACATGAAACTGTTAATGCACATCTGCTGTGGTCCATGTACTATTTACCCTTTAAAAGAATTGAGAACTCAGGGGCATGAAGTTGCCGGTGTGTTTTACAACCCCAATATCCATCCTTATCAGGAATACCAGAGACGCCTGCAAACTTTGAACGATTATGCCGCGCAGGCTTTTTTGAAAATATTTTATTCCGAAGACTATCCGCTCGAAGAATTTCTGCGTCAAACGGCATTTAAGGGAGATGAACGTTGTGAATACTGCTTGCAGCAACGTCTGCAACATACGGCGGATATGGCGCTTACCGGCAAATATGACGGTTTTACGACCACGCTGCTTTACAGTAAATATCAAAAACATGATCGTATACGGGAACTTGGCGAACAGATAAGCCGGCAGTCGGGGATTCCGTTTTATTATCAGGATTTTCGCGTGGGCTGGGCCGAAGGTGTAAAAATTTCCCGGGAACTGGGTATGTACCGCCAGCAATACTGCGGCTGCATTTACAGCGAAAAGGAACGTTTTTATAAGGAAAGCCGGTCCCGCAAAGAGTTGTTGTAGAAACGTTTCGTGCAATGTCTCTGTGGAACGGATAATTCCGTATAATTTCATCATTTGATATCCGGTACCGGAGGCTCAGGCTTGTGCTCCGGAATATGTAATTCTTCAGTGATTTCCGGAAAGCTTTCCTTATCTATTTAAAGATTTTAATTTACGGTAAAATTTTGTTCGAGTCATGCCGAGAAGTTCCGCCGCTCTCGACTTGTTCCCGTCCGCCTGTTTGAGCGCATCGAGTATCCTTGATTGTTCGAAAACCTCATACTCTTTCAGGGCGGGCAGAGCCTGAATATCGGTTTCCTGAGCCTGATGGTCTTCCATTGCAGAACTGATGACGGAGCGGACATCTTCTTCGCTGATACAGTTTACATCGGATTTTGTAACCAGCCTTTCCAGGACATTACGAAGTTCCCGCACGTTTCCCGGCCAGTTGTGCTTTCTTAATTCCTGCAGAGCATGAACGGAAAGGTATTTGTTTAAGCCGTAGCGATTGTTGATGTTCCGGATGAAATAGTGACAAAGCGGTTCGATATCTTCCTGCCTTTCCCGGAGCGGTTTGATTTTTATCGGAACAACATTCAACCGATAAAAGAGATCCTCCCGAAAAGTTCCTTTTTTTACCATCGCCTGAAGATCCCTGTTGGTTGCCGCAATTATTCTGACATCCAGTTTTGTCGGTTTGGTGCATCCCACCCGGGTAATTTCGCCGGTTTCAATTGTCCGCAGAAGTTTTACCTGCATGGGATAGGGAATATCACCCACTTCATCAAGAAATAGAGTTCCTCCCTGGGCAACTTCAAAAAGTCCTATTTTCCCTTTGCGCAGAGAGCCGGTAAATGCCCCGCCCTTATATCCGAATAGTTCCGATTCCAGGAGATTATCCGGAATTGACGGGATGCTGACCGGAATGAAAATATTTTTCCGATGGCTGTTATTGTGAATGGTTTTGGCCAGCACTTCCTTGCCGACGCCCGATTCTCCGGTGATGAGCACGGTAAAATCAAGCGGGGCAACTCTTTTTATTACATCCAGCAGAGATTTCATTTCGCGGCTTTCAAAAATAAAACCCTCATCAACCAGAAGAAGTTTGCGCAGGTGTTCCAGTTCCCGCAGATACAGATCGGATAAGCGATGTTGTCTTTCGAATTCAACCCGCAGATTGCTCAAAACCGAAATCGGTGTTGCCGTAACCACCACGAATTTGACTTTGCCGTCGCTGTCATGAACTACCCGGGAGCGGGAGAGAAGTTCCACACCGGTTCCCGTTTTGACGATTGCCGCTACTTCTTTGCCGGTCTCGACTGTTTCATAAACCACACTGCGGTCATATAAACCTTCGGCAATGAGTTCCCTGGTTTCTTTACCGGTACAATGTTCAATGGTTGATCCGATCAGTTTACAGAAGGTGGGATTGGTGAGCACTATTCTGGCATGACGGTCCAGGACGATTACCCCGTCGGTAAGGCTGTCGAAGATATCCCGGAGATGACCAAAGGTGATTTCATCCAATTTATCTTCTGTTTTAAGATTGGTGAGAACTGATATCGGCGTCGATGTTACCACCACAAACTTGACATTACCGTCGCTGTCATAAACTATTCGCGATTGCGAAAGCAGTTCGACGCCGGTTCCGGTCCGGACGATTGCCGCCACTTCTTTGCCGGTGTCCAGTGTTTCATAAACCACACTGCGGTCATAAAGACCCTCGGCTATGAGTTCTTTAGTTTCTTTACCAATGCAATTTTCAATAGTTGTGCCGATCAATTTGCAAAAGATGGGATTGGTCATGACTATCTTGGCATTCCGGTCCAATACGATTACGGCATCAGTTAGGTTGTCGAAGATATCGTGCAAATGATCGACGGTAATTTTGGTTGATCTTGTTTCAGTCATTTTCTTGGCTCCTCTGTATCGATATGTATCGCGTCGGACGAACAAATACAATACAAAATATTACACTATCGGAATTTGCTTATAAATAAATAAATAATATCAATGTATTACGAAGTAATATTTTTCGGCACGGTCATTGCACAATACATACTTAAAAAAACAGATCCTAAAAACAGGAGGTAAAGAAAATGGGGGATCGATTAAAAGGTAAAGTCGCAATTGTAACGGGCGCCGGTTCTGTTGGCCCGGGGTGGGGTAACGGAAAAGCTACCGCTGTTTTATTTGCCCGCGAGGGAGCAAAGGTTTTTGCTGTTGATATGAACTTGACTGCGGCCCAGGAAACCAAATCCATCATTGACAAAGAGGGAGGCTTGTGCGCCGTTCACCAGACAAACGTAACCAACGCCGCCGAAGTCCGGGAAATGGTTGAAAAGTGTATCCGGACTTTCGACAGAGTCGACATATTGCACAACAATGTGGGAATTGTCGAAGTCGGTGGTCCTGTTGAAATTACCGAAGAAAATTGGGATAAGATGATGGCGGTAAACATCAAGAGCATGTTTTTGACCTGCAAGTACTGCCTGCCCTATATGGAAAAGCAGGGCGCCGGGTCAATTGTCAATATTTCTTCCATCGGATCAATACGGTATATCGGATATCCCAGTGTTTCTTATTGTGCCACCAAGGGAGCCGTCAATCAGCTGACTCAGAATGTGGCCATTCAATATGCGGCCAAGGGAATCCGTGCCAATTCGGTTCTGCCGGGTTTGATGAATACTCCGATGATTCAAGCGCCGTTGAAGAAAACCTATGCCGAGGGAGATATAGAAAAGATGATTGAAATCCGCAATCAGCAATGTCCGACGAAAAAAATGGGCGATGCCTGGGATGTTGCCTATGCCTCATTATTTCTCGCTTCGGATGAAGCCCGGTACATTACCGGAATCCAACTGGTAGTCGATGGAGGAATTACCTGTAAATTTTCTTAAAGACGGTGCTGCTGCAATAGAAGAAAATAAAGGATGTATACTTTATGGTTAAAGCAATCGAACACATCGGCATAGTTGTTAAGAATATGGACAACAGTATAGAGAAATATACGAAACTTCTGGGACTTGTTGTGGATAAGATCGAAGAGGTTGATGTACAGGGTGCCATTACTCGCGTTGCCTTTATGCCTCTGGGATCGATAGACATCGAATTACTCTTCACGACAGCTGAGACCGGATTGCTTGCGGACTTCTTTAAAACACGCGGTGAAGGTATTCATCATATTGCTTTTGAAGTAGAGAATATCGAGAAAATGTTTGAAGAGCTGCAGCTGCAAGGGGTGAAATTTATGTGGAACAAAATCATTGATGGTTCAAGAGGCACCCGCTGCGCATTTTTTGAGGCTGAAGAAATGAATGGCGTATATATTGAGTTGGTACAAAAAAAATTCAACAGCACAGATGAAAAGATTGCTTTGAACGAAGCAACAATGAAAAATAACTGAAAAACATTGCTTCCGTCGAGGCTGGAAGTTGTTCGCATTTTTACGGTGCAGGGTTTGATATATACGCTTTTATGATCGTCTTCCGATGAATGCGTATATAAAATATAGTTGCTGGAGGGGGAAAACAGTTCGTAAATCTGCAGAATGAAGATTTAAGAGTTCTGCTTTCCCTGGAAGGTACGCAAACAAAGATAATGGAATACTATTTTACAAAAAAGGAGATGCAAAACATGAAAAAGAAAAAAATGTATTGGGGAATGTTAGCTCTTATTCTGGTCAGTTTTTTCATCGTGCAGGTTGCGCCGGCTAATGCCGCCGATAAAATCGAACTGAAAATGAGTTCCGTCTGGTCCTCAGGGATTCAATTGATTGAATGCGACCGGAACTTTGTAAAACTTGTTAATGCCATGGGCGGCGATAATTTCAAAATTAAGTTTTTTGACGGCGGAACGATGGTACCGTCCTTTGAACTCTTTGACGCCGTTGCCAGAGGAACACTTGATATGGGCGGTGACTGGGGCGGATACTGGCCGGGAAAAGATGAGGCGTTCAATGTCATCGGTTCACAGCCGATGGGATTGTCCATCAATGATTATATGCTCTGGATATATCAGGGCGGAGGTTTTGATCTTATTCAGGAAGCCTATGCAAAACATGGTATTGTGGCACTGCCTTTCGGCGGTCACGGATCGGAATCGGGTATCCGGGGCAATAAACCGATCAATTCGCTGAAGGACCTCAAAGGGATGAAGATCAGAATGGGCGGAAAGTTGCAGGGTAAAATTCTGAAGGATTTTGGTGCAGTACAGGTCAATCTGGCCGGATCGGAAGTATATCAGGCTCTGGAAAAAGGCGTAATTGATGCATGTGAGTATAATATACCGACGGTTGATTCCTTAATGGGTCTTCAGGAAATAACCAAATACTGGGCTTCCCCGGCCTGGCACGCTCCGGCCGCCATTTTCAGTGTTCTCATCAATAAGAATGTGTGGGATACGAAGTTAACGCCCGCTCAGAGGGAAATGTTGAAGACCGCCGCGATGGCTAATTTTCTTTGGTCATTTACCTTCTTCGAATACAACGACATAGCCGGCACAAAGAAGTTTTTGGATAAAAAGATAAAAATTACCAAACTCGGCGATAAGGATCTGGAGGCGATACAGCAATCGATCTATAAACATACCTTGGAAGCCTGTAAGACAAATCCTTTGTTTGCCAAAATCGCCTACTCCCAATATAAATTTCTCCAGGATTTTGCTCAATGGCGTTCGATTGCCAGTCCTTTTTCTCATGGCCGGAATGTAACACTGCCCGACATGAATGCAATTAAGGCGGCAGCAGGTGTAAAATAAAAATACGTACCGATAATAAAAACCCGGGAAGGATCGAGAAGATCGATCCCTCCCGGGAAGGTAATCCGCCGGAATTTTGAAAAATCGAATATCTTGTATGTTATGTGCAGTCGGGAAAGGTTAAAATTCCTTGTTGGTTTGGTAACTAAACGAGTAATAATGTTTGGGTAAAAAATTCTCTGCTTTAATTTTTATGTTTTATTGGTGCAGTAATATCGATAGCGGCTGTGATTGACTTTTTCAAAAAGGAGCATGTGGAATGAAGATTGTAAAATTTATAGACGTTTTAAATGAGTGGGTGGGAAGAATTTTCAGCTGGGGGATAATTGTTCTTACACTGCTTGCTGTCTTGGAGGTTATCAGAAGGTATATTTTTAATGCCCCGAGCATCTGGGGATTTGAGGTAACAACTCAAATATTCGGTTTATATTTCATGATTATTGCCGGATATGGTTTGCTTTACGGTTCTCATGTGTCCATTGATGTGTTTACATATTATATATCAGACAAGAAAAAAGCGATCGTGGACATTATTGCCTATTTTATTTTCTTTTTTCCCTTTACGCTCATTTGTCTTTGGGAAGGCTATCTTTTTGCCGCCAAAGCCTGGGCAATAAAGGAAACAAGCATGAGCGTCTGGGGTGGCCCTGTTTTTCCAATAAAAACAGTGATTTTTGTTTCTTTTATTCTACTGTTTTTGCAGGGTGTGTCGCAAGTCATCAAAAAAATAGCTTTTCTGAGGGGAGGTAAAACATCATGTTAGGATTATCACCGGAGTGGTTGGTTATACTGATGTTTGCCGGTCTCTTTATCGGTCTTTTTTCCGGGCATCCGCTGGCCTTTGTTCTGGGCGGATTAGCCGTCATATTCGGGTTGATTGGCAGCTGGGGTCCGAGTATATATTCACTTTTTGCCAATAGAATTTTCGGGACGATGGACAACTATGTTCTTCTGGCCATACCTCTTTTTATTTTTATGGCACAGTTTCTGGACCAGTCCGGAGTTACGGAATCTCTCTTTGAAGCTCTGCGTTACATGCTGGGTCCGCTGCGGGGCGGTATCGGCATCTCTGTGATCATGGTCAGCACCGTTTTTGCCGCCTGTACGGGAGTAATCGGGGCGTCGGTTGTCACCATGGGTCTTCTGGCTCTTCCGATGATGCTCAAATACGGCTACGATAAACAAATGACCTGTGGAGCCATCTGTTCCGGGGGAACTTTGGGAATTTTGATTCCGCCCAGTATCATGTTGGTGGTTATGGCAAGCGAAGCCACTATGTCCGTGGGGCAGATTTTTGCCGGTGCCGTGATCCCCGGTCTTATTTTGGCTGCTCTTTACACGGGATATATTGCCATCCGCTGTTTTGTTAATCCCCAGATGGGGCCGCCCATTAGCCCGGAAGAACTGGCCAAGGTTACCAAAAAGCAAATTGGCATGATGGTTTTGAAGTCACTCGTTCCTCCCGTAATTTTAATTCTGGGGGTTTTGGGAACCTTATTTGCCGGAATTGCCACACCGACCGAGGCCTCCGGCGGCGGGGCATTTCTTGCTTTCCTGATGGTGGTGGCATATGGAAAATTCTCCTGGAAGAATTTGCAGGAGGCAATCGTTAAAACGGCCAGAACATCCACGATGGTTCTCATCGTGCTGGTGGGGGCAACCTGCTTTACCGGGGTATTCCTAGGCAACGGCGGCGGTGATGTCGTTACCCGTTTTGTTTTGGGACTGGGGTTCGGTAAATGGGGTACTTATGCCGTTATGATGATAATCATATTCATCTTGGGGATGTTTATCGATTGGCTCGGCATTGTGCTGATCTGTTTTCCTTTGTTTCTCCCCATTGCCACTCAACTTGGTTTTGATAAGTTGTGGTTTGTGATAATTATTGCCGTAAATCTTCAGGCTTCCTTTTTAACACCTCCTTTCGGTTATGCTTTATTCTATCTGAGGGGTATTGCCGTAAAAGGGGTGGAGACTATTGATATTTACAAGGGGATTATCCCCTATGTTATCCTGATGGTGATTGGTCTCCTTATTTGTACGATATTTCCCCAAACGATCACGTGGCTGCCGACTCTGGTAGTAAAGTAGATTAATGTGTCTCCTTATCTTTTGTTTCAGGTCGCCGTGGAGGTTGATATTCCTGCACGGTGACCTGAACAGTAAGCACTAAACCCCTTTTGAATATTTCTTGCCAAACCGGATGTGGCATTTATGCCACAGCTATTTCCCGTTGTCGCTAAAAAATAAAAGACAAAATATAATTAATTTAGTTATTTTAAAGATTTATATTTTATAAAAAAAGATAATTTTATGGTATGGATATTGCGTAAAATATATTAAAATTATTTGAATTAATTAAAATTATGCATTTACAGCGAACATTAAAAAAAGAAATAGCTTGTGCGAGCATCGGCTTGCACTCCGGCCGTAAAGTTAATATGTTGATTAAACCGGCGCCGGTGGACAACGGAATTGTTTTTGTCCGCACAGATTTGCCCGAATACCTGCCGATTCCCGCCAGATATGATAATGTTTCCGGAACGACACTCGCTACGTCTCTTTCTTCCAATGGTACTACTGTGGCTACCGTGGAACATATTCTTTCCGCGTTTTGCGGTATGGGTGTTGATAATGCCGTTGTGGAACTGGATTCTTTTGAAGTTCCCATTATGGACGGCAGCGCTCTTCCTTTTGTGAATATGCTCAAAGAAATAGGAACGCATGTTCAGGGTAATACCAAAAAACTTTTAGTGATCAAAAAGCCTGTTTCCGTGAAGGAAGGAGACGGAAATGCGGTTTTGCTGCCGGCAGATGAATTTAAAATTACATATGAGATTGATTTTAAGCATGTTGCCATCGGCAGGCAATCCTACAGCATGACTTTTTCCGATGAAAAATACGAAGAAAAAATCTGTGCAGCCCGGACTTTCGGCTTTTTAAGTGAAGTCGAATACATGCAGGCAAAAGGTCTGGCCCTGGGCGGATCTCTCAAAAATGCAATTGTTCTTGACGATCAAAGGATCATTAACAAGGAAGGGTTGCGTTTCCCCGATGAATTCGTCAAGCATAAAATCCTCGATGCCATCGGAGATTTATTTCTCCTGGGAATGCCGATAATCGGCCATTTTGTGGCTTACAAATCCGGACACCGTTTAAACAATCTTTTACTCAAGGAATTAATGCGGCAAGAGGACTCCTGGGAAATCGTCAACTGTTATAATAAAGAAGAAATATTTCATAAATTTAATTCCTTGAAAATTCCGTCATTTCGCATTCTCGATGCCATTCGGTTTTAACCCAAATTAATCTTGATTTTTATTTTCATGTTCCCTAGTATGTTTTTGTGTTTTGCTCTTGTTTTAATTCAGAATAAAAACATGTTTCTATGAAAATATGGCCGGGGAAAAAATGCGGAAATTATTTTTTATTGTTTTATTCGTCTGTCTAGGATGTGTTTTCGTTCCCCTGCAGGCACATGCCATTGAACCTTTAATCAAGGAAATCATAATTACCCACAATAAGGAAAATGTTATTTTATACGCAAGAGTAATCAACGGTTTTAAAACGGAAATGGAATCGGCAATTCTCGCCGGTGCTCCTACCGTATTCACAGTGATGGTTGACGTTTATCAACCCAGGTCGTTTATCTGGGATAAGAAAATAAACAGTTATGAAATCAAACGTACCATCAAATACGATAACGTAAAAAAAACATTCAGTATATTTACCAACGGAGATAAAACGCCGGTGGTTTTTCCCGATTTTGAAAGTGCCCAGAAGGCAATGGCTGATTTGAGCGGAATAACGGTTGTGCCTCTATCGAAACTGATAAAAGGAAATACTTACTATCTGCAGATGAAGGTTAAGATAGATAAAGTTCGTCTGCCGTTGCATATGGAATCCGTGTTTGTTTTCGTTTCTTTCTGGGATTTTGAAACTGCCTGGTATAAACAAAACTTTTCTTATTGATTCCAAATAGAGTTGTCGTCAGATCAAAGGCATAATTAGTTTATCAACTTGATGCGGTAATGGGAAAAAAACAAAAAAACATCTACATAGATGATAAAGAATTAAGAAGACGCCGCCGCGAACGGATTATTATCGTCGTTGTGGGATTGCTTGCGGTTGCTTTTACTTTAATTGCCAGCCAGTACTCACAGAAGGATAATTTACCTATCCTGACGAATATTCTCGTTTACGGTCTGACCAGTATTAACGTTATTTTAATAATTCTTTTGCTTTTTCTTATTGTCCGCAACGTGGTTAAATTGTTTTACGAACACCGTCGCGGTATCATCGGTTCCAAGCTGAGAACAAAACTTGTTGCCGCTTTTGTCGGATTATCTCTGGCTCCGACGATTTTACTTTTTTTATTCGCCATTAATTTTCTTTCCTACAGCATAGATTTCTGGTTCAGTATAAAAATAGGTGATGCCCTGAATAAATCACTGGAAGTTGCGCAGGTTTATTATCAGCAAATGGCGGAACAGGCTAAATTCAATGCGCGTCAAATCAGTGCCGATGTCACCAGGAACCGTCTCTATGAACGGGAAAGAGCGGAATATCTGAGAAATCTGGTTAATCATCGTCAGAAAAATTACAAAGTCGGAATGGTAGAAGTGTATTTTGATTTTCAAAAAGAAAAAATTGTTTTCAGTGATGTGGATCATCCTGAACTTATTTCCATAACTTTAAGCCCCAAAATGCTGGAAGACATCTATTTGGGCAAGGAGGTGTCAACCATTCAACCGACCGACAAGGGGGATGAGGTCGTCGGTGTTGCGCCGGTATTTTCTTATGCCGTGCCGACGGAGGTAATCGGGCGTATTTCCGTAAGCTACAGTATCCCCAAAGGATTTGTCGATAAACTTAGGATCATCGGCAATGCCTCCGAGCAATACGGGCAGATCAAACTGCTGCAGAATCCGGTCAAATTTAATTATATCGTTACATTATCTATTGTCACCCTCGTGATCATATTTCTGGCGACCTGGTTTGGTTTTGCTCTGGCTAAGGGGATTACCGTGCCGATACAGAATCTTGCCGAAGCCACTGATAAGATTACTCAGGGAGATTTGGACACCCATATTGATATTGAAGCCGATGATGAAATCGGCGTTCTGGTAAAGTCCTTCAATCAAATGACCAGAGATTTAAGAAAAAGTAAAGACGGTCTGGAACAGCGTCGTAAATATATAGAAACCGTTTTGCGCAACGTTTCGGCGGGAATTGTTTCGACGGATAAAGACGGCATAATAACAACCGTAAACCATGCAGCGGAAAAAATGTTTGATATTAAAACGGAAAAAGTTCTCTTTCAGCACTACCGGAATCTGCTGATTCCGGAACATATCGCACTGGTTGATGAATTTTTGCAGGAAATGAGGGAAAACAACGAAAGTTCGCTCGAAAAGCAACTGGAGCTTATGTTTAAAGATAAAGCTCTGACCATTCTTCTGACGGTGACGACAATCCGGGATGATGAAGGCAATGATTCCGGTATTGTTGTAGTTTTTGAAGATTTGACGCAACTGCAAAAGGCGGAACGCGCTGCCGCCTGGCGTGAAGTGGCCCGCCGTATGGCGCATGAAATTAAAAATCCGCTTACACCGGTTCAGCTTTCCGCCCAGAGGCTGCAGAGGAAATACGGAGATAAGCTGGGAGAAGAAGGCTCCGTGTTTAAAGAATGTACCCAGACAATTATTGACCAGGTGGAGGTGTTGAAAAATCTGGTCAATGAATTCTCTCGTTATGCCCGAATGCCCGTGACGTCTTTGACATTGAACGATTTGAACGCGGTTGTCGCCGATTCCGTATCCCTGTTTCAGGATGCTCACAAAGACATTGTCTTTGATTATAAATCGGCTCCGGGGCTACCGAAATTTAATCTGGATGCCGAACAGATCAATCGCGTGATGATTAATCTGCTGGATAATGCCGTTGCTGCAATTAACAAAAAGGAAGGCCGGATAGAAATTACGGTAAATTATGATGAACAACATCGTAAAGTAACCGTCGCGGTGGCCGATGACGGAGCAGGGGTGCCGGCAAGTTATAAAAGAAAGGTATTTGAACCGTATTTTTCCACAAAGAAATCAGGGACCGGGTTGGGGCTGGCCATCGTCAGCTCCATTATTTCCGATCATCACGGTCAGGTACTCATTGCCGATAATAAGCCAACCGGGACTATTATTTCTTTTCAGTTGCCTGTGGCGGAAGTTTAATTTATATAGAAAACAGCTTTTTGCGCTTGATGGTCGACGTTATTGACTGCGTTGTCGATTTCGGATACTTATTAATAATACGACTGTGGAGCCTTTTTGCCCTTTGAAAGCGAAATGGTATAATTAATTATAAAATTACGGATGAAGTGAACTATAAATTATGAATGAAACAATTCTTATAGTCGATGACGAAGCAAGTATTTGCCAGTCGTTGAGTGCAATTTTGACTGATGAAGGCTATATTGTGACGGTTGCCGGCAGCGGCGAAGAGGCTTTAAAAAGTTTTGAAAGTGAAATACCTCAACTGGTGCTTCTTGATATCTGGCTTCCCGGAATTGACGGTCTGGAAACGCTCCAGGCCATTAAGACAGCTCATCCCAACGTTATGGTGATCATGATGTCCGGCCATGGTAACATCGAAACCGCCGTGAAGGCCACCAAACTGGGAGCATTCGATTTTATTGAAAAGCCGCTTTCTCTCGATAAAGTTATAATTATGGTGAATAATGCTCTCAGTATTATCCGGCTGGAAGAAGAAAATGTAAGGCTGAAGCAGAAAGTTTCTCATCAATACGAATTGACCGGTAACAGTCAGGTAATAAACGACCTCAAAGAAATGATCGGTATCGTTGCTCCCACCAATGCCTGGATTTTGATCATGGGGGAAAACGGTACCGGCAAGGAACTGGTGGCTCGGTCGATTCATCATTTGAGCCATCGTTCCCATAAACCCATTGTAGAAGTGAACTGTGCGGCGATTCCGGAAGAATTAATTGAGAGTGAATTGTTTGGTCATGAAAAAGGGGCATTTACCGGAGCTACCGAGAAAAAACGCGGCAAATTTGATCTGGCTCACGAAGGAACTATTTTTCTGGATGAGGTGGCGGATATGAGCCTCAAGGCCCAGGCAAAAATTCTGCGCATTCTTCAGGAAAAAAAGTTCGAACGGGTGGGCGGCAATAAGTTGATTGATATGGATGTGCGTGTTCTGGCGGCTACCAATAAAGATCTGGAAAAAGAAATGGAAGCCGGACGCTTCCGGCAGGATCTTTATTATCGGCTGCATGTTATTCCTCTTCTGGTTCCCCCTTTGCGGGAAAGAAAAGAAGACATCAAACTTCTGGCGGAAAGATTTCTGCTTGATTTTGCCCTGAAAGAGGGACAGCCCCAGAAGGGAATAACTGCTGATGCCATAAAATTACTTATGCAGCATGACTGGCCGGGTAATGTCCGTGAACTTAAAAATATTATTGAAAGGTTGATTATCCTGACTCCGGGAAACGAAATAACGGTCCGTGATATTCCTCCGCTTAATGCAAGAATTGACAACAGTGAGGTTTTACCGGTACCGCCGGTTTTTACCGCCGCCGATTCATTAAAGGACGCCAAGATGGATTTTGAAAGACAATTTATTATAAAGAAGTTGGAAGAAAATGAGGGTAATATTTCCAAAACGGCGGAGGCAATCGGTCTGGAACGCAGCAATCTGCACAAAAAATTAAAGAGCTTCAAGGTTTCAATTACAGAATAGGCCGGAGGCTGAAGATCGAATGCATGCATAAGATGGTTTATATTCCGCAGTACTCTCGTTCTTTGGTTTTCAGCCCGCAGTCTTATTCATCTGCTTTTTCATGTCGGAGATGGAAAATTTATTGAAAGGAAGAAAAATAGCTCCGAGTATTGCTACGATAATCATCGATAAAAAATGATAAACAACGGCAAAAGAAAGGGCTTCCGGTTTGGCCACGTCATAAAGCCCCAAGGCTAAAATGCAACTGAAATGCCAGTTGCCGATGAATCCCGGTGCTGTGGGGACCGCTATCCCGACAATAAGAATAATCATGATGATGAAAGATGCCAGTACCGGCAGCTTAAGTCCGAAAGCTTCCAGCAGGACATAAATAGCTAAAACATCCGTAAGCCAGATTAGCGCGGATAAAAAGAACAAATAGATCAGCAGCTTCACATTAACAATAACTTGAAAACCGTCAATAAAACGGTGGAGAGTTTCATCGATTTTATTGGCGAATTTTCCCGGCAGTCTGCTTAAAATTCTGTTGATGATCGCCAGCGCCGTTTCCCGGCGCCAGATTAATCCGATAATACAAAAAAATATTGCCAGTGTTAAAAGAAATAGCAGCACACTTGATTTAATCATCCAGGAAGGCAGGTCGGTAAGAAGAAGCACGACAACGGCAATAATCAGGACGGAAAAACTGTCCAATACCCTCTCCACTATAATAGTACCCAAGGCCGATGACATCTTGATGTTACTTCTTTTGGCAATGAGATAAGGTCTGGCCAGTTCGCCGATGCGGGCGGGAATTGCTGCAATGGCCAGAAATCCTACACAAGTTACGGAAAAAAGGGAAAGCTGGTCGATCTTTTCCAGAGGGCGCATAATAATGCCCCAGCGATAAGAACGCAGCCATTGCATGAAGATCACAATAACAATAAAGAGAACTACATAACCGGGCCGGATTTTGTTGAGATCGTCGATAACATCATATACATTGATTCCTCTTACCGACAAATAGACCAGGACGGCGCTGACGAGAATACCTAAAATGGCTTTTTTATTCATGAAATTGCCCGGCCCGAATCTGCTCAAAAATTATTGATTCTTGGTCAGGTGATCGGCGATTTTGTCGTGCAGAAGCTGGGAAGACAATTTGTCTCCGATAATTCCCACACGAATGGCAACCGTGATTAAGTCTTTGGATCTATATGTAACATTAAACTGCACTTTTTCGTTGTTTATCAGCGCGGAAATTTTTCCCTGGGCGATTTCCTTGGCGGGTACAACCTCGGTGCCGCGCATGTCGGCTATTGTTTTTTCGCAGGCATTCCATACCTTATCAAAAGACGCATAATAGTCGGTTTTTAATTCTCCATTAACGAAGAAGTATGTTCCTGTGCCGCCTCCTACCGCTGCTCCACCGATAACGAGGGGCACACAACCGGAAAAAAGAAGAACGGCAAACAAACCGAGGGCTATACAGAAATTATTTCTTTTCATGTTTCTTCCTCCAGGAGTATTCGTTTGCAAATTTTAATCATATGTTCGCCGCTATTGCAATACTTATTATGAAACGCAGTGAGCGCAGCAATATTTATTTGGTACTGATCTTTTCCAGTTCCCTTAAAAGCTCTTCCTGTTTTTTATTCAGATTGACGGGTGTTTGCACGAATATTTCGATGATCTGATCGCCACGTCCGTAACCCCGAAGATGCGGAATGCCTTTACCTTTCAGGCGTAAAGTGCTGCCGCTCTGTATGCCTTTGGGAATTTTCAGTTTTTCCTTTTCTTCCAGTGTCGGGACTTCAATTGTTGCTCCTAATGCGGCTTGGGTAAAGGAGACAGGTATACGACAGTGGATATCGTTTTCGGACCGGACAAAAAAATCATGTTCTTCCACGGTCAGAAAAACATACAAGTCACCGTTCGGAGCGCCGTGATCGCCCGCTTCACCTTCGCCGCGCAGGCGCAGGCGGGATCCTGTTTCCACACCGGCGGGAATTTTCAGCTGAACATTTTTCTTTACCTTTTCCTTACCCTGACCATGACAGCGGTTGCAGGGTTTGGGGATGAATCTGCCGTGACCGCCGCAGTGGGGACAAGTGGAGCTGATGGTGAAAAAACCGCTGGACTGGATTACCTGACCGCGCCCCTGGCAGGTGCGGCATGTTTCCGGGGACGATCCCGGAGCGGCACCGGTACCGTGACAGTCGCGGCAGGAGACTAGCTTTTCCAGATCAATTGCAGTTGTCAGCCCGAAGGCGGCGTCAAGAAATGAAATTTTTAAGTCATAACGTAAATCCGCACCGGCACGAGCCTGGGAACGCGATCTCCCCCGGGTATTGCCGAAACCGAAAGCTTCTTCAAAAATGTCGCTGAAATGGGAGAAAACATCTTCAAACCCGCTGAATCCCTGGAACCCGGTGTTGGTCAAACCTTCATGTCCATAGTGATCGTATATTTCTCTTTTTTGTTTATCAGTCAATACTTCGTAAGCTTCCGCCGCTTCTTTGAAGCGTTCTTCCGCTTTTTTGTCTCCCGGATTTCTGTCCGGATGACATTGCATTGCTATTCTCCGGTAGTTCTTTTTTAGTTCTTCATCCGAGGCCGTTCGTTCCACACCCAGAACTTCGTAATAGTCCTTCTTTGTCATGAGATTTTTTCGTGTTCCTCCGCTTGCATGATTTGCTTGAGAGAATTCAGCAATTCTTCATTACGCGTTTTCTCCAGGGCATGCCGGGCAAAAAGATATTTTTTCAGATTCAAAGCCGTTCTGGCCAGATTTTCCCAATCGGCAGATGCCGGTTCCCAGCTAAGTGCTTTGGCCACCCGCTGAAAAAGCATTGTATCTCCTGTTTCCAGTGCAATATTTTTGATTTTTTGCAGCCCTTCGGTAAATTTTGCTTTTTGATAAAAGTCAAGAGCATCGGAATAATTGCCTTCCGCATAAAAAAGATCGCCGTAATTTTGTAAGGTTTCAGCTGTGCTATGGTCGACATACAGAATTTTCTGTTTTAAATTGTAATCAGGTATTTTTTTAAGACTCAATTGTATTTCTCCTCAGCACCGGCTGTATTTTCCCGCCGGGGGAAATTTATTAATAAATGAAATCATGTCAAGAGTTGCTGTTCTTTTATCTCACAAGGCGTTTCAAGGCTTCCTCATATTTTTTCCCGGTGTTTTCTATGATGTCCGGCGGTAAGTCCGGTGCAGGGGGCTTTTGATTCCAGTTAATCGAAAGCAGATAATCTCGCAGAAATTGTTTGTCATAACTTTTTTGCGGGCGGCCTTCTTCGTAATCTCTGCTTGGCCAGAAGCGTGATGAGTCCGGTGTGAGCAATTCGTCAATCAGGATTAATTCGTTGTCCAGCATACCGAATTCCATTTTTGTGTCCGCAATAATGATACCGGCATTTTGGGCCATCGCGGCGGCGCGTTCATAAATCGCCAGACTTGTTTTGATAATTTTACCGGTAAGCTCTTCGCCCACAATAGCTTCCATTTCATGTCTTGTAATTGCAGCATCATGTTCGCCTGTCGGAGCTTTGGTGGTTGGTGTAAAAATAGGTTGGGGCAGCTTTGATGATTCTTTCAGACCAGCGGGCAGATGAATTCCCGATATTGTTTTATTCCTTTGATAATCTTTCCAGCCGGAGCCGCTTAAGTAACCGCGGACAATGCATTCCACCGGCAACGGAGCAGCCTTCTTTACCAGCATGCTGCGACCGGCCAGAATATCCCGATAAGGAGCGCATTCTTCGGGAAAATCTTTCGGATCAACCGAGATCAGATGATTCCCGATGATATCTTCCATTTTCTTAAACCAGAAAGCGGACATGCGGTTCAAGATTATCCCTTTGCCGGGAATGGGGTTGGGCATGACGACATCGAAAGCCGAGATGCGGTCCGTGGCTACAATCAGCAAGTAGTTGCGAACGGAATAAATATCGCGTACCTTACCACAACTGACAAAATTCAGTTCAGCGAAATCAGTCTTTTGTAAACCTTTTTTCATCAATTTTTCGCCTCCTTTTATCTGATTGACGGGTTATACATTTTTTCATGGCCGATCGTGGAAGTCGGAGTCCGGCCATAGTTATGACCGGGCATTACTTTGGTATCATCCGGCAGGGTAAAAAGTTTTTCCTGAATGGATTTATACATTACCTGCCAGGAACCGCCGGGTAAATCGGTTCTTCCCACGGCTTCGACAAACAGGGTATCGCCGGTGAAAACAATACCTCGTGTATAGAGAGCCATTCCGCCGGGGGAATGGCCGGGAGTATGAATTACCTTGAGAGATATGTTGCCGATGTCGATGGTATCACCGTCTTTAACCATAATATCGGGTGGCGGGGATTGTTTTGCTCCAAACATCCGCAGTATCATTGCCGGTGTCGATGTAAGCATTTCGGCATCGTCTTCATGAACAATAATTTTTGCCCCGGTTATTTTTTTCATTTCGGCATTGCCGCCGATATGATCAACATGGCCGTGGGTGTTAACAATATAATTGATATGCAAATTATTGGCTTTTGCCTCATTGACAATTTCTGCGGCGTTATCAGCCGGATCAATAACCAGGGCATCGCCGGTTACGGGATCGCCGATCAGATAGGCAAAAACAGCCATATGTCCCACCTGTATTTGTTTGACAAACATAACAGTCCTTTCTCAGAGAAATCAAAAATTCCTAGCACTTTTTGGTTTCTTTCGTCAATTTAAATCAATGAGACTTGGCCTTTTTCAGGCGTAGCCGCAAAAAAGGCCTTAGTCGAATTGATCCTGAGGCAAGGCAGTGAACTGAAGGATCCAGCAGCAGCACTTGGCCTTTTTCAGGCGTAGCCGCAAAAAAATATTTCCCATAGTGCCGGTAAATTATTTACGTTTCAGAACGGCCGCGAAAAATCCATCCATGTTATGCCAAGGGGGAAATGTCCGGAAAAATCCCCCGGAGTCAATCAGCCGGGGAGAGATGAAGGGAGGCGGCGGGCAGACGGAAAAAACAGGATTAAAACGAAGAAAGCTATTGATTACATTTTCATTTTCCCGTGGCAAAAGAGAACAGGTGCAATAAATCAAATGGCCGCCCTTACGGACGGCGAAAGCCGCGTTATGCAAAATGGTATTCTGGATTTTGGCAATCTCAGCAAGATCGGCGGCCTGAATTCGCCATTTAATTTCCGGATTGCGGCGTAGAGTGCCCGATCCTGAACAGGGCGCATCGATGAGGACATAATCAAATTTCTCCGTCAATGATTCCGGCAACCGCTCGGTCAGGTCAGCCTGCCTGGTTTTAATAATGGTTATACCGAGCCTTTTTGCGTCTTTTTCTAATTCTTCAAGTTTATTCAAGTCGTAATCGAGAGCGAGAATTTTGCCGGTGTTTTTTAAAATTGCCGCAAGATGGGTTGTTTTACCACCGGTGCCGGAACAAACATCCAGGAATGACTCCCGGCTTTTCGGGCAAACCAGATGCGAAATCAGTTGGGATGCTTCATCCTGAATGCGCAAAAAGCCTTTTTGAAAGAAATCTGTTTTCTGAATGGGTGAGGGGGAACTATGGAGGAGCAGGCCATCGGAGGAAAAAGACGTTGGTGCTGGATCAAAACCGGCATGCTTTAATTTTTCCCGGAGTTCATCCGGTGAAATTTTTAGAGTATTAACTCTCACTGTCAAAGGCGGCATTTCGTTGTTGGCTGCACATAAGGCCTCGGTATTCAGCAGGCCGAATAAAGAGAGCCAGATTTTGGTAAGCCAAAGAGGGTGAGAGTAAAAAGCGGCGATAAATTCAGCTGGTTTTTCTTCCCGTGAAGGAAAATTAATGCGGTCGCTGTGTCGCAGATAATTTCTTAGGACGGCATTGACTAATCCGCTTTTGGCCGGATTAATAACCCTGGCTATTTTAACCGCTTCGTCAACAACGGCAAAGGCCGGCAAGCGGTCGCTGAATTTCAGCTGAAAAAGACCGGTTCGTAGGATGTTTTTAATGTTCTCATCTGTTTTTTTCCAATTGCCGTGACAGAGCTTAATGAGTATCCAGTCGAGATGACCCCGGAGACGCAATACGCCGTAAACAATGTGAGTCAGCAGTCGGCCGTCTGCCGTACCGGAAAGATTATTGAAATCCAGGCATTCATCAAGAAGATTTCCGGCGAAATCTTTACTTAAGTGGACTTGATCGAGTATATCTACCGCCAGACGGCGAATGGATTTTTTCATGACTGCCCTTTTTCAACCCAAAATTGTTTTTGGATCAAGTCGATGGCCGCGTAAAAAATCACGGACAGTCATTCTTTTTTTACCGGCCAGTTGCACGTCCCGAAGAAACACATATCCGTCGGCGGCAGTTACGGTTAATCCACGGTCGGTTACAGCACCGAGTGTGCCGGGTGCGTTGTCCGGATGACCGATTTCATATCCGGCAGAAAATATTTTTAAGGCCTGTCCCCCCAGAAATGTGTAAGCAGCAGGTGAGGGACTAAGTCCACGGATCAGATTTACAATGTTTCCGGCGGGAGATTGCCAGCAAATCCGGCCTGTTTCTTTTTTTAAGCGGGGGGCAAAGGTCACCCGGGAAGTATTTTGCGGTTGACGTAAAGCCGTGCCTGCCGCCATCAGGTCAATGGCCTCAATGAGCAGGTGTGCTCCTTGAATTGCCAGCCGGTCGTGCAGTTCACCATAGGTTTCCGTGGCTTTAATTGCAGTTTGTTGCTGCAGTAAAATATCTCCGGAATCCATCCCTTCGTCCATGAGCATGATCGTAACGCCTGTTGTTGTTTCTCCCCGGATTATTGCCCAGTTTACCGGCGCCGCGCCGCGATATTCGGGTAATAAGGAAGGATGAATATTCAGACAGGCGAGCGGCGGAAAATTAATAATAGTTTTCGGGAGAATCTGGCCGAATGCCGCCACAACAACCATCTCCGGATTCAGATTACGAAATATTTCCAAAAAGGCCGGATCTTTAACCCTTTCCGGCTGAAAAACAGGCAATCCTAATTTTTGTGCCAGAATTTTTACCGGCGGGGATGTTTCTTTTTGTCCTCTGCCCTGAGGACGATCCGGTTGGCTGACAACTCCGATAACGGGATAGTTGCGGTTTACAAGTTGTTCCAATGCGGGCAGGGCAAATGCGGGCGTTCCCATAAAAAGAATGCGGGGATGGTCCATGAAGGGGATCCTTTCTGTTTTCTGTTTTACCTATATGGAAATAAAAAAAAAGTGTCAAGGACAACAAATTATTAATAGTTCTTTCAGTATCTATTGAAAATTCGGCCGTCAAGGCTTATATTAAAAATAAATAAAACGTATGGCGAAAAGTCCGGAAGGAGGTTTTTTATATAAAAAGTCGTAAGATTCATTGATAAGTAAAATAATAAGACGGCGGAGGCTCATTCCATGAAAACAATGATTTCATTTATAAACTGTTTATTTGGTAAACATTGATTTGTTGGATGGGGATGAAGATTCGGATTCAACGGAAAAAAAGCAATCAAACAAAATAAAGTAAAAAAAGATAGTTATCATTGGAAGGAAAGGAGATTGATTATGAAGCCGTATGCCGCTAAATATCTTGAATTAATTCAATATCATGCAGAAAAAATGGCAAAAAGATGGGCCAGTGATGTTCGCAGCAATCTCAAAACACCATTTTACAGATTGCTGGATGAGCAAAAAATTGTTTCGCAATGTATCAGGTTTTATCAGTATTTCAGCAAAATGTTCGTCGACGAAAAATTAAGCAAAGACAGCTTAACATATTTCAAAACCTATGCCCGGGAATGTTATGATATGGGCATCCCCATGGATGAAGCCATTTACGGTTTGATCCTGATGCGGCGGCATATTTGGCTGTATGCGGAATTTCAAACCATCTTCTTTACGGGAATCGATCAGATGCAGGCGGTTGATACCTTGAGCCGGACAATATTGCTATTCGATTATGCCGTTCACGATATTACGAAAGAATATCAGGAACTGATGAAAGAAGGAAAGAGCGGGAAAAAAGGCAAATAAGCAGATAAGTTTTTTCGTCTCAACGTTTGTATTGATTATCGTGAAAGGAGGTCAAGTATGCTGGCTTCTCTGAAATTGATTGATCTGGTGGAAAAAAATTCCCGGGAAATTGCTCAAGATTGGGCGAATGTAGTGAAAAAAAACGGACGGACACCTCATTATCATAATTTACCCGTGGAAGAGTTGATAACGCGGGCTGTCGAGTTTTATCGTCAATTGAGAAATCTTTTGATGTCTTCCAACACATTTGAAGATTCTCAGGCATATTTTCTTAAATATGCAAGAATTTGTTATGACGAGGGCATTCCTCTGCATGAAGCTGTTTATGCATTGGTTTTGATGCGCCGGCAAATGTGGCTCTTTGCGGAGTTTCAGGCGACTTTTGTTACTGTTGTCGAACAGCATCAGGCCATTGAAAGCATCAGCCGGACAATTCTCGTGATAGATTATGCCGTTTATAAAATTACCCAGCATTATCTGGAGTTAATGAGCCGGGAAAAATCCGCATCACGTAAATGATTATCGTCATCTGCTTATGAAATTCCGGTAAGTGGATCAAGAGCCTTTATCCGGGCGGAGAATTACTTCCGCCCGGATAAAGGCTCCATGATTTTTATTCTCGATTGTGCATTTTTAATCCCTCCGGAGAAATCATCCATTATTAATGCTTGCTTTCATCTGCAAAATAAATAATGCTGGATCATCAATTGAAGAGCGAGCTAATTATATTATTCAGCGAATTAAAACCAGGCTGATCAACCTCCCGCGGGATTTGCAGCTTTTTTTAGCGGCGATGTTTATTTTCGGTTTTTCCCAGAGTATTGTTGATGCAACCTTCAATAATTTTTTAAACGAGACATTTTCCATAAGTGATTTCCAGCGTGGATTTCTGGAATTGCCCCGGGAAATGCCGGGATTTCTTGTTGTCTTTGTCTCCGCAATATTATTTTTTCTTTGCTCCAGGCGGCTGGCCGCACTGGCTAATCTTTTGTGTGCATTCGGCATTTTATTTATCGGACTTTGTTCAACCAGCTTTTCCATAATGCTCGTCTGGCTTTTTATTTTCAGCATCGGGCAGCATCTGTTTCTTCCGACCAACCAGAGCATCGGCATGGAACTGGCGCGCGACGGAAAGACCGGCCGCAGGCTGGGTCAGTTAAGCGGCATTGCCAAT
>MVRV01000049.1 GCA_002068015.1 Smithella sp. PtaU1.Bin162
GTTATTCCATAGAGGAAGCCCGTGATGCAGAAGGCAAAAGGCGCTCTCAGAAGCGAGAAAATAGGATATTTGAAATTCTTCCGGAAGCTAAAATGACGTTTACAGAGCTTAGCAAGTGGTACCTTGAATTAAAATCCGTAAAAAAGCTCAAATCATATGATCGTATTATAAGTGCACTTGATCAATTCAATAGTGTGTTTGGTGGCAGAATTGTTAATAGCATTAATACCATCGATCTTGAAAATTATCAGATTAAAAGAGAGGATGACGGAAAAGCATCGGCAACCGTTGATATGGAAATCTCAATTGCAAAAACTATGATAACTAAGGCTTTTAATAATGACATGGTCGGTGGATGTATACTTAAAACGTTTAAAAAGGTAAAAAAGCTGCTCAAGCGAAATGCAAACGTGCGAGATCGGGTGCTAAGCATGGAGGAATGGAAAAGACTTATTGCGCTTCTACCACCTCACACAGGGGCAATAATTGGGATCGCAATATATACAGGAATGCGTAAGGGCGAGATTCTTTCCCTGACTTGGGATAAGATTGATCTTAAAGGTGGAATAATTAAGCTTGAGTCAGCGGATACGAAGGATAGGGAACCGAGAAAAATTCCTATTATTGATGAACTCAATATACTGTTAAAACGTATTCCCAGGGCGATCCATGATAATCATGTGATTTTGTACAACGGCAAGCCTATTAGTGATATCCGTGAAGCATTAAGAACGGCCTGCAAGAGGGCTGGGATACTTTATGGACGTTTTGTAAAGGGTGGGTTTATACTTCACGATACTCGCCATACATACAATACAATCATGAGAAAAGCTGGTGTTGACCCAACAGTGATTATGAAGACCACGGGCCATTCAACAATTGATATGTTTCAACGTTACAATACTGTTGATGAGGCTGATATTAGGGATGGTGGCAAACGACTGGAGATGTTCCTGAAAAGTGTTGACCAAAGCGTTGACCAAGACACAGAAAATACTATTAGTAGTAAACAAGAAGGCTTAGCAACAACAGCTAACTTATTGAAATTAAATGGCGGAAGTGCATGGGAATCGAACCCACCTGGGACGGTTCTAGCGCCCCACACCGAATTTGAAGTCCGGGAGGCCCACCAGTGACCTTGGCACTTCCTTGTGGAAATTTGCAGTCATTAAACATGAGATTGATAATCGTGTCAATCTCCAAAAGCAACATCTTCCAAGCAAGGTATCTTTTTCCCCTGGAATTTACTTTTGAATGAGAAATTAATATAGTCTATAATATGCAGCGAAGAAATAAATAAAATTATCAAGGAGGAAAACTATGAAGATACTGGTAACGGGAAATCTCCCTGATAACGTTATTGAACCCCTGAAAGAAAAATATTCCATAGAAATGAATCATGAAAATCGTCCCCTCGATCATCAAATGCTGCTTGCACAAATAAAGGACAAACAGGGGCTTTTATCAATGCTCAATGACAATATCAGCGAGGAAGTGCTGGCTTGTGCGCCCCATTTAAAAATGATTGCCAACTTCGGAGTCGGGTACAATAATATCGATGTCCGGGCGGCGACGGCCAGAGGAATTATGGTTTCCAACACTCCCGGTGCGGTAACCAATGCGACGGCGGAGCTTGCTTTTGCCCTGATTCTGGCCGTTTCGCGAAGAGTAGTCGAAGGCGACAGGATGGTGAGGGAAGGACGTTTTAAATACTGGGCGCCGATGACGTTTTTGGGCCGTGAAGTAACCGGAAAGACTCTGGGGATTGTCGGTATGGGTAAAATCGGGAAGGCCCTCGCCGTCCGGGGCAGGGCTTTTGATATGCGTATCCTGTATTATAACCGGAAAAGAGTTCCTCCGGAAGAAGAGAAAAACCTTGCAGCTCAATATGCCGATCTGAAAACACTGCTTACGGAAGCCGATTTTGTTTCCCTTAACGTGCCCCTAACTAACGAAACTAAATATCTTATCGGCAAAGAGGAATTGTCGCTCATGAAACCTACGGCCTTTCTTATCAACACGGCAAGAGGTCCCGTAGTCGATGAAAAAGCCCTGGTGGAGGTTCTGCGGTCAGGAAAGATTGCCGGCGCCGGTCTGGATGTCTATGAAAATGAGCCTGCGTTGGCGCCCGGGCTTGCCGAGCTGGAAGATGTTGTACTCTTGCCGCATGTCGGAAGCGGCACCATCGAAACGCGGGTTAATATAGGCAAGCTGGCCGTGGATAACCTGATGGCCGGTCTGTCCGGAAATATTCCACCTAATCTGGTTAATCCGGAGGTTCTGCGGCACAAGCGTCAGGCGTAATCCGGGATGATGTCAGCGATAAAAAAAGGAGGGACGGTTTTAAGCCGTCCCTCCCGAAGATACTGCAAATATTTTCAACTTTTTTAGTTACGCTGTCTTCCCGGCCGGAGCAGCACCCGCCTTCAATTCCCTCCATTTTTTGTAAGATAAATAAATTACTCCGAGGGCAAGAACGATCAACACGGCATCAACTACCGCCAGAGCGATGTTGTTTTTGGGAATATACTTTTCAAAAAGTAAAACCACCAGAGAGTATAAGGTAGTCACCATCATAAAGATCGCCGGCAGGATGGTGAACCATGCTGTTTTCTTGCGATTGACCAGCCAGACGGAAACGGCAATCAGCGCCAGGGCCGCCAGGAGTTGATTAGAGGTACCGAAAATCGGCCAGATAACTAAAAACGCGTTATTATAAGCCAGGAGATACATTAAAATCACAGCGATCAGAGCATTGAAAAGATATGATTTCATAAATTTCGGAACATTCTTAAACATGGCTGCCCAGAGCTCTTCAAATAAATACCGGTTCAGCCGGACGGCCGTATCCAGTGTCGTGATAACAAAACCTTCCACCATCAGAATTCCCAGCAGGGTTCCGTAAAACGGCGGTATTCCGAGAGCTTTATCCAGTAATCCGCCGGTTCCGGCGGCAAATGCCAGGATCGGGTTTGATCTCACGCCCGCAACAGTCGGAAAAACAATATTGGAAAAATCCGCAAACGCGATGCCGCAGCCGACGGCAATCACAACGCCAATAGCCAGCAATCCCTCCAGCAGCATTCCGCCGTAGCCGACCTTTTTAATGTCTGATTCTTTGGCTATCTGTTTGGAAGACGTGCCACCAGAGACCAGACAATGGAATCCCGAAATGGCGCCGCAGGCAACAGTGATGAACAGAAATGGCCAGATGGGGCCCAATTTGGCTGTTCCGGCGGCCACATTAAAAGCGGGAGCATTAAAGGTAACGCCTTGAAATCCGGCTACAATACCGCCGACAAACAATGACGCAACACCAAGGTAGAGAAAAAATGAATTGGTGAAATCTCTGGGCTGTAAAATAACCCAGACAGGAATTCCGGCGGCAAATAAGGTATAGAAACAAAGGATGATCATCCAGGTATTGGGTTGGAACGCAACCGGGAAACTGATGCCGATAAAAACGGAAACGATACAAACAACAATTGCTATAACGCTGGCCAGATAAACATTCATTTGCTTCTTATAAAGAAGCCAGCCCAGGATCGGAGCACAGCAGCTGATGAAGATAACTGATGTGGAAGCGATACCGCCGATATGCGCCTTGACAATTCCGCCATCAACAACGGTTTTAACAATGGTCTGATCCGGAGCAAGTTTCAGCGCCTCCAGTGAATAAATTGACGTGAGAGCAGTAGCGGTTATGCCCAAAAAAGCTGAGGTTACTAATAAAAGCATCAAAATGGTAAAAATGACTAATAAAAAGAATCCGGTATTGCCCAGGGATGCTCTGGCAATTTCGGCAACGGACTTTCCCTTTTCGCGAACACTGGCAAAGAGAGTGGTCATGTCGTGAACCGCACCGATAAAGATGCTGCCTAACACGCACCACAACCAGACCGGCAGAAATCCGAAAAGCAGTGCGGTGGTCGGGCCGAGAATAGGACCTGCCCCCGCAATACTCGAGAAATGATGCCCGAATAAAACAATTGGTTTTGTGGGTACATAATCACAATCATCTTTCATTGTACAAGACGGTGTTGGAATCTTGTCATCTTCCCCGAAGAGTTTGGCGATCCATTTTCCGTAAATACGATAAGCCAGGTAGAAAAAAATAAAACCCAGAATCAACAATACTGCGGCATTCATATTTATTCCTCCTTATTTTACTCGTTTTATGAAACTGGTGCGCTTAATTTCCGATTTGTCTCTTTAAGAACTTTTTCTGAAAGCAATTAAGGTATTCCATCCCCCCTTTATCTATTTGACATGCGGACAGATAGAACTGCTTGTTTGGCAGGAGCTTGTTTTTATTGGGTGAAATTATAGGGAGAGGGAAGGTAGATGTCAATAAAAAAATCGGTGCAGAAGAAAATAGGTGTAATGTTAATGAAGAAGCTTGTGACGGCGATAGGTTTTTTCATTTTAAAATCTGAAGCGGGCTTGAAGTAATTGTGTAATTGCGATAATAAAAACAGATTACAGAGAAAAAGGTAATGAAACCCTCGATAAAAAAGATCAGTTTAATATCTGTTCTGAGCGCATTTTTACCGGAAGAATTGAGAAATATTATCCGTGAGAAAAATCATTAATAATAAAATTAATAGCGATATTGAGCCTTTCCGGAGATTGCGGACAGAGCTTGAACAAGGGGCAAAAAACGTGGATGTTGCCGGTCTTTCCGGAACTGCACGCTCACTTCTTACAGCTTTGCTCTTTAAACGTTTGGGGAAATTATTGCTGGTTGTCTGTCCGGAAGAAAAAGATGCGCAGGCTTTTGCTTCCGATCTGACCTTGTTTTTGGGCGAAGAAAAGGTCTTGTATTATCCGCCGCTTGATTTTTTGGCCATTGACATGTTTGCCCTGCAAAAGGAAGAGGCGCTGGCGCGATTGGAAATAATGACCGGGCTGCAGTTAAGTGCGGAAGCGATTGTCGTCACTTCCGCAGCCGCCTTGATGCAAAAGGTTATGCCCTTTCCGGAATTCAATAAGTATCTGCGGATAATTGCCGTGGGTGATCTTCTGAATCGGGAGCAGTTTGGCGAGCAGTTACTTGCCGGGGGTTACAAAAGAGTCTCTCTTGTTGAGGAAAAAGGAGAATTCAGTGCCCGTGGAAATATTTTTGATGTGTTCCCTCCCGCACAAAAAAATCCGCTGCGCCTGGAAATGATTGGTGATGAGATTGAGTCGATCCGAAAATTTGATCCTGTTTCCCAGCGATCCCTGGATCCGGCTGATGCGTTTTTTGTGCCGCCCGCCAATGAAATTGTTCTTACTCCCCGGACACTGGAGCTTGCTGTTCGTAATATTAAAAGAAGAGCAGGCAGCCTTTCCCTTCCCCGGGAAATCCGCAATCGCCTGGTGGAAACATTGCAGAACAATCCGGCCGGTTCGATCAATCCTATTTTTTTGCCGTTGTTTTATGAAGTGTATGAAGAAAACAGCGGATTTCTGCAAAAGAATCTCTCCTGTTTCCTTGATTATTTGCCCTCCGGTGCGCTGGTTGTTTTGGATGATCCGCTGGCTGTGCAGCAGGCAGCCCGAAGTATGGAGAGTAATATCGATAAATTATTATTCAAAGCTAAAAACAGCGAAAAATTTCATTTGGACAAGGAAAGCGTCTATATAGATTCCGGCGCAACATTTGCCGTCCTGGAGAAATTTCCCCGGATTAATCTTACCGGACTTAAACTTGACGAACTTAAGGATGCTGTGGCGAAGATTGTTCCCTTTGAAACTTTCAAAGATGTATATCGCGACATACCGCAAGACGGAGAAATTAAAGAAGAGGTTCTTCTGCGGCAGACCGTGGAAAAAATAAAAATGTGGCTTGCCGAAGACAAAAGAGTATTCTTTTTCTGCCCTTCTGCGGAGGATTTGCAAAGGATGCGGCATATGCTTTTGTCATATGATTTGCCGGTCAGTCTTTTATCTCCGGCGGATTCTGTTTTAGAGATTGCTGAAAATTTTAATGGAAAAGCCGCATTGCTCTTGATTCCCGGAAAAATCTCGGCAGGATTTATCTTTCCGGCCATGAATCTTGTATTTTTGAGCGAAGAAGAAATTTTTGTCAAAAAAATTCCCCGCAGGCGTATGCGGCCCGTGCGTGAGGGCTATTTTCTGAAAACTTTCGGCGACCTTAATGAAGGTGATTTTGTAGTTCACACCGATTTCGGCATCGGTATATACAAGGGGCTGAAAAAAATAACGGTAGGCCGGATCGAAAATGACTTTCTGGCCATTGAATATTCAGACGGTGATAAACTTTATCTGCCTGTCAATTCCCTGGAAAAAATTCAGCGTTACCTGGGTCCGGACGGATATGTGCCGAAAGTGGACAAAATGGGCGGTTCTTCCTGGGATGCGGTGAAAGAGCGGGTGAAAAAATCGGTAAGAGAGGTTGCCGAAGAAATGGTGGCGATTTACGCCGCCCGCGAAGTAATGAAGAGGGATGCTTTTTCTCCGCCGGACCGTATTTACGAGGAATTTTGTTCCACTTTCGAGTTTGAGGAAACTCCGGATCAGGCTCGCGCTATTGAAGATATCCATCTGGATATGGATGAAGCAAAACCCATGGATAGGCTGGTCTGCGGTGATGCCGGTTTTGGTAAAACCGAAGTGGCGCTCCGCGCGGCTCTGCGCGCGGTCCTGGACGGCAAGCAGGTGGCGGTGCTTACCCCCACAACGATTCTTGCTGAACAGCATTATCAGACGTTTTCGCGCAGACTTCGCGATTTCCCTGTTCATGTGGAAGTTTTAAACCGCTTCAAAAGCGCCGCCGAGCAGAAGAAAATCATAGCGGATCTCAAAAATCAGCAAGTGGATATTGTTGTCGGAACGCATCGTCTGCTGCAGAAAGACGTTGAATTTAAAGATCTGGGATTGGTGGTCATTGATGAAGAGCAACGTTTCGGCGTGGCCCATAAGGAAAAATTAAAGAAAATGCGCACACTCGTTGATGTTTTGACGCTTTCCGCAACGCCCATTCCCCGGACATTGCACTTGTCTCTGGTCGGTATCCGGGATTTGTCCATTATCAACACACCGCCTGCGGACCGTCAGCCCATAAAAACTTATGTTCTGGAGTTTGATGAAGAAACCATTAAGGCCGCTGTCGAAAAAGAACTTGCCCGGCAGGGACAGATATTTTTTGTTCACGACCGTGTACGTTCGATTTATTCGCTCGCCCATCTTCTGGGAAGACTTGTTCCGCAAGCGAAGATCGAGGTTGTGCACGGCCAGATGAAACCGGCGGAAATTGAAAAAACAATGGCTAGGTTTATCCGCCGGGAGTGCGACGTCCTGGTTTGCACAACCATTATAGGTTCGGGGCTCGACATTCCTTCGGCCAATACGATCATCATTAATCGTGCCGACAGATTTGGTCTGGCGCAGCTCTATCAGATACGCGGCCGCGTGGGACGCGCCGATCAGGAAGCATATGCCTATTTGTTACTGCCCCGCGGGGCGATGCTTTCCCGGGAAGCAATAAAAAGATTGCAGGTAATAAAAGAATTTTCCGAACCGGGTTCCGGTTTCCGTATAGCGTATAATGACATGGAAATACGCGGCGGTGGTAATTTGCTGGGTGTTTCGCAATCCGGTCATGTATCAGCCGTCGGCTACGAACTATATACGGAATTGATGGAGAAGACGATCCGGGAGATTAAAGGTGAAAAAGTAATCGAGGAGGAACCCCTGCCGGAAATTCAATTGGCTGTCTCCGCCTTTATTCCGGAGGAATATGTGCAGGATGTCCATCAGCGGCTGGTTTTGTATAAAAGAATATCAATTGCCGAAAATCCGGGTGACATCGACCGGATTAAAGAAGAACTCCTCGATTGTTATGGTGCTTTGCCGCAGAAAGTGGAAAATTTATTGCAGATAATAAATATCCGCAACCGGCTGAAGCCGATCAAAGGTTACAAAATGGGCTATGATGGGAAATGTCTGTATATCTTTTTCCGGGAAACAAGCCCTGTTGATCCGGCCAAAATTCTTCTGCTTTATCGTAAGAAGACGAAAGAATTACGTTTTACGCCGGATCATAAATTGTTTGTTTCCTTGCCCGGTCTTGCCGAGGGAGAAATACTGGCTCAAAGCTCTTTACTGTTAAAGGTACTTGCCGAATAAACGCAAGCACTGTATGCTGATACCTTAAAGTTATGAAAATTGTTTCCGGTACGAAAATGATTAAAATTCCGATCAGATATTCATGGATAATTTGTTTGTGTGCTGTTATTGCCGTTACTGCCTGCGATAAAGTTGATTTTCCCTCCAATCCCCATGTGGCTACGGTGAACGGTGCCAGAATTTATCTTGATGAGTATCAGGCCAGACTGGATCAAAAAAAGGCAATGTTGCCCAAGGATTTTCTTTCCGGGGAGTTAAATTATGTCCGGCGTCTGGAAGAGGAAGTGCTGGATAACATGATTACTGAAAAAATCATGAATCTCCGGGCAGCCGAACTTGGTCTTGAAGTTAATTCTCAAGAGCTGGAAGAAAAAGCCTTCGAAATTAAAAAAGAATACGGGGAAGGATTCTCCAATCTGCTTGCTCAGGAAAAGATCTCCTATGAGCGATGGAAGGAAGATATAAAAAAGGAGATGCTTTTTGAGAAACTTATTGCCGCTGATGTTAATGCCTATGTGCGTGTGTCGGAAGATGAAGCGGAGGATTATTTCAATGAACATCCCGGTCTGTATAAGACAGTTTCCAAAGTAAGAGTTGCGCAGAT
The DNA here is from genome assembly GCA_002068015.1 of Smithella sp. PtaU1.Bin162. Taxonomy (GTDB): domain Bacteria; phylum Desulfobacterota; class Syntrophia; order Syntrophales; family Smithellaceae; genus MVRV01. The sequence continues at coordinate 8,738 of MVRV01000049.1, forward strand.
ATTTGTGAGAGATATGGCGGCCGCTCAGGAGGTGGTTGAGGAGTTGAAAGCCGGTGCCGATTTCTCCAAGGTTGTCCGGGAAAAATCAATCGGGCCTGAAGCCCGCCGGGGCGGCGATCTGGGGTTTATCACACGTCAGGTTATGCCTGAACCTCTGGACGAAACGATTTTTAAACTGTCGATAAATGAGATCAGTCCGATTGTAAAGAGTTCTTACGGTTTTCATGTTTTAAAGATTATGGAAATTAAAGAGGCCAGGAATAGGAATTTCGCGGAATGTAAGGAAGAAGTTATTGCGGACATCCGGGCAAAAAAAGAGGAAGCTGCTTTTGCAATTTGGTTGGATGCATTAAAAATGAAAGCCGCTGTTAAAAAGGAAATGGCCGTTTTAAAAGATAAAGTTAAATAACGGCATATCCGGTTCCTTATTAAAAGGAAAAATAGGGCAGTTACGCTATTGTTTGCTCTTGACGGCGGATGACGGGAAAACTCATGAAGTTTGATTATAGCTTATAAGGGGGAAAGTTTGTGAAATTTTATAAAATTATTATTTTGATCGTATCTTTTGTGATGCTGACATCGGCTTCGGCGTTTAGTGAAGTTGTCGATAAGATCATTGCCGTGGTTAATGATGAGATCATAACGATGAAGGAGTTCAATGCGGCATTGGGACCGTATCTTAAAAAAATTGAAGAGACATATAAGGGCGGTGATAAAGAAAAATTAATAGAAGATACGAGAGCCATTGTTCTGCAGAGACTTATCGATAATCTCCTGATAGAGTATGAGGCGAAAAAGACAGGCGCAAACATCAAGGATGAAGAAATAATGAATATCCTCAAAGACACGCTCGTCAAAAGAAAAATAAGTATGGATGATTTTTTGAAAAAGGTGGAACAGGATGGTGGTTCTCTGGCTGACGTCAAAAAAGATATCAAGTCGCAACTAATGCGGATGAAGTTGATGCGCTGGGAAATTAAATCCAAAATAATGATCAGTGATCAGGAAATAGGGAAATATTACGATCAGCATAGAGAGGAATACGAAGGCAAAGAGGCGGTCAGGATCAATCAGATTTTGCTTAGAATACCTCCTGATGCCGATGCGGCCACCAAAACGAAAATCAGGGAGAATGCCCGGCAGATTCATAAAAGTGCTTTGGGCGGGACTCCTTTTGAAGAGCTCGCTGCTAAATATTCTCAGGGGCCGGAAGCGTCTCAGGGGGGCGATGTCGGCTTCATTGAAAAGGGTGTGATGATTCCGGCAGTGGAAGAAGTGGCTTTTGAGCTGCCGCTCGGCCAGATAAGCGATGTAATTGAATCGGATATGGGATTTCATATAATTAAAGTGGTGGATAAAAGAGGTGCCGGACTCAAGCCGATCGCTACCGTGCGTGATGAAATAAAGGCCAAACTGGAAGATGAAAAACTGGAAAAAAGATATGATGAATGGATTGCTTCCGTGCGGAAAAAGGCACATATCGAAATAAGATAAATAGGTTGATGTCTGATGACAAGGGGCCGAAGGTTAAAGACCAAAACCTGAATTTTCTTTATCCTTCAACCCTCAGTCTTCAGCATTCAGCCTTCAGTCTGTAACTGTGAATTATGAATGCAATAAAGATCAAAAATGCCGCCCAGCATAATTTGAAAAATATCAGTCTGGATATTCCCCGTGATCAGCTGGTTGTTATTACCGGGGTCAGTGGTTCCGGAAAATCTTCGCTGGCTTTTGATACGATTTATGCGGAAGGGCAGCGCCGCTACGTAGAATCCCTTTCCACATATGCCCGTCAGTTTATCGGACAGATGGACAAGCCGGATGTAGAATCAATTGAAGGCCTTTCTCCGGCCATCGCCATTGAACAGCGTGTGTCCAGCCACAATCCCCGCTCTACCGTGGGAACGGTTACGGAGATTTACGATTATTTCCGGCTCCTCTATTCCGGTATCGGTATTTGTCATTGCTGCCGTTGCGGCCGGGAAATTCACTCACAAACGATTGACTCTATTGTAGAGAGTATTCTGGCCTTTCCGGAAAATACGCGTTTCAGCATTTTGGCACCGCTCGTCCGCGGGAAAAAAGGCGAATTCCAGAAAGACTTTAAAAAACTCCAGAAAGAAGGATTTGTGCGGGTGCGTGTTGATGGTGAAACAAGGGATCTCGCCGATGATATTGTTCTGGAAAAAAATAAACGCCATGATATCGATCTTATCATCGACCGCCTGGTGATAAAAGAAGGCATGCGCAAAAGGCTGCGTGATTCTCTGGAGATTGCGGCAAGCCGCGCCGAAGGAATGGTGCGGATAGTCTTGGCAAGTGGCGAGGAGTTGCTCTTCAGCGAAAAATATGCCTGTCCCGATTGTGGAATCAGCATGCCCGCGCTTGCTCCCCGCATGTTTTCATTTAACAGCCCTTACGGTGCCTGTCCCGAATGCAGCGGACTGGGTTCGCGCATGCACTTTGCGGAACAGCTGGTTGTACCGGATCGGGGGTTATCGCTTCGCGAAGGTGCGATTGCACCGTGGGCGAACCGGAATTCTCTTTATTATTTTAATATGCTGGATGCGCTTTCCGCCCATTATGGGTTTGATATCAATAAACCTTTTGATAAAATGCCGGAAAAAATTCAAAAGGTTCTTCTTTACGGTTCGGACAAGGAAATAATCCGCTTTTATCATGATCATGCCAAGCGGCGGTACTTTGCCGATCGTCCTTTCGAAGGTGCCATCAGACAGCTGGAGCGACGCTGGCGGGAAACGACATCCGCCGCAGTCCGCAACGATCTTGCCCGTTATATGGATATGAGTGCCTGCCCGGTTTGCCGGGGTGCACGGCTGAAAAAAGAAAGCCTTGCCGTTACCGTCGGGGGAAAGAATATTTATGAGCTCTGCCGGATGTCCATCCGGGAGTGTTTTAATTTCTTTGAAAAGCTGATTCTTTCTCCGCAGGAGAAAATCATTACCGAGAGGATTCTTAAGGAAATTCGCAGCCGGCTTAACTTTCTTCTGAATGTCGGCATGGATTACCTGAGCCTGGAGAGGTCGACACTGTCTTTATCCGGCGGCGAATCCCAGCGCATTCGACTTGCCACGCAAATCGGATCGGGATTGATGGGAGTGTTATATGTGCTTGATGAGCCCACTGTCGGGCTTCATCAGCGGGATAATCTGCGGTTGATTGATACGCTGAAAAAATTGCGGGATATGGGGAATACCGTGCTTGTTGTGGAACATGATGCCGATATGATGCTGGCTTCGGATTATATTGTGGATATGGGTCCGGGTGCCGGGGCGCAGGGCGGTGAAATAGTTTTTCAGGGAACTCCCCGGGAAATGCTGCAGGATAAGGATTCTTTGACCGGGCGGTATTTATCCGGCGAGGCAACGATTGCTCTGCCGGCAGTGCGCCGGCCGATCTCAGGAAGGTATATAATCCTTGAGGGGGCCAGTGAAAATAACCTTAAAAATATCGACATTAAAATACCCGTGGGAGTTTTTACGGCGGTTACCGGAGTTTCCGGTTCCGGCAAGAGCTCCCTGGTAATTGAAACTCTTTATCAGGTGCTCGCGCGTCGCCTGAATCAGCATAACGGGGCAATGGGGAAAATCCGCAAGGTTGTGGACCTGGGCGGTATTGAACGGGTCATCATGATCAATCAACAGCCCATCGGCCGGACACCCCGCTCCAATCCGGTAACTTACACGGGAATTTTTTCTTTTATCCGTGATTTGTTTGCCAATCTTCCGGAATCCCGGGTACGCGGCTTTAAACCGGGACGTTTCAGCTTTAACGTGAAAGGCGGACGCTGCGAAGCGTGTGAAGGCAACGGCCTTATTCGCATAGAGATGCATTTTCTGCCTGATGTTTATGTCACCTGCGATGTGTGTCACGGTAAGCGCTTTAACCGGGATACCCTGGATATAAAGTATAAAGATCAAAGCATTGCCGATGTCCTCGATATGACCGTCAATGAGGCCTTGGCATTCTTTTCCAACATTCCGGCGATCAGGACGCATCTGCAATTGCTTAGCGATGTTGGTCTCGGCTACATCCGTCTGGGGCAATCGGCGACGACTCTTTCCGGCGGAGAAGCACAGAGAATAAAGCTGGCACGGGAATTGGGCAAACGTGTCAACAGCAACACTCTTTATATCCTTGATGAGCCCACAATCGGGTTGCATTTTGCCGATATTCAGAAACTGCTCGACGTGCTTGTTCGCCTGGTTGATATGGGCAATACAATGGTGGTGATTGAGCATAATCTGGATGTGATCAAATGCGCCGATTACATAATCGATATGGGGCCGGAAGGAGGGCCCGGCGGCGGCGAAATTATAGCATCGGGCACAGTGGAGCAAGTGGCTGCTGCCGAACAATCGGCAACCGGTAATTTTTTGAAGAAAATTCTTCCGCTTTAATCGGGTGTTATTTCTTATATATGGAATTTTTGATGATGTAGTTGCGGACGTTGTCCGGAACAAGATAGCGGATGGATTGCCCGGCCTTTGCACTTTCCCGGATGCGGGATGAGGAAATATCGAGAAACGTTACGGAGCGGAAATAGATTACATTACCGGTCGGTCCACTATATCCGTCGATTTTTTTATCATAAGTAAAACGGGAGGCGAAAGCCTCGGGAAGAACTGCTCCCAGACCTTTTTGCTGGTAACCGGGCCGGGTCATAACCGCAAAATTACAGAGAAGAAGAAGCTTCTCCCAATCTTTCCAGGTGGTGATGGCCTGAAAGGCATCCTGCCCGATGATAAAATAAAGCTTCAGATCTTCCAGGTACTTGTTTAATATATATTCAACCGTTTCCACCGAATAGGATTTGCCGGTTCTTTGATTCTCGACATCGGAAAAGGAAAAGGAAACGTTTCCCTCAATGGCCATGCGCACCATCTGCTCGCGGTGGTAAAAGGAAGTTATTTCGGCTTCCAGCTTGTGCGGCGGCCGTGATGAAGGAACAAAAATAATACGGTTTAAATCAAAAATCTGCAGCATCTCTTCGGCTGCCCGCAAATGCCCGAAGTGAATCGGATCGAATGTCCCTCCCAGTAAACCCCATTTCATGTGCGCACCTGTCCGTTGCCGTAAATAATAAATTTTGTGGTTGTTAACTCTTCGAGACCCATCGGGCCGTAGGCGTGAAGCTTGGTTGTGGAGATGCCGATTTCCGCGCCCAGCCCCAACTCAAATCCGTCGCTGAAGCGGGTGGAGGCGTTGACGAGCACCGTGGACGAATTTACTTCATTTAAGAAGCGCTGTGAATTACTGTAGTCGGAAGTGATAATCGCTTCGGTATGCAGGGAGCCGTATTTCTCAATATGAGCTATCGCCTCGTCGATATTTTCCACAATGCGTACGGCCAGAATTAAATCGAGGTATTCGGCATACCAGTCGGCCTCGCAGGCAGCGTCAATGTTTTTAAGAATTTTTCTTGTTTTGTCACATCCTTTCAGGAGAACATGGGCTTTTTTAAAAGCCTTGGCGGCTGCCGGCAGAAACCTGCGGGCAATGTCTTTATGCACAAGCAGCGTTTCCATGGCATTACACACACCGGGACGCTGGATTTTGGCATTGCAGCAGATATCCGTAGCCATTTCCGGATCTGCGGAAGCATCGACGAAGATATGGCAAACCCCTTTGTAATGCTTAATAACCGGTATTTTGGACTGGGCGACGACAGCGCGGATTAATTCTTCTCCACCGCGGGGAATAATGAGATCGATATATTCATCGAGTTGCAGCATTTCATAGACGGCTTCCCGGTCGGTTGTAGGAATTACCTGAATCGCACCTGCGGGCAGCATGTTTTTTTGCAGAACTTTCCGGAGAATAGAGCAGATGGCCAGATTGGAATGAATTGCTTCCGACCCTCCCCTTAATATTACTGCGTTTCCCGATTTCAAACAGAGGGCGGCGGCGTCGGCCGTTACGTTGGGACGAGATTCATAAATAATACCGATTACTCCTAAGGGAATCCGCATCCGGCCGACCAGAAGGCCATTGGGTCGGCGCCACATGGATGTTACTTTTCCGGTGGGATCAGGGAGTGCGGCAACCTCCGTCAATCCCCGGGCCATGCCTTCAATTGTCGATTTCTTCAAGATGAGGCGATCAATCATGGCTTTGGATAGAGCGGCTTTTTTAGCCTCCGCAACATCCCGGGCATTTTCGGCAATAAGACCGGTGGAATTTTTCAGAAGTTCATCGGCCATTTGCAAAAGAACTTTGTTTTTTACTGTGGAAGAAACCTTGCTTAATTCACGTGATGCGCTCTGGGCATCACGGGCTATTTGTTTTATGGACTCTTTGATATTCATCTGTTATCCTGCTTGCGGGAAAAATATATTTCTTGATTTTTTTTCAATTATTGATAAAAGCCGCCTCGATCGTTAAAATAATCAGCCGTTTAAAAACGGCAATTTTCAACTCTTGCCAAGAGGCAGTACTTAATTAATTTACAAGACAATGGTTTGCATGTCAAGATTTTTGCCCCGGGAATATGAAAATGAGCCGTATAAGAATTAAAGCCGGCAGACGTGCCTATGAGATCATCAAAGACGGTGGATTTAATTATGATTCCATTTCCACCTACTTCGGCCCGGCCGTCGGTCCCCGCTGGCTTGTCGCGAGCGGTTTCGATTTAACTCTCTTAAACGGTAATATCCTGGGACGTACCCGTACCGTCCATTTAGTCGGCTCTTCCGCCGGCGCCTGGCGTTTTGCCGCCTGGCTGCAACCGGACGCCGCCGCCTGCTACAAGAAATTTCTGGATGCCTACATCAATGTCAAATTTACCCGGGCTGATACGCCGGCTACGGTGCTAGATAAATATAAAGATCTGATCAATTTGTATTTGGAAGATGATGCGCTGTCGTTTGCACTGGGGAATAAAAAATACCGTCTGGTGGTAATTACGGCCCGGGCGCGCCATCTGGTTGCCTCAGAAAAAGGATGGTTGCAGCGAACCGGTTTGGTCGCCGGATTTCTACTGAATTTTTTCAGCCGGAATAATATTTACCGGTTCGCCGAACGGGTAGTGTTTTACCACGGATCCAAGCCGCCGGCTTTTTGTTTTCACCCGCAGTTCCGCGGTTCCTTCGTCCGCATAAGCGAATCCAACCTCAAATATGCCATTATGGCGAGCGGTGCAATTCCTCTGGTTGTAGCCGGTGTGCGTGATATTTTCGGTGCGCCGCGCGGAGTTTATCGTGACGGCGGTCTCATCGATTACCACCTGACCCATCAATTCGCCGCAAAGGAAAACGAACTCGTGCTGTTTTTTCATCATCAGGAAAGGATTATCCCGGGTTGGCTGGATAAGAAACTTGTGCGTCGTGTGCCGGATGAAAAAACATTAAGCAATGTTCTCATGGTTTTCCCGTCTCAGAGTTTTGTCGAAAAGCTTCCGGGAGAAAAAATTCCCGACCGGAACGATTTTCTTACTCATATTGACGATGCGGAGACAAGAATCAAAAACTGGCGTAAAGCCGTGGAACTTTCCGCCCCGCTGGGCGAAGAATTTCTGGAACTTGTCGCCAGCGGGAAAATTCGGGAAGTTGTGGAAAGATTGTAGAAAAGCATACCGGCCCGAAATAAAAAAGCTCCCGTTCTTCCATGTTTTTCCCGGAGATTTCCAATGGACCTGCACAGTAAAGTGACAGTACTAAAAGAAATATTTAGAGATTGCGTGCTTTGCCCGCGCCGTTGCCATGTTGACCGGACGCAGGGGGATAAAGGCTATTGCCGGCTTACGGCCGAGATTGTAATGGATTGTGCACTTTCCCATCACGGTGAGGAACCGCCTCTTTCCGGGACACGCGGGGCCGGGACTATTTTTTTTTCTTCCTGCAATCTGGGTTGTATTTACTGCCAGAATTACCAGATTTCTCATCAGAGGGAAGGGCGAAGGCTTGATCCCCATGAACTCGCCAAGGTAATGCTGAATTTGCAGGAAAGCGGCTGCCACAATATTGAGCCTGTGACTCCCACGCCGCAGGTTCCTTTGATTATGGAGGCTCTTCTTCTGGCGCGGCAACAAGGTTTGAAAATTCCTTTTGTTTATAACTGCGGAGGATACGAGAACCCCGCAGTCATAAAAATGCTGAACGGTCTGGTGGATATTTATCTGCCCGATTTTAAATACGGGGTTCATGAAGATGGCCTCACTTTTTCTGCCGTCTCCGACTATCCGCGCCACGCTCTTGATTCCCTGAAGGAGATGGTGCGGCAGGTCGGCGCAGACCTGGAGGTCGAAGAAGGCGTTGCCCGGAAAGGTATTATCGTCAGGCACCTGGTGTTGCCCGGCAGCCTGGAAAATTCCCGGGAAGTTTTCCGGTTAATCAAAAGAGAGATATCGACTTCAGTCCCGATAAGCCTGATGTCGCAGTATACGCCGACAGATAAGGTGCGCAATCATCCGCAGCTGCAGCGAAGAATCACTGCCGATGAATACAATCAGATTCTGGATTTTGCCCTCGATCTGGGATTTGAAAATCTTTTTGTTCAGGAAGTAAACGAATCCAATCTTGCCCCTGATTTTGACCGGGAGAATCCCTTCTCCTGAAAAAAAATATCCGTTTCCCGGATAACTTTCCAGCAGATATGATCGGGTCATTATACGAGACTTTGCCGCTGTCCGAGAAAAGAGATGGACGAACAACTTCTTTATCTGCTAAAAGTTAACCCTCAACTGCTTATGAAAATCGCGGCGAAAGTACATATGAATCACCGGAACGGGTAAAGGCAGACAAACGAAATAAATGCCGTTTCTCTTGTCCGGGACTTTTATCGGGTAGAGGGATGATCGGATGAAAATGACAAAAGAGAAATTACTTGCCGTGAACGGAAAACTGGCTGCCAAACTGGAAGTCAAAAACAATCTGCTCAATCATATTTATGAAATCAGCGCCATGCTGACGGGTGCACCCGGTCTTGATGAAGTGCTGGGAGAAATCGTAAACCGTATCATGAACGGATTGAATTTCGACCGGGCGATCATTCATCTGATCAGCACGGATGGTAAAAAAATGGAATGTGTTTGTACTCAAGGATTTTCACCGCTTGGGGCCAGGCGTGCCAAGCAAAAGCCTCTGGTGATCGCCCGGCATGATTGTTATGAAACGAAGGCGATTCGCCGAAATGAGCCGATTTTTATCAAAGATACTGTAAATAACCCTGAGGCAACGCCGATCGATATGATCATCAATAGATATCAGGAGAGAAAGTCCGTTCTCTATGTCCCCTTGAAATTGAAGGGCAAGGTAATCGGTCTGATCGGCGTCGACCGGTACCGGACGCAGATGGAAATTACCCAGGAAGATATAGATTCAATGGCTATATTCGCCAATCAGGCTGCTATTATCATCGAGAATACGAGACTGTATAAAACACTCAGCGATGAAAAGAACATCTCGGAAAACATCATCCGCTGTTCGGTCAACGGTATTATGGTCAGTTCTTTGCACGGGCGGATTTACAATCTTAATCCGCGGGGGGAGGAAATTCTGGGCATAACGAAAGAAGAAGCCGCCAACCGACTCATCCAGGACGTATTTTCGTTGAGTGATACGGAGAGATTGCGGATATATAATGCTTTGAAAAGAAAGGAAGATATTCATCCTTTGGAAATCACTTACCATCGTCAGGACGGCAAGCGGCTGATTCTGGGACTTACGGCATTCGTCCTGACCGGTGAAAATGAAGATGTCCATGGTGCTGTAACCATGATCGCCGATTTGACCGAAAAAAAGAGAATGGAAGATTATCTGCTGCGTACGGAAAGACTTGCTGCTTTGGGTTGGATGGCTTCCGGCATTGCCCATGAAATCAGGAATCCTTTGGCGGCCATTTATACTACAGTTCAGAATATAGAAAACCAATTTGCCGCTGATTGTCCCCAGCGGGCGGATCTGAAGAATATACTGGATGAAATCGACAGAATGGAGGGATTGATCCGGGAAATACTTAATCTGGCCAGACCCCTGCCTCTTAATATCGAAGAAGTGGATATTCATGAATTGCTGAACACGACCGTTTATCTGGTGCGGAAGGAAGCTACCAAAAAGGGTATAACCATTAAAACGAAGTTTGGTAAAAAAAGAATCCTGATCAGGGCTGATTCCAACAGGCTTCGGCAGGTGTTTTTGAATCTGGCGATTAATGCCGTAGATGCAATTTGCGGAAAAGGAAAGGTGCTGATTGCAACGGAAATAATAAAAGAGTACCATGATGACACACAGTCATGGATTGTTATCCGCTTTACGGATAACGGTATGGGCATTCCCGAAGAGAATATCAACAAAATATTCGACCCTTTTTTTACCACGAAGAATGTAGGTACGGGTCTGGGTTTGACGGTATCTCATAAAATCATTCAGGATCATCGCGGCATTATTGAAGTGGAAAGCCGTGTTGACGAAGGGACCACATTTTACATCAGGCTTCCCTGGACACCCGATGAGAACCGATTATAACATATTAAAATAAACCGGCGGGTAGAGGAGATGAAATCAACAATTCTTGTAGCTGATGACGAAAAATTGCTGCTGCGGTCTTTGCGGGAAGCGCTTTCCGGTAATGACTATCTTATTGTGACTGCGGAAAACGGACGTGATGCGCTGAATGCATTCAACCGGCACCACCCGGATCTGGTTCTGCTTGATGTGCGCCTGCCCGACATTGACGGAATGGAACTTTTTCGAAAAATACTTCATCATGATCCTCATTGTCCCGGTATCATTATGACGGCATACGGCGGAATCAAGGGGGCGGTGGAAGCAATCAAACTGGGGGCTTATGATTATATCGCCAAGCCTTTCGATATTGAGGAATTGAAGTTTATCATCAAGAGATGTCTGGAATCAAAGCGGGTTGCCGCGGAAATGAATCATATCCGTGCTGCCCAGAAGAATCGTTTCGGATTTGAAAAAATCATTACCGGCAACAGCTCAATGATGAATCTCATTGGTTTGAGCAGGCGTGTTGCCGAGGCTCAATCCACCGTTCTTATCACAGGAGAAAGCGGTACGGGAAAAGAGCTCTTCGCGAGTGCCATCCATTACAACGGAGTGCGCCAGAACCAGCCGTTTGTTGCCATCAATTGTACGGCTTTGTCCGAAGGGCTTCTGGAGAGTGAACTTTTCGGTCATGAAAAAGGTGCATTTACCGGGGCGATCAAAAAAAAGAAGGGTCTTTTCGAGATGGCCGACAAGGGAACGATTTTTCTCGATGAAATCGGAGAAATCGGTTCGAAAACGCAGGTCAAGCTGCTCAGATTTCTGGAAGCAAGGAATTTTCAACGGGTTGGCGGAACAGACAGTATTGAAGTCGATGTCCGGATCATTGCCGCTACCAACAAAGATTTGCTTAAAGAAGTAAAGTCAGGCCGTTTCCGGGAAGATCTCTTCTATCGTCTTTCCGTCATTTCCATTGATGTTCCGCCGCTTCGTCTGCGCAAGGATGATATACCTCTTTTAATCAACCATTTCATTGAGGAGTATAACGGGGTCTTCAAAAAAAATGTCCGGGGCTGCAGTAATGAAGCTGTAACAATCCTTTGTGCTTATGAATGGCCCGGCAATATCAGAGAATTAAGAAATATTATTGAAAGAGCGGTACTTTTATGCGACGGCCGGCTGATCACTCCGGTTGACATACCTTTTAATGACCGTAAAAATAAGGAAACGCAACTTTCATCGGCAATGGAAAATCTGGAAACGATGTCCTTAAACCGCCTGATCAGCCTTTACGTAAAAGATGTCCTGACCCGCTACGGCGAGAATAAAGCGCAGGCCGCCTCCGCCATGGGGATTACGAGGCAGCGTCTGAGAAGAATTATTCAATCGCCGGAAGTGGATTGATTTCATCCAGTATGTGGATTGATTTCATCCAGCATTATTATTGTCCGGGTAAAGTTGTTTTCCTCCTTCCCCCTGATCAGTTTCTGCCTAATCTTAATAAAAGTAATAATATCTTGCGTGTTGCAACTCTTATCCCAGATTTCCCCGAACGTTTATTGTCTGTAAATCTTTATAAATACAAACGGCATGAAGTTTGCTCCGATAAGGGAGATTAAACAAACCCGAAGAAATCAGGAAAATGTTCCATTCCGGTTGGTTTAAAAACAGCTGATATAAATTCTCTAGGGGGTAATTAAAGTTATGGCTAAAGATTATCTTTATCTGGATGACTATACCATAGGAGAAAGGTTTGTATCTCCCGCACGCACGATAACCGAAGCCGATGTTGTGAACTTTGCGGGTTTTACCGGTGACTGGCATCCTCTCCATACCGACGTGGAGTATGCGGCGCAAGGTCCCTTCGGCGGCCGGATAACCCACGGAATGCTGACACTCAGCCTGGGTATGGCACTCCCGTTTCGTCTGGGGCCTTATTCCAGCTATCTGCCGAAATCATTTATTGCCTTCTACGGTATTGATGAAGTTCGGTTTACGGCACCCAACAGAATCGGCGATACAATCCGTACCGAGGTGGAAGTTATTGATATTTTGGATAAAGGGAAAAACAAGGGAGTGCTGGCGGTCCGGTGTCTGGTGAAAAACCAGCGGGATGAAATCATAGCATCTTTTATTCTGAAGGTGTTTTGCGGAAAGAAGCCGGCTTGAATTACGGATAATTAATTCCCCTTACCTTGAAAAAAAACTACCCTTTAACCCTTTTGCAGAAAATACGCGGGAAGGGGAATTATAAAAAACTGATTTTTCAGACGTAATATTGAAGGAGGCGAAATAATGAGCGAAAAATTAAACGCAAGAGAAGAAAGAAAAAAAAGACAGGAAGCCTTGCATGCCGAAAATCGCCAATACTGGCTGGCCGAGGAAGAGAAGTTGTTTGCACTTTGGGAGAAGGGACGCAATCCCGGAGGCGATGAGCAGATAGAGCGTCTGCGGAAGCAGGGAAAGAAGCCGGTACGGGAGCTCATCGGGCAGCTGATGGATCCGGGTACGGAATTTCTGGAGCTGAGCCGTGGAGCGGGATTCGGGATCAACTACGAAACAACCAGGGATGTTCCCTCTGCAGGGCTGGCCACAGGTCTTTGCCGTGTCCACGGCAACTGGGTGATGGTCATTGCCAATGACAGCCGGGTAAAAGCCGGCGCTTATTATCCCATCAATACCAAAAAACATTTAAGAGCGCAGAACATAGCCGAAGAGGCGGGGATACCCTGCGTCTATATTACGGATTCGGCGGGAGCCTTTTTGCCGATGCAGGCGGGAGTATTCCCGGGGCGGGGGCAATTCGGCCGGTTTTTTTACAATATGTGCCGGATGTCCGCCAAAGGGCTGAAGCAATATACATTGAGCACCGGCGGGAACACTGCGGGTGGCGCCTACATAGTATATCTGGCCTGCGAATCCATTATGGTGGATAAAATGGCCTACGCTTTTCTGGGCGGACCTCCCATGGTCAAGTCGGCCATCGGAGAAGTTGTAACGATGGAGGATCTGGGCGGGGCGAAGGTTCATACGGGTATATCGGGCGGAGCTGATCACTTTGTGCATACGCAGGATGAGGGAATTGCGAAGCTCCGGGAGTTGCTCTTGCTGGAACCCCGTCAGAAGATATATGTCGAGAGACGGGAGACGAAGGAACCCCGCGTGGCGATTGACCGTCTGTATGACATTTTGCCGAAAGATACTTATGAAGGGATGAATGTCCGGGAAGTTCTTGCCTGCATAGCCGATGACAGCTATTTCAGCGAATACAAGAAACATTATGCACCGGGCCGGGGCGATAATATTGTGTGCGGATTGATGTACATCAAAGGTTTGCCGGTAGGAGTGATTGCCAGCAACAATACGGGGGTCATTTTCATTGAATCCGCCCGGAAGGCGACAGAGTGGGTAATCCGCTGCTGTACACAGAAAACGCCGATTCTTTATATACAGGGATCACCTGGTTATATGGTGGGCACGAAGGAAGAATACGGAGGGATCGGGAAATACGGTTCGGACATGGTTCGGGCGTGCGCCTGTGCGGATGTTCCGAAGATTCAGTGGGTGATCGGTCCCGATCACGGGGCGGCGAACTACGGTATGTGCGGGAGAGCTTACGATCCGCGGTTTATCTTTCACACGATGCGGGCACGGACGTCGGTGATGTCGGGACGGACGGCGGGTTATATATTAACGACTCTGGAGCGGGTTAATGCGAAGAAGGAAGGCCGGGAGATGAACGAAGAGGAGGCGCAGAAATTTCAGCAGATGATGGTCGACAAATATTCATCGGAAGCGCATCCTTTTTACATGGAAGCGAGATTGTTCCAGGACGGTACCGTGCCTTTCCGGGAAAGCCGCAATGTTTTGGCGGCGGCGCTGGAAATTTCCGTTTTAAAACCGATTCCGGAATCGAATTTCGGCAATTTTAAATTTTAAATCAGCAAGGAGAATTGGATTTATGGCGACGGAATATGACCTTTGGAAGATTTTTCCCAGAATGCCTAAAAAGGTCATGCTGGGTGATATTACAATTCGTGACGGTTTCCAGCACTGTGAAAAATTTATTTCGACTCAGGCCAAAATTTTTTACGGAGAAGAAATGATTCTGGCCGGTTGCAAGGAATTGGAAGTTACCAATCTGGGGAGTCCGCTTACGACGCCGCAGTTTGCGGATGCGGATAAGGTTCTTGCCCATTTTCGCAGCGAAGGTTTTAAAAAGAAATGCTCCAAAAATAATATTAATTATGACGAACTTGTGTTCAGTGCCGTGACTATACGGGAAAGTGCGGTGGATCGGGCTATTGAATTAAAGAAGCAGGGCATTGGTCCCGACCGGGTTCTGATGATGGTTTCGACTGATCCCGAGCATCACTTTGCCAATTCCGGGACAACCCTCTCCCAGTACTGGAGAGAGGCCGAGCGCTGCATAGCC
>MVRV01000050.1 GCA_002068015.1 Smithella sp. PtaU1.Bin162
AGTTTGAACTTTGACGATGCGGATGTTTATTCGGTCATCCAAACCGTTTTCGGTGAGATATTAAAGGCAAATTATATTATTGACCCGAAGGTCAAAGGCAGGGTTACTTTCAGATCAGTCGCGCCGGTTTTGCAAAAAAATATTCTTCCGGTGATGGAAGTTATTCTGCGGCTAAATGGTGTGGCGGTAGTAGAAGATAACAGCCTTTTCCGCATCATACCGATCAGTGATCTGGCTCGTGAACCGGCGGCCGTCAATATAGGCAGAAGTGAAGAAAAGATCGAAATTAAAGGAAAAGCGCTACTGCAGGTTGTGCCTGTCGAGCATTCGCAGTCATCGGAGATAGTAAAATTAATTACTCCGTTTGTATCGGTCAGCGCTGTTATCGTTGATATTCCCAAAACAAACCACATTATTGTTGTTGATACGGATGCCAATGTCAAACGTCTGCTGCAATTAATCAACATCTTTGATTCCGAACAGCAGAAAAAGAAAGGGCCGCAGGTATTTGTCCATCATGTTCAAAACAGCAAAGCCAAAGATATAGGCGCTTTGCTGCAACAGATATTTTCAGGTTCCAAAACTTCCACACCGACAGCAGCTGGTAGTGCCTCAGTCTCCGTGCCTTCGGGCGCGATGCGTCCGCATATTCATGCAACGGCAGGCAAAAGCGGAACTGAGGCGCTGGTTTCCGATCTGGTGAAAATTTATGCCGACGAAATCTTGAATGCGATTATTATTTTAGGAACGCCTGAAGATTATGAAGTCATCAAGGGAACAATTGCCAAGCTTGATATCGTTCCCCGGCAGGTTTTAATAGAAGGGACTATAGCATCAATACAATTGACGGATAAAATGAGCCTGGGGTTGGCCTGGTCAATAAAAAACAATATTTTTAACATGGATGCATTCACGGTATCAATGAACCCGACTTCGTTGAACATCGATACTGCAAAAGCAAACCCGGGAAGTTCGGGATTGAACATGATTGGTATAGATGCCGGCGGTTCCGTGAGGGCTGTAATTAATGCTCTGGCTTCACAATCAAAGGCGAAACTTTTGGCTTCGCCGCACATCATGGTTTCCGATAATCGTGAAGCAAGGATACAAGTCGGGCAGCAGGTTCCCATTCCCACTTCGGAAACATATGGTACTACCGTCGGCACCACTACCGTGCCCATAAGAACTATCCAGTATAAAGACATCGGAGTTATTCTGAAAGTTAAGCCGCAGATTAATGACAGCGGCCTGGTTGCTTTGCAGATATCGCAGGAAGTTTCCACTTATTCTACAATATTGCTCTATTCCGACGAAAAACAAATTATCCTCAACAAAACAGAGGCAACAACAAACCTGGTTGTTCAGGACGGCCAGACAATTATTATCGGCGGATTGATCAGAGAAGATGATTCCAGAGCAAGATCGGGAATCCCTTTTTTAAGCAAAATACCGATTTTGGGTTATTTGTTCGGCAATTCGGATGATGATGCATCGAGAACGGAACTGGTGATCCTTTTAACGCCGCATGTTGTAAAGAACCAGCAGGATGCCGGTGCAATAACCGAAAAGTTTGTCGGCAAAATGACTGATGAAAAGATGAACGAGGAAATTAAAAAGGACACTCAAATAAACGGGAAGGTGCCGGAGAAGGAAGAAAATAATGATGAGGAGAAAGAAGAATCGAAAAACTAGCAGGAGGGTCTTCGTCGCTTATACTCCTTATAATGATGTTTACAGAGCAGTTCCGACATTGTCATTCCCCTGCAAGTGAAAATGAGGCGGGAGAATCAGGAGAAAAAGAATACTGGATTGCCGGGTCAAGCCCGACAATGACAAAATGATGACGGGAAGAGAAAGAGATTCTCCTGTCAGCCTGTATGTGTCCAGGATATAGCAAGATAACATTGTAATGGAAGGGTATCGTAATAAATTATGTCTAGTCCGCAATACTTAGAACCGGAAAATTTCCCTAAGGTTCCATTTGTTTTGGAAAACCTGTCCACACGGTTTATTCGTGAGAATAAAATTGTTCCGCTGGAGTTTAAGCAAAATACTCTGAAAATTATCATGGCCGATCCTGAGAATCACGATGTTGTTGACGCTCTGAAGATTGCCGTTTCTCAGGATATAGAAATATATTTCAGCGATGCCAAGTCAATCGAAGAATATATCGAGAAATTTTATACTCAGGAAATTCAGGATATCAGTAAACTGATCGAAAATATCGAAGATAATTCCCTCCAGTTTATCCATGAGGAAGAAGACGATGTCGGACACCTGCAGGACCTTGCTTCGGAAGCGCCTATTATCCGGCTGGTCAATATGATAGTTACCAGAGCAGTAGAAAGCAGAGCCAGTGACATTCATATCGAATCATACGCTGATGAGTTGAAAGTAAGGTATCGTATTGACGGCGTTCTCCATGATATCGAATTAATACCTAAAAAACTGCAAGCCGCAATTTTTTCCCGCATTAAAATTATGGCGAAATTGAACATCGCCGAGCGGCGCCTGCCGCAGGATGGACGTATAAAGCTGAAGGTAGGAGGATTGGAAATTGATATCCGGGTTTCCACCATACCGGTCCTGTATGGCGAAAGCCTTGTTATGCGTCTGCTGCATCAGGAAGGTATCCTGATTGATATGGAGCAATTGGGATTTCCTTCCGATACTCTTTTAATGTTTAATAATATAATAAAAAAGACTAACGGCATAATCCTTGTTACCGGTCCGACGGGAAGCGGTAAAACAACGACCTTGTATGGTGCTCTGGATAAAATAAATTCTTCCGACAGGAAAATAATCACTGTGGAAGATCCGATCGAATATCATCTCAAGGGGATAAACCAGATCCAGGTGAAGCCGCAAATCGGGCTCGATTTCCCTAACATACTGCGCCATATCGTAAGACAGGATCCCGATGTCATAATGATCGGTGAAATCCGTGATCTGGAAACGGCGGAAATTGCCATTCAATCAGCCCTGACCGGCCATCTTGTTTTTTCGACACTGCACACTAACGATGCACCGACGGCGATTACCCGCCTGATGGATATCGGCGTGCAGAACTATCTTCTGGCAGCTACAATTCGGGGCATTCTTGCCCAGCGTCTGGTGCGTGTAATATGCCCCGAATGCCGTGAAATTGATGAAACAGTAATGGATGACGAAAAAATAAATATTATGTCCAGGCAAGATTTAACATTGTATAGGGGTAAGGGGTGCGAAAAGTGTGCCCACACAGGATTTTACGGCCGGTCGGGTATTTACGAACTTCTGGAAGTTGATAATTCGATTTCCCAGTTAATCAGCAAAAATGCCGATGTCCGGCAAATTCGGGAGACGGCAAGAAAGAACGGAATGCGCACTTTGCAGGAAGACGGTTTACTTAAGGTAAAGTCGGGGCTGACAACAATTAATGAAGTATTCCGAGTTACTCAGGAGATTTAATTGCCGACATATTCTTATAGCTCAACAACCAGAGATGGCGCTATAGTGGAAGGTATTATTGAAGCACAGGATGATAAAAGCGCTCTTACTATTTTGAAAAACAGTGGTGTAATTCCATTAAAAATAAAACTTCAAAAAAATGGTTTTAGTGCCGAAAAATTCAGCTTTAAATCGGTAAAAAATGAAGTGCAGACTTTCACTACAGAGTTATATGCACTTCTCGGTGCCGGACTGCCGATCGACCGTAGCCTGAACATTCTTGCGGAAATCACGGAAAATAAGAAGATGAAGGACATTATTTTCTTGATATTGAAATCAATTCGGGAGGGAAGCACTTTTTCGGATGCCTTGGAAAAACATCCCCGGATATTTTCCAGTCTGTATGTAAACATGGTAAGAGCAGGAGAAGCAGGTGGCGCACTGGAAGTTATACTGGAAAAACTAATTGATTTCTTGGAATCATCGAAAGAACTGAAAGACCATATTTATTCTGCTTTAATTTATCCGGCAATTCTTGTCATTACGGGAATAATATCAATAATAGTTTTGGTTATCTATGTCCTGCCGAAGTTTTCTGTTATTTTTCGTGATCTGGGAACCGAGTTGCCTCTGCCCACGCAAATACTCATGGCTTTCAGCAATTTTATCTCAGCTGCCTGGTGGATTATCATTTTGATTATTGCTGCAAGTTCTGTTGCTTTTAGAAATTATTTGAAAACAGATCAGGGTAAATATAATTGGGATAGCCTCAAGATCAAAATTATGGGCGATGTTATTTTAAAGCTGGAAACTGCCCGCTTCTGCCGGACACTGGGCGCCTTGTTGCGTAGTGGAGTGCCTCTTTTAAAAGCAGTAAAAAACGCCAAAGACATCATTGGTAATTATGTAATATCTTCGGCGCTGAATAAAATATCGACAGGCATCAAAGAGGGCCAGGGAATTGCCAGACCTCTTTCCGATGCCCAAATATTTCCTCATTTAGCCTTGTCCATGATTAAGGTTGGAGAAGAGACCGGGCAACTCGATACAATGCTTTTAAAAATAGCCGACACGTATGAAAAGAGTCTGAAAGTATCCGTTAAAAAATTTGTCAGTTTTCTGGAGCCGGTTCTGATTTTTGGGATGGGATTGCTGACCGGTTTTATTGTTATGTCCATGCTTATGGCAATATTCAGTATCACGGATATTCCATTCTAGGAATCCAGAAAGAAAAGGGTGTTATTTGAACCGCGGTTTTACATTTATTGAAGTGATGATAGTTGTTTTTTTAATGTCATTAATAACCGGCATTACAACAATCTTCTTTGTCAATACCCTGCCTTCCGCAAGGCATAAAGCTATGGCCCGGGAGTTGATTGCTACTATTAAGTACGCCCGTCATTTGGCTTTTGTTAAAAACGAAAAACAAATAATTGAAATCGATCTTGATGCTAAAAACTATTCCATAAAGGGACGAGAG
>MVRV01000051.1 GCA_002068015.1 Smithella sp. PtaU1.Bin162
CGAGAGCTTTATGGCCCAGAGCCGTCACCACTGATGAATCCACTCCACCGGAAAGCGCGTTGATGGCGAAACCGTTGCCCACGGCTTCCCTTATTTCCCGGACTTTTTCTTCGATGAATTTATTCGTGTTCATGTTTTTCGCGGTAATTTCTTTGATTTTCATGATGAAGACTCCTTTTCCGTGAGATATGTTGGACGAGAATCTAGATTAAATTGCAATCCGTTTCAAGCATTAAAACGGGGCGCGGGAAAGATTATTTTTCGCCGGGTGCGGGAAAAATCCGGTTGTAAAATTTACTCAACAGAGTTAAAGATTCGTGGTCTTGAAATGCATTTAAAATAATACTTTAAAGGGGAATTATTATGGAACCGGTCAAAGTTATGCCGTGTCTGGATATGAAAAACGGGCGTGTGGTGAAGGGCGTTCATTTTGTCGATATTAAGGAGGCGGGCGATCCTGTGGAAAACGCAGCTTTCTATCAGGCCGAAGGTGCTGACGAACTCGCGATGCTGGATATTGCCGCAACTCTCGAGAACAGAAAAACAAGGCTCGAATGGGTGAAAAACGTTTCGGCCGTTTTGACGATACCGCTCACTGTCGGCGGCGGGATATCGACGCTGGAAGATATCGGGCTTGTTTTGAAGGCTGGAGCGTCTAAAGTTTCCATGAACAGCGCCGCCGTGAAAAATCCCGGGCTTGTCCGCGAGGCTTCCCGGAAATTCGGTAAGGACAAAATAACCGTGGCGATTGACGCCCGGAGAAATTCTTCCTTACCTTCCGGCTTTGAACTTGTTGTGTCCGGCGGTACATTGCCCGTTGCCCAGGACGCGGTCGAGTGGGCGAAAACCTGTGAGTCGTTGGGGGCCGGGGTGATTCTGCCCACCAGCATGGACGGTGATGGAACAAAAGCCGGTTACGATATCGAATACACCAAGGCAATTTCTTCGGTTGTTAATTTGCCTGTCGTGGCGTCGGGCGGTGCGGGAAAACTGGAGGATTTTTACGAAGCCGTAGTGAAAGGCGGAGCTGCTGTCCTGCTTGCTGCTTCCGTTTTCCATTTCCGGATGCTCAGTATCGGCGAGGTAAAAAAATATCTCCGGAGCAAAGGAATTCAAGTAGCCTGATGGGCGAAAAATAGAATGACATAATTTCCCGACTGAATCGAAGAGGGCATCAAGGCGGATCATGGAGACGTTGCAGACAACGTCCCTGCCTTTAAAAAATACAGACTATCCCGATTTCTCCTAACCGACCAAGACGGTATTTTGCTTTGAAACAGTTATTTCAGTGAATGATTTTCCGGTCTATTGCCGTCGGCCGTTTTCCTTCATGCTCGATCATGGTATTTATATCCGGATTTCCCCGGAAGCGCAGGACATTCAGCATGAATATTTCCAGTTTGTTCAAGACATTGGGCGGCAGAAGGTTGCCGTCGATCTCTATCGAGATGGCCGGGTATTTGTGCTCCCTGGCCCATGGAGTAAACAGGCCTTCGATTACGCGTCCGATAAGGCAGGCAAACGGAGAAATATTGACAATGCCGGAATAGCCGTCCATCATGGCCGTGGCCGCGACGCCGCTCGATATGCTGATTTCCGAATGGAGTTCGTTGCTGACGAAATACTTTTCGGTGTTTTTCATTATTGCCTTCATATTATGGGGTGTTTTCGGTATCAGCTTTGTGGAGCTGAGCGCTTTGTGTACCTCTTCCTCCACCTTGTGCTTATAAATGTGCTCGATATTCCAATTGATGAGATCTTTAAACTCCCGGGCGAATGCGCGGCGATACCAGGGCAGCAGCCTAAGCCGTTTTCTTAATTCATATTCCCGGACAAAATCGCAGTAGTACATCCATTCGGCGACATTCGAGACTTTGCCGATGATGCCGCGGCGGCTGAAGTGGGCGATAAGTTCATCCACGGCGAAGTCGTCACGCCGTACGTAAATTTCACCGACAATAAGCACTTTGGAACAGTCTTCCATTTTTCTTTTGAGCGGAATCCTGGCAATGTCGTCCGCTATTTCCCGCAATACCGGCAGGACCTTAGTTACGTCCTTTTCAGCCACGCCGATCATTTTCCGCCAGAGTCCGTCGTAGATATTCATCGCCTCCTGGGGATCGGCCGCGCATGTTCTGAGCGATGTTTCCACATCTTTCATGTAGTCGCCGATAATCATTGCCCACCAGGCATACTTGGAGAATTCTGGTCCGAGCTCGTTGTAGGAATTGTCCGAATCCAGCGTAAAGATAACCACGTTTTCGAGCCGCAGATCCTTGAAAAGGTTTTCATAAAAAACGAAATACTGGCCGGTCCGGCAGGGCCCCGTTGTTGTGGGAACAAACAAGAGGTATATTTCATCTTTACGGTATTTTTCGGAGGATAGATATTTGAGTGCACTGCCCAGAACAAGATGGGACGGCAGGCATTCCTTGCCGGAGGCATGGTTGCGGGCCATCTGCAGCGTATAAACATCAGGTACCGGCATGGCTTCGGCATTGATATCGAGCCCGCGGATAGTTGCAGCGATCAGTTCCACCGAAAGCCGCCCCATGTTGGAGAGCAGGAGTTTGACCCGCGGGTTTCTTTTAATGGGGATTTTTTCACCGGTCTGAATATTTTTAATGTGAATTTCCTCGTTCGGGCTGTTGATAAAGCGCAGTCCGTTGTCGTAGCGTTCTTCAGAGATACCGGTGATCTTGGAGCGATACCCCTCGATGATATCCAGAAAAGCTTCAATGCGCGTATCTACTCCGGCATCGGCCGTGTGTGAATCCATCTCCAGAATGAGAAACGGTTTTACACCCATGATCCATTTCAGGTAATGCAGCATGAAAGAGTCCGGCGCGCAGGAAAAATTCGATATATAAGTGACAAAGATATTGCCTTCATCCTTGAGCAGCTGACTTGCCTTCATATCCTGCTGCCCGTAATACCAGTACATGTTGGAATAGATATCCTTATCTTCAAAGGGAAGAATATCAAAGGGAATTACCGAGTAACCGCGGGTGGCGAATTTCCGCGGGATGCCCATGTTGGCGTCGGTGGTAAAGGCATTATAGGGCCTTCCCAGGAGTGCAATGACCGGGCGTTTGGATTTTCGCGCCGTATCGAGGGCCTCTTTACCCAGCTCGGCGGCCCGGCGGAAATAGTCGAGCTGTTTATTGTAGGCCGTATCAAAAGCGTTGCGTGATTCTTTTTCGGTAAAACCCAGTTTTGTTCCCATTTCCAGGAAAGATTCGCCGGCTTTCTCCAGACCGTAACGGAAACTCACTACCGGCATCAGGTATTTGTTTTCGGGAATTTCCGGAAAGGCCTTCTTGATGTAATAAGGAAGCCCCTGTGTGATGGGGCAGAGATTAGCCGGAGCATTTTTTTCATAGCTTTCCATATCCCGGAAATGGGGCAGGAAAATATAATCCAGCTTGCGGTCGAAAATATCCTGGACGGCACCGTGAGCGATTTCCGCCGGAAAACAATAACTGCTTTCGACTCTGGCCGTTCCTTCATGGGAAATGTTTTTGGAAAGTAAGGCCTCCACGCCGAGCGTGTGGAAAAACCAGGAATACAAAGGCCAGAGAGTATAAACGGAAAAACAACGCGGTATGCCGACCGTGAAATCTCTTTTACGGACAAATTCACCGGGAGCGGGGGCGCATTCGGAAAAAAGAAGGTTGTTGCGCTTTTCGATGTAATCAAAAACTTCCGCCTCATTGACAATGTTTTTCTTGCGGATATTGGCGTATTTGTTACAGCGTCCGCCGAACATGTATTTGTTGCCGTTTACGTTGAGGACGCGGATCGGACAGTAGTTGTCGCAGGCCTTGCACTGGAATTCCTTTTCATAAATGATTTCCGTGGCGAGAATCTTGTCCAGATCGTAGGAAGATTTGGCGAGGAATCCTTCTTTTAATTTCTGTTTGGCCAGGATCCCCACGCCGAATGAACCCATGAGTTCGGGATCGGGCGGAACAAGAATATCCTTATTTAAAAGCATGGCGAAGGCAAGTGGAATGGCTTTGTTTTTGGCCACCCCGCCCTGGAGCACAATGCTTTTGCCGATGGTCCGGTTGCCGACGACGCGATTTAAGTAATTGGAAACAATCGAGGTCACAATGCCTGCCGTTATATCTTCGCGGGAGGCGCCCTGCTGAATGGCGTTGCGGATATCGGAGTTGATAAAGGCCGAACAGTGCTCGCCGAATTTCAAAGGCTCTCCGGCCTGAACTGCGATATCGCCGATTTCCCAGGCATTAGCAATATTCAAATCACCCTGGGCCGATTCTTCGAGAAAGGAGCCGGTGCCGGCCGAACAGGCTTCGTTCATGGCGTAATCAATGGGAACTTTATTTTTCAGGAAAACATATTTGGCATCCTGACCGCCGATTTCAAAAATTGTATCGATATCGCCTTTATAAAAAGTGGTGCCGAAGGCGTGCGCAATGATTTCATTATAAACGGCCGGTGTTTCCAGAAACACACCCAGAATTTCCCGGGAAGAGCCGGTTGTCGCAGCGAGCGTGATGTTGATTTTCCCTTCGCCGATATCTTCTTTAATCTGCTTTTTCATTTCCACAAAGCAGTTTTTGAGGGCTTTGACCGGATCGCCGTGAGTGCGGCCGTAAAACGATGCGGTAACCTCATCCGTTTCCATGTCGATGAGGCAGGCTTTGGTCGTAGTTGATCCGCCGTCAACGCCCAGTATGTATTCGCGTCCGGCAACGACTTTTCCTTTTTTGGAGGTCAGGTAAGTTACACGGTTTTCCGCAGTTTTTAAACTTTTGAAGCGTTTAAATTGCACTTTTCCCGGTTTGAATAATTTGCCTATGGAGGGCAGAGGTGTCCCGGAATCTTTGGCGAGCAGCGCAGCTCCGTATGCTTCAAAATACGAAGCCTGATCGGGAACGATAAACTCGATGTCCGGCATTCTTTCGCGGATAAAGCGGAGGATATATTGATTCTGGGTGACTCCGCCGACCAGGAGGACTTTTCCTTTGGAAATTCTCGCTCTTTTGAGGAAATCAAGAACCTTTGTGGCCATCACGTCGGAGAGCGACAAAACGATATCGCCTTTATTGGCTTCGCCTTTATTCAAACGGTGAGTACAATCACTCTTCATAAATACCGAGCAGCGCGATGATAGCTTCAGGACGCAGCAGCTGCCGGGAATATCGTTGATGTCGGCAAGACCCATATTCATTCTGGCCAGTTGCTGTTTGAAAAATTCGCCGGTACCGGAAGCGCATTTGTTTCCGGAAAAGCTGGTGATGATTTTTTTATTCTTATCGATGGTGTAAACAACCAGATCCTCGCCGCCCAGCGACACCACTGCATCGACTGTATAATTTAAATGCAGGAGCGCTTCTTCGATACAAAGCGGTTCAATTACGCTGTCAATATTTAAAAGATGTCTCCCTTCCGTGCCGGTGGCAAGTGTTTTAATGCCTGCGGGAATGTCTTGAGATGATAAAATTTCCTTGAGAGTAGAAAGAAAATTTCCTTCGTGCGGTTCGACTTTGCTCCAGAGAATGCCGTAACCTTCCAACATGGTGACTTTTACATTTGAGGAGCCGATGTTAATTCCAAGGCTGTACATTGAAAATTCTCCAAAAAGTAATAATGAAATATGAATGATGAATCACAGAACATCCATTAATGCGAACGTATCCCCGGATCAGGTGGCTGCAGCCATTATTTTGCAGAATAATTTTCATGGGGAAAAAGTACTAAGCAGTTGATTCTTTTGCGGTGCATATTGAATAATTGATGAAACATTGTAACTGCTCAGGGGTGGTATTGGCCTTTGGCACCATTGCCCTGAGCAGTTAGAAAATAATATTAATGACCTTCTTCCAGAGCTCCGGCTATATACATCATTGCCAGCAGCATGAAAACCAGCGTTTGAATCAGGGAGGTGAAAATCATCAAAGCGAAAACAGGCAGCGGAACAAGCAGCGGTACGAGCAGCAGAACAACGGCCAGTACGATGTCTTCACCCATGATATTGCCAAAGAGACGAACGGTCAGTGAAAGCGGCCGGGAAAGATGGCTGATGATTTCGATAGGCATCATCAGCGGCGTCAACCACCATACCGGTCCCAGGAATTGCTTAACGTATTTCCATCCGTGGGTCATGACTCCCACCACATGAGTCGAGACAAAAACTACAACGGCCATGGAGGCGGTGGTGTTGATGTTGGCCGTCGGTGATTCAAAACCCGGTATGATGCCCAGCAAATTGGATGTTAAAATGAAGATTCCCAGCGTAGCGATGAGCGGAAAGAATCTTCGGGCGTGATGTCCCATGGTGTTCTGCAGCAATTCGTTGAGCGTGGTAATTATGGTTTCCATTACATTTTGCAGCCGCCCCGGATATGTTTCCAGCCGGCGCGTGGCGAGAAACGACAACAGTGCCAAAAGAACAACCACAAGCAATGTGTATGCTACGTGCGCGGGAATATAGTGGTTTTCCAAAAAAAGTACGGGATGCATACTTTAATTAACCTCCTCAAGACAGTTTTTTTTTGAATAAGCGGTAACGATCAAAGTAATGATGATGTTGATTACCACCACGGAAAGTCCGACAAGTAAGCCGACGACATCAACCGCTCCTCCGGACAGGAGCAAGTATAAAACAACGCCGGTAATGGCCAGGCGAATGTAAAATTTTATCATCACCGGACCTTTAACGGTACCCTTACTGTTCAGATTTTTAAAAGCGCTTTGCAGGCTGCGGCCGAGCCAGTAGAAGTTGATGATGCTGATGAGACCGCCGACGAGAATTCCCAGTGAAAATTTTAAAGGGGCGAAAATCAGGGAAGGGATTAAAAGAACCGCCAAAAAAATCCAGTTGGCTGTTTCAATTCTTTTCTGGGTTCGGTCTTTTTCGATGAGGTTCACTTTTTAAACTCTTTATAACGGGTTCTTCATCCGGGAAATTTCTCTTAATCAAGAGATACAGGTTGCGAAACCCGGCGGCGATTCCTATTAATAGAAACAGGAAGGTGAAAACATTTCCTGAATCAAATTTACGATCTAAATAAACTCCCAGCATGAGGCATCCGAAAATTGCCAAAACCATTGCAATGCCGATACTGCTGGCATAAGCCATCTGAATGGCGGATTTTCTGATGTCTTTATCCATTTTGTGGACTGCCCCTTAACATTAAAGGAGATTAAAGTCAAACAAAAACACCGGCAGCCGTTCGTTTATCGGCGGCATAAGTTACGGTTATTTTTATACCATTCCACAGTCCGGGCAAGTCCGGTCATCAGGTTTGTTTTTGCTTTAAATCCGAACTCTTCCCATGCTTTTGTCGTGTCAAGTTTCCGGCGGGGCTGTCCATCGGGTTTGGTTTTATCCCAGACTATTTTCCCGGTAAAACCGGTCACTTGTGCTATTAATTCTGTTAGTTCCCGAATCGATACTTCGAAACCGGCTCCGATGTTGACAGGGTCGCTCTTATTGTAAGATTCGGCGGCAAGGCAGATTGCTTCCGCTGCATCTTCCACATAGAAAAATTCACGCGTGGCCGATCCTGTTCCCCAAACTTCAATAGTTTTGTCATTATTATCAATGGCATCGATACATTTTTTGATTAATGCCGGGATGACGTGAGAGGAGTCGGGATGGAAATTATCACCCGGCCCGTA
This sequence comes from Smithella sp. PtaU1.Bin162, assembly GCA_002068015.1. Taxonomy (GTDB): domain Bacteria; phylum Desulfobacterota; class Syntrophia; order Syntrophales; family Smithellaceae; genus MVRV01. The sequence continues at coordinate 7,654 of MVRV01000051.1, forward strand.
TAGATTTACCGGCAGCAGGAAAATGGAATTAAAACCGTATTGGCGGCGGTAAGCTTGTGACTGAACCAGCATCATTTTCTTGGCAAGTCCGTAAGGAGCATTGGTTTCTTCAGGATAGCCGTTCCAGATATCTTCTTCCTTAAAAGGGACGGGAGTGAATTTGGGATAAGCACAGATAGTGCCCAGGGCGAGAAATTTTTCAATTTTCCGCAGGTATCCTTCGTGGAGCAATTGCGTTCCCATAATCAGATTATCGTAAAAAAGTTCTGCCGGTTTTTCCTGATTAAAACCGATGCCGCCCACTTTGGCCGCCAGATGAATGACGATTTCCGGGTTGGTTTTTTGATACATTCGCTGAACATCGGCAAGCTTCGTCAGATCATATTCGGGGCGGTCGGCTATTTGAATATGGTGGCAGCCGCGCTGAGAAAGATTCCGGATAAGATGTGTGCCCAGAAATCCTTTGCCGCCGGTAACGGTGATGCGTTTGTCCGTAAACATGAGAATAACCTCATTATTATTTCAAATTTTGTCGCTGTTGTTGTAACGGAAGCCGGCATCGACGAGGGTTTTTTCCTTTTTGGCCAGTTCCATATCGGCGGCGATCATCATATCAATGAGCTTGTCAAAATTTACTTTGGGCTTCCAACCGAGCATTTTTTGCGCGCGGCTGGAGTCACCTAAGAGCACATCCACTTCCGTAGGACGGAAATAGCGGGGGTCCACGGCGACATGTTTTTTGTAATCGAGACCTAGTTTGGCAAATACCCTTTCGACAAATTCGCGGACGGAGTGTGTTTCACCTGTGGCAATGACATAATCATCCGGTTTTTCCTGCTGCAGCATAAGCCACATCGCTTCCACATAATCTCCGGCAAATCCCCAGTCTCTTTTGGCTTCCAGATTGCCCAGATACAGTTTATCCTGGAGGCCGAGTTTTATCTGTGCCGCCGCCCGCGTAATTTTACGGGTGACGAAGGTTTCACCGCGTCTCGGCGATTCATGATTGAAAAGGATGCCGTTTACGGCAAATTGTTTATAGGCATCGCGGTAGTTGCGAACAATATAATAGGCGTAAACTTTGGCGGCGGCGTAAGGACTTTGCGGCTGAAAAGCGGTATTTTCGTTTTGCGGCGGAGGAGCGGCGCCGAACATTTCACTTGATGACGCCTGATAAAATTTTGTTTGAATGCCGGTTTTCCGGATGGCTTCCAAAATGCGCAAGGTACCCAGACCGGTGATGTCGCCGGTATATTCCGGCATGTCGAAACTCACCCGGACATGGCTTTGTGCGCCCAGATGATAAATCTCATCGGGTACGATGGAATGCAGCAAATCCATCAGTTGGGCGGATACGCTTAAATCTCCGTAGTGCAGAAAGATGCGGGCGTCCGGGTCATGAAAATCCCGGTAGAGATGATCAATCCGGCCGGTATTAAAAGAGCTGGAGCGGCGGATTAAACCGTGAACCGAATAGCCTTTGGAGAGTAACAACTCGGCGAGATATGATCCGTCCTGTCCGGTAATACCTGTGATTAAAGCTTTTTTCATAAATGTCTCCGATTTTATAAGATTTACAAGCGCCAGTAATTAATGCCCAATGCCCGCGCCTGTTGTGGTTCAAAAACGGCCTTTACGTCGATCAGAATAGGGCATCCCTGGCGGCAAAGTGCGGCAATACGGGTAAGTCCCATATCCTGATAGGAACGGTGCGCTACCGCGAGCACTACGGCGTCGACGTTTTGAATATCTTTCAAAGAAACAAGCTTTATGCCGTAATGCAGGTTTGCCTCCTCCGGAACGGCGAGCGGATCGTGGACTAAAACTTCCACACCGTATTCCTTCAATTCTCTGATGATATCGATGACGCGAGTGTTGCGCAAATCGGGAACGTTTTCTTTGAAAGAAAGCCCCAGAATGGCCACCCGGGTATTGCGTACCTGTTTATCCGCCGCAATCAGCAGTTTGATGGTCCGTTCGGCTATATATTTGCCCATGTTGTCGTTGATGCGCCGGCCGGACAGAATAACTTCGGGACGGTAGCCAATACTTTCCGCTTTATAGGTGAGATAGTAAGGATCGACGCCGATGCAATGGCCTCCCACGAGACCGGGCCGAAAAGATAAAAAGTTCCATTTTGTTTCCGCCGCTTCCAGCACCTCCACGGTATCAATGCCCATTTTATTGAAAATGATGGAAAGCTCATTCATCAGCGCGATGTTGATGTCCCGCTGGGTGTTTTCGATTACCTTGGCTGCTTCGGCCACTTTGATGGATGATGCCCGGTGCAGTCCGGCTTTGACGACGGATCCGTATACGTCTTCCAGAAAATCGAGAGTTTCGTTATCGGAGGCCGAAATAATTTTTACCGTTTTGGCCAGTGAATGTACCTTGTCTCCGGGATTAATGCGCTCCGGTGAATAGCCGACGACAAAATTCCGGCCGAATTTCAGATTTGATTCCCGCTCCAGAATGGGAACACAGATGTCTTCCGTTACGCCCGGATAAACCGTGGATTCATAGACGACGCAGGAGCCGGCCGATAAATGACGGCCGATTATGGCGGAAGCGTTTTCCATTGCGGTCAAATCCGGAACATGAAAATGGTCGACGGGTGTAGGTACGGCCACAATGAAAAGACGGCACGAAGCCAGCTCCGCCGGTTCGGTGGTGAAATGAATGGATGATTTTTTAAGTTCGGTATCAGTAAGTTCCATTGTCCGATCGTGGCCGTTTTTTAATTCATTGATCGATGTCTCATCGTTGTCAAAACCGATGACCGAAAAATGACGGGATAAATGCACCGCGAGCGGCAAACCGACATAGCCCAGGCCTACTACGGCAATTTTATCGATTTTATCGTAAAAAGATTTAATGGAGAGGGGCTTCCCCATGAAGATATCCTTATCTTTGATTTCTTTACATTGTTTTACGGTTCGCAACTCTACAAGATTGATCAGCGATTGTCAATCTGCCGGATCATAAAGATTTCAATGCTTCGGCACAAGCCTGAACGGTAAAATCCAAATCGGCATCAGTATGAGCAAAGGAGATGAAACCGGCTTCAAATTGCGACGGCGGAAGCCAGATGCCGCGACCGATCATGCCGTGGAAAAACCTGGCGAACAACCCGGTGTCCGATTTTTGTGCGGAGACAAAATCATGGACGGGGCCTGTCTGAAAAAATAAGGTAAACATGGAATGAAACCGGTTTATGCATACGGGAATTCCCGCGGCCGAGAAAATCTTTTCGCAATCCCGGCAGAATTTTGCCGTTTTTGTATCCAGTTCTTTATAGGAATCCGCCTTTGTCTTGAGCAACTCGAGAGTGGCAAGGCCGGCATTCATGGCGAGCGGATTGCCGGATAATGTTCCCGCCTGGTAAACGCCTCCGGTAGGGGCAAGAGACTCCATTATTTCTTTTTTCCCTCCGAGGGCTCCCACCGGCAGACCGCCGCCGATAATTTTACCCAGGCAGGTAATGTCCGGTTTGATGCCAATCATGTTTTGATAACCGCCGAACGTAAAACGAAAACCGGTAATGACTTCATCGAATATCAAAAGGATGCCGTGTTTTGCGGTAATTTTCCGGAGTCCCGCCAAAAAATCTTTTTGCGGTGCCACTACTCCCATGTTTCCCGCCACGGGTTCGACGATAATCGCCGCCAGCTGCGATCCGTAGTGTTCGACCGCTTTCTGCACCGCATTAATATCGTTGTAAGGCAGGCTGACGGTCATTTCTGCCAGAAGTGAGGGGATGCCGGGAGAACCTGGTATCCCCAGGGTGGCTACTCCTGATCCGGCTTTAACGAGCAGGGAATCGGCATGCCCGTGATAGCAGCCGTCGAATTTAAGAATCATGTTCCGTCCCGTATAACCGCGGGCAAGCCGGATTGCCGTCATGGTGGCTTCTGTTCCGGAACTTGTCATGCGCACAAGTTCCATGGAGGGTATTGCCGCACTGATTAACTGCGCTATCCGTGTTTCCGCTTCGGTCGGCGCGCCGAAGCTTGTTCCTCTGCCGGCGGTGCGGCAAATGGTGTCATGAACGTAAGGATCAACGTGGCCCAGGATCATCGGTCCCCAGGAAAGGACAAAGTCAATGTACTCTTTCCCGGCTACATCATAGATTTTGCTTCCCCTGGCATGACTGACAAAAATCGGATTACCGCCGACTGATTGCCAGGCACGGACCGGAGAATTAACGCCGCCGGCGATGACCTGCCGGGCTTCGGTAAAATAATTTGTTTTGTTTTCAGTCATTAAAATACTCCGGAGATGTTTTTTTGTATTCCTCAAGACTTTCCAGAATTAAAAAATTGCGATTATTGATCGCTTCCGCCAGGAAATCGATGATAACAGCGATATTATCATCTTTCGTGTGGAGCATTGTAAAAAGATTATATTTGTTTTGGAAGGCAGGTTTGCGTTCATAGCAATGCGAAATGAAAGAAAAAGACGCAAAAATTTTGCCTGCCTTTTCTGTCTGAGAGGGCTGCACAGACCATACAACAAGGGCGTTTTTGGTAAAACCGGCTTTGGAATGATGCAGGACTGCGCCAAACCTGCGCATAATGCCTTTTTGCAGGAGTTCCCGAGAAGTTTGTAAAATTCCGGCGCCGGTCAGGCCGCAAGATGCGGCTATTTCCGCAAATGGAGATGGAACCAGCGGGATGTCGGCAATGGCCCGGGCAATTTTCTTTTCAGCGGAATTCATTGTTTCCATGTAATAACTTTTAGCCTGCCTGGAAAATAAAATCAAGCGGCGGATGGAGCAAATATTTCTTGACAATTATTCTTTACGCCGTTAAAAATAACAACAATAAGTCCCCGGAGCATTAAATTTTTCAGAAAGGAGGTGTGCCAAAAAACGTTAATATTGCGGGGGGATTTAAAAATTCTCTACAAGGAGGCTTAAATGAAAAAGAGTTTGATTTACACGATGATGGCGCTTGTGCTGGTTATTTTATCCGCTCCTTTTGTACTTGCATCTCCTGAAGCGGCAAAGGCTTCCGCAGGAACAATTGATTACACCAAGGCTATAGTTATAGGTTGTTCTTTAATTGCCGCCGGTATTGCTATCGGAGTCGGTGCAGTCGGTGCCGGTCTTGGTCTCGGCCAGGCGACAAGCGGTGCGAGTAATGCAGTAGGAAGAAATCCCGAAGCTCAGGGCAAGGTAATGTTGACCATGATGGTTGGTATGGCTATGACGGAATCCGTCGCAATTTACGCGCTGGTTATCTCTCTGGTCATCCTTTTTGCCAATCCGCTTATTAAATTGATTGGCATGTAAAAAAAGTTATCAGGTATTTTCCCAAAGGGAGAAGAAGCAAATAATAATGGACTTCTTCTCCCTTTCTTATTTCGCCTCAAATTCCAAAACAAATTACACCAAAGTTTGTAAGTTGAATGATCCCGCAGAAGGCGCAGGAAATTGCAGATATACGTGGTATCCCGCAAGTTACGCTTTGCTGGCTTTTTATTCTTCCGGAGAGACGCTGCCGCGTAAAAGTTTTTTTTCCGCCTGATGATGTTTGGCGGTGAGAATTTTTTCTTTAGCCCGGCGGCTGCGCTTTCTTTTCTGGCGGCGGATTTTTTCCATCTTTTCTTTTTCTTTTTCCACAAAACCTTTTTGCGCCTGTTCGATTTTGTCCAGCAATAAGCGTCGGGCCAGGAAACGATTCAGCGCCTGAGAACGTTCCCGCTGGCATTTTACGCTGAGTCCGGTAGGGATGTGCAGCAATTGAACGCAGGAAGAAGTTTTATTGACTTTCTGGCCTCCGGGGCCTGAGGAACGGACAAAAGATTCCGCAAAGTCGTTTTCGGAAACTCCCAGAGCAATCATCCGTTCGGTTATTGCTTTTTCTTTTTCGGAAGAGACAGGCATAACCGGTCCTGCAATGTTTGTGAGTTACGGAATGGAATAAATTTCATCGTCAATCAGATGAAGCCAATTTTGTTCCAGAACTTCTCTGGCTTCTTCCAGTTTATCAACACCGAGAATCAGGATTGTTTCCTTGCCGATACGGTTGATGGTTGTGTAAATATAGTGGATATTGAGATCGGCATTGAACAGGGGATTTAATATGGCATTCATGGCGCCGGCATGCTGAGGCACTTCCACCGCCAAAACTACAGTGACTTCAAAATCAAAATGGTAACTGGCTAAAAGAGCGGCAGCCCGCTCCGGATCGTTAACCACCAGGCGAACCATGCTGTTTTCGGTTGTGCTGGCAGCGGATACTGCTTTTATACTGATATCTTCCGAATCCAGAATGTGGGTAAGTTTGGCAAAGGAGCCGGGTACATTGCCCAGCATTACGGAAATTTGTTTTACAGCCATGTTGAAATATATCCTCAAATTAGTCTTTTACAAAATCGTAACCGGCGGTGAATGCCTTCTGGTTCAGTTCCGCCACCGATTTTTTTTTGCCGCCCATGATTGTTCCAATACTTTTTAAATAGACATCCGAAGGTACAATGCCGGTTTTCTTGATGAAAGCTCCCATCATGATAATATTGGCTACCCGGATATTGCCCATTTCCCGGGCCATATCGCCGCAGGGAACGGCGCATATCTTAATGTCTTTACGGCTGGGACGAATTTCCACTATGGAAGAATTTAAGAACATGGTGCCGCCGCAGGTAATTTTATTCTGAAAAGTAATAAGCGACGGAGAATTCATCACAACCACATAATCCGGTTCCGAGGCGACAGGCGAAGTAATTTCCTCATCCGCGACGGCGATGGTGCAGTTGGCCGTTCCGCCGCGCACTTCCGCACCGTAGGAGGGCAGATAGGTAACATGATAGCCTTTATTCATTGCGCTGTGGGCGAAACTGTAACCCATCATTAAGACTCCCTGGCCGCCGAATCCGGAAAAAATGGTTTTGAGCATCATGAGGCTGCCTCCCGGGATTTTTTCACAGCGGTTGTATTATCTTTGAAAACACCCAAAGGAAATACTTTACTCATTGTGGTGTCGATCCATTTGCAGGAATCGATGGGTGTCATTTTCCAGTTAGTGGGGCACGGAGAGAGTATTTCCACCAGCGAAAAACCAAGACCGTCGATCTGACATTGAAAAGCTTTCTTAATGGCCTTTTTGGTTTTATTTACTCCGGCGGGAGAATTGACGGCGCACCTTTCAATGTAAGTGGTGCCGTCAAGCGAAGAAAGAAGTTCACATACTTTCACCGGGTAGCCTTCCGACGTTTTATTGCGTCCGCCGGGAGTGGTGGTTGTTTTTTGCTCCAGTATGGTGGTCGGAGCCATCTGACCGCCCGTCATACCGTAGACGGCGTTGTTAATAAAAATTATGGTGATGTTTTCCCCGCGATTGGCTGAATGAAAACTTTCGGCGATTCCAATCGCTGCTAAATCCCCATCTCCCTGGTAGGAAAAAACAATACCGTCCGGCAGCATCCGCTTGATTCCTGAAGCCATTGCCGGGCCGCGACCATGCTGTGCTTCAATCATATCTACATCGAGGTAGTTATAAGCCAGGACGGCGCAACCGGCCGGCGGGATGCCGATAGCGGTTCCCCGTATGCCCAGTTCATCGATAACTTCGGCGACAAGGCGGTGAGCAATGCTGTGTCCGCATCCCGGGCAGTAATGAAAAATTGCTTCTTTTAGACATTTCGGTCGACTGAAAACTTTTTTTGCCATATTTTTTTGATTCCAAATTTAACTTTCAGATTAATCTTTTTTTTCGTAATGCCGTGCAACTACATTGGCCAGCTCCGCCGGTGTAGGTACGACGCCACCCGGACGGCCATGAAATCCGATATCAGCATAACCCTGCAGTGCGAGCCTCACATCTTCGAGCATTTGGCCGGTGCTCATTTCAAATACCAGAAAATTATTTATTTTTTCCGCAAGTTTCCGCAGCTTCAGTTCCGGGAAAGGCCACAGGGTGATCGGCCGGAAAAGTCCTACCTTCATTCCTTTGTCCCGCAGGCGCTTGATGGCGCCTTTGGCAATGCGGGCGGAAGTACCGTAGGCAACAATCACAAGTTTGGCATCTTCCGTTTTATATTCTTCATGGAGAGTTTCATGATCTATAATAACCTGATATTTTCGTGCCAGTTTCCAGTTGTGTTCTTCCATGTCGATGGGGTCCAGAATAAGCCCGCGGATGATTTTACTCTTACCGTGACCGGCTCCCCGCAGCATAAATTTTTCATTATACTGCCTTGGTTTGGGTTTTTTAAAAATAACCGGTTCCATCATCTGTCCCATCATACCGTCGGCCAGAATCATAACAGGGGTGCGGTATTTGTCGGCCAGATCGAAAGCGTCCATTGTTAAATCGGCGAGCTCCTGGCAGGTGGCCGGTCCGAAAACGATTGTCCGGTAATCACCATGACCGCCGCCGCGTGTCGCCTGAAAGTAATCTCCCTGCGCCGGGCGAATATTTCCCAATCCGGGACCGCCGCGCATGATGTTGACGATTATTCCGGGAAGTTCACAAGCGGCCATGGAAGAAATACCTTCCTGTTTCAAGGAAATTCCCGGACTTGACGAAGAAGTCATAACCCTGGCTCCTGTAGCGCTGGCGCCGGTAATCATATGAATGGCGGCAATTTCACTTTCCGACTGCAGAAAAACCCCACCCTCTACGGTGCGCAGATGTTCCGCCATATATTCGGTAAGCTCATTCTGGGGAGTGATCGGATAGCCGGCATAAAAGCGGCAGCCGGCACGGATCGCCGCTTCCCCGATGATATTGTTTCCGGACATTAGTACTTTATTCACGGTAGACCTCGATAGCTACTTCCGGGCACATGACGGCACACAATGCACATCCGCTGCACTCTTTTTTTTCGGCAGTGCAGACAGGATGATAGCCGCGGGAGTTGTATTCTTTGGCGGGCGTAATACAGCCTTTCGGACAGGCATAAATGCAAAGATGGCATTCCTTACAAAGTTCTTTATTAATTTCAATATAACCTTTCAAAATCAATCCCCAAAACAATTTTAATTACGGTCTGGTCATTTTCTTTCCGAGGCGCGTTATTTTGCTCATTATGAAAGGAAAGTCAAGGGATAATTAATGAGACCGGGGGTTCAAGGCAAATGGCAGATAGTTGAACAGAGTTAATTAAAAAGAAAATTATTTCCTTCAGGCTACATTCTGGTAATTTGAAATCCTTCCAGTTTTATGGCCACCGACCGCTGTAAAAGATCAATGGAAATTACAAAAAGCTCCTTTTTTACATTGCTTGCAATTACTATACCCTCAATTCCGGCAAAAGGACCGTCGATGATTCTTGCAGGTTCTCCCACCTGGGGGTATTGCAGAGAGAAAACCTCCACTTTTTTATTGAGAAGCTGTTTAATGGCTTCAATTTTATTATCCGGTACGGCCACCGGTTCGGCATTTTCTTTTTTGCCGAGAATTCGCACGACTCCAAATGTTTTCAAAATGGATATTTTGAACTCATTGTCCAGACAGGGTGTCTCCACGAATAAATAACCGGGGAAAAGGGGAATAAATATTTTTTTCTTCCGGTCTTTTCGCTTGCTCCAGACTTCTATCTCGGGTAAAAAAGTCAGGATGCCTTTTTGCAAAAGGCCGGAATTTGCCTTATATTCATGGCGGCTTCTTGTACTTACTGCATACCAAGGCATAAAAAACCATTTAATTTCAGGACAATATTCAGATGCCTGTCCTCCTATAATAACTACCGGTATTTTGCAATGGAGATTTGATGAAGTTTTTACGCATCAGTGGAATAAAACTTAATTTAGATGAAAATGAAGGGCAGTTGAAGGAGAAGGCGGCATCGGTTCTGTCGTTATCTCCGAGCTCTGTTCGTCAAATCACTGTCATCAAGAAAGCAATTGATGCGCGGCGAAACAAACCGCCTCATTTTGTTTATGTCGTCGAAGTAAGCGTTCCCGATAATTTTCAATTTTCGGGTGATCGGGAAGACGGTATTCATTTACAGGAATCGGGAAATATATCTTCGGAGCCTTGTTTTTCTCCGATACCCTCCTTCCGATATCGGCCGGCAGTTGTCGGCAGCGGGCCGGCCGGTCTTTTTGCCGCTTATGTATTAGCGGGAAGAGGCCTTCCCGTATTATTACTGGAAAGAGGGACATCGATTGCCAAACGAAAAAAAGACGTAAGGGCCTTCTGGGAAAAAGGCATTCTTAATTCCGCAAGCAATGTTCTTTTCGGCGAGGGAGGAGCGGGAACTTTTTCCGACGGGAAACTGACCAGCCGGAGTAAAAATCCTTATTCCGCCTGGGTAAAGAGAATTTTGGTGGAGATGGGGGCGCCCGCCGCCGTCCTGACCGATGCCAAACCCCATATCGGTACGGACCTCCTGGAAAAGGTGGTGATTAATTTACGCAATCGGCTTTTAGCCATGGGATGTACGATTCGCTTTGAAGCGCAGGTGACTGATTTTGCAGTGCGGCAGGGCCGGCTGGCGGCAATTATAGTGAATGGGAACGAGGAAATAGAGGTTAATCAATTGGTACTCGCGATCGGCCAGAGTGCCGACGATACCTATGAAAAACTTCTGGCCAATGGTGTCCGGATGGAAGCCAAACCCTTTGCCATGGGGCTGCGTATCGAACATCCGCAGGAATTAATTAACTCCATTCAGTACGGAAAATGGTCCCAACATGGCAAACTTCCTCCGGCGGAATATTTTATAACGGCGGCAATTCCGGAAATGAAACGTTCAGTCTATACTTTCTGTATGTGCCCCGGCGGCAAGGTAATCGGCTGCAGTGCTTTTCCCGGCTATGTTTTGATAAATGGTATGAGTAATTCCCGGCGCTCCGGTGAATTTGCCAACAGTGCCGTTGTTGTGAACGTCCGGATTGAAGATTTTGCTCTCCGGGAAGGGCCTCTGGCCGGACTGAATTTTCGGGGCGAGTGGGAAAAAAAAGCTTTTGAGGCTGGCGGAGGTAATTATTGTGCTCCGGCCCAGAGACTGACCGATTTTCTGCAAAGAAAGGTGCCCCAACCGATCGGAAAAACCAGTTTCCATCCCGGAACAACACCCGTGCTGCTTGATACGGTACTTCCGGATTTTACCGTTCGTGCATTGAGAGCGGGCATTCATGAATTCAACAAAAAAATGCCGGGATTCATTACCGGTGAGGCCCACCTGATCGGTGTGGAGACGCGCACTTCTTCCCCGGTGCGTATCTGTCGGAGAAGCGACGGACAGAGTGAAACGGTGGGTGGCCTTTATCCCTGCGGTGAAGGTTCCGGATATGCCGGCGGGATCATCAGCTCGGCGCTGGACGGAATCAAAGCGGCGGAAAATCTGATAAACAATTTAGATTATGGCTTATAAAATCATGTATTAGATAAATGGTATTACCTTCATCTGAAACGGCTGTCGATTATAATATCGGGTCCGCATCTTCTGATTTTTTGAAAGGATAATTTTTGGGCATGGTTGAGATCGCGGATCTGTAAATCTTCAACCGCTTCAATTCCTTTTCCAATGATTTTCGGGGCGATTATCGTCACCAGGCGGCAGGCTAAATTGTTTTTCAATGTCGATGTAATAATCTGCGCTCCTCCTTCCACCAGAACGGAAGATATTCCCCTTAAAGCAAGGGTTTTGAATAACTTTTTTAAATCCACCTTGCCTTGTCCGTCTTTTTTGATGGTTATTACTTCTGCGCCGGAAGCCTCAATCAACTTATATTGAGGATTGCCGGGTGATTTTACTGTGGCGATTAATGTTTTAACGGCAGTCAGGTTCTGCAAGATTTTTGCTTTAAGCGGAGTTTTCAGGCCGGAGTCAACAACCACCCGCAAGGGATTACGACCGCGGACAAGCCGTACGGTAAGTTCCGGATTATCGTTGATGGCTGTTCCCGTACCGATTAATACGGCATCGTGCTCCGCTCTTAACTTATGCGCAAATTTACGTGATGCTTCCGAACTGATCCATTGCGATTGGCCGCTCGCTGCGGCAATGCGGCCGTCCAGTGTCTGGGCATATTTTATGGTAACGAAGGGCATGCCGGTTTCCATGTAATGGAAGAAAACTTCATTGAGACGGCGGCATTCCTGCTCCAATACGCCGGTTTTTACTTTAATTCCCCGCTTCTGCAGAAAGTGTATCCCCCGGCAAGAAACCAGCGGGTTGGAATCAACCGAGCCGATGACAACATTCCTGATTTTACTTTTAACAATTCTTTCCGTGCAGCGAGGTGTTTTCCCCTGATGACAACAGGGCTCGAGGGTGACATAGAGTGTTGCTCCGGCGACATCTTCGGCGGCGTTGTTTATGGCGTTTACCTCAGCATGATTCTCACCGTATCGTTTGTGATAACCCTGACCTATAACGCGGCCGTTTTTGACAATCAGCGCACCGACGAGCGGATTGGGACTCACATAACCAATCCCTTTCCGGGCAAGTATTATTGCTGCTTGCATATAGTATTCGTCATCTTTCATATTTATGACAAATACTCCATAATTTGCCGTGATGTAAAGAAAATTATTGTTCAGATGTTCGATGATATGATAAGAAAACAGCCGCAAGTTAAAAATAACCGCTTAAAAACGAAAAATTCAAGGAGAATGAAAGATTATGAAAGGCGTTGTTCTGGCGGGTGGACTGGGGAGCCGTCTTTATCCGCTGACAAAAGTGACCAACAAGCATCTGCTTCCTGTCTACAATGAGCCGATGATATATTACCCTATTCGGATTTTAGTCAATGCCGGTATTGATGAAATCCTGGTGGTAACAGGCGGCAACAATGCCGGTGATTTTTTAAAACTGCTGGAAAATGGCAAGGATTTCGGTCTTAAACATATCAACTATACTTATCAGCAGGGTGAAGGCGGCATCGCTGCGGCCCTTAGTCTTGCTGAATTTTTTGCCGATAAGGATAAAATAATTGTTGTTCTGGGCGACAACATTATTGAAAAAAATATTAAGTCGGCGGTAAAAAAATTCCGCGATCAGAAAGAGGGCGCCCGCATTCTGCTTAAGGAAGTTACCGACCCGCAAAGATTCGGAGTTCCGGTTTTTAAAGGGGAGAAGATAATCCGTGTCGAGGAAAAACCGGCTAACCCTTCTTCCAATTATGCGGTTATCGGTATTTATATGTATGATTACCGCGTGTTCGAGTTTATTCGCTCATTGAAGCCGTCGCAACGCGGGGAGTTGGAAATAACCGATGTTAATAATTTTTATATAAATGAAGGAAATATGCAGTGGGATGTGCTCGATGGCTGGTGGACGGATGCCGGTACTTTTGAGTCATTGCAGAATGCAAGCAATATGGTAGAGAAAACGGGAGCGAATAAAATATGATTAATGGCGTAATCATTAAAAAATTAAAAGTTATTGCCGACGAGCGGGGACGCCTGATGGAAATCCTCCGTTCCGACGATAATTTTTTTGATAAGTTCGGTCAGGTCTATATGACCACAGCTTACCCCGGTTGCGTGAAAGGCTGGCATTATCATAAAAAGCAATCTGATAATATGGCCGTGGTGAAGGGCATGATGAAAATCGTTCTTTACGACAGCCGGAAAGAATCAGTTACTTTTGGTGAGATAAACGAAATCTTTGCCGGTATCCACAATCCCGTTTTGGTACATATTCCCCCGTTTGTTTATCACGGGTTCAAATGTATTTCCGAAGATGAAGCGATAGTGATTAATACTCCGACTGAAACATATGATTATCAAAAGCCCGATGAATTCCGCCTGCCGGCCCATGAAAGCGATATACCTTACAAATGGGAGAGGAAGGACGGTTGATTCCATAATATCTCTTGACTCTAAAAAGACAAGAGTTATAATGCTGCCCAGCTTGAAAAGGGCAAACCGTTTGAAAAGGCGGGACGCAAAGTTACTGGCCTAAGTCCGTTTTAATAATATGGATATGGCAGCAGAACTGCCGGGCGATTCCTAAAAAGTCCAATAATTTTTCTATCTATCAATCCCCGGATTATATGTGACGTAATAATTTAGATGGGAATAAAACCATGTTATTAAGTGTCTTTGCTTTTGTTTTCGGTGCGGCAATCGGCAGCTTTCTAAATGTCTGTATTTTTCGTTTACCCGAAAAAATTTCTATTGTTAAGCCTCTTTCCCGGTGTCCCTTCTGCCGCCATCCGATACGTTTCTATGATAATATTCCTTTGGTCAGTTTTTTTATTTTAAAGGGGAGATGCCGGAACTGCGGCTCAAAAATATCCTGGCGGTATCCTCTTGTCGAATTTATCACCGGTATGCTTGCGTTATTACTGTTTGCCCAGTTTTGGCTCACTGCTGATTTCATAGTATTTTTTATCTTTACGGCGGTCTTGATCGTTATTACCTTTATTGATCTTGATCACCAGATCATTCCCGATGTATTGACCCTTCCCGGTATACCCGTCTTTTTTCTGGCGGCTGTTTTTGTAGTGCGAATTCCCTGGCTGGAGGCCTTAATTGGTCTTTTGGTTGGCGGCGGTGTTTTGTTTGCAGTCGCTGCAGCCTATGAGCTGATAACGAAACGTGAGGGAATGGGTGGCGGTGATATAAAACTATTGGCCATGATTGGCGGATTTTTAGGATGGAAATCATTGATTTTTATTCTGCTTTGCAGCTCCGCTCTGGGAGCGGTGGTCGGCATTCTCATCATGATTATTAAAAAACAGGATATGAAGTATGCAGTACCATTTGGACCGTTTTTGTCGGCGGCGGCAGTTGCCTATTTGTTTTTTGGGGAAATATTTATGCGTTTCCTTGTCGGCTATTGATGTCTTGCATTGTGAAAATAACAGGCGGTTGTGTTTAAATCACCGTTTTTGGTAAAAAATTAAAATACGGAGAAATTTGACAGGAAAGAGTTTTAAGCGTAATATGTTGTATTATTAATTGTTTAGTGAAAGAAGATTTTGCCGGTGAACCTTTTCAATAATGGCACGTGATTTGCCAGTTAACCATTGATGGTGAACATAATTACAGAGAGGTAAAGTTTGCGGCTTACAACTGAAAATGGTTTTAGTTTAATAGAGTTAATAATTGTTATTGCCATTATGGCTATTGTACTGGGCATAGCAATGCCTTCTTTATATCAGTACCGTCAGAACACAAATCTGAAAGAAGCAACCAGAGAATTGTCGGCTGATATTTCCTACTGTCGGCAAACCGCCGTTGCGGAAAACATACGCCATCGGATTGTCTTTAATCAGTCGGCGAATACATATACAATCCAAAAAGAAAATCCCGTAAATTCAGGAAATTATGTGGCTTTGTCCACAAAGAGTCCCGGTTCCGTAAGCAGTTCGGTCATTATTATGGGTTCTCCGAATGAACCCAGTTTTACCGGGGGTGTGGCGTATATAACTTTTCAGCCACGGGGGACGATGAGTGCGGGGACGGTATGGTTACAGCATACAACCAGGCTTTCAACATCGACTATAACTACAAATTTAATGGGAAGAGTAAATGTGGCGTATAATCTCCAATACTAAAGGTTTTACTCTTATAGAGGCAATGATTGCGGTTTTTTTAACCATGATTGCGGTTGTTTCCGTATTAACCATGCAACCGACATCCTGGAAGGCGGCAAGCAAAGCGGATTATATGGGAAGAGCGGCGGGGATTATGCAATCCGAACTGGAGTTACGGGAAAATCAAATCATGATGGGCACAATCCCCGCAAGTCCGATTAACCAGACTATTCAGGCCGGCGGCAGCGGCACTAATGCCGGAGATGCCTCCTTTAATGTAATTACGACAACTACAAATCCCGGTGCAAATCGCTGGCTGGTTAATGTGCGTGTTGCCTGGCCGGGGAATTGTCCCGGAGGAAGTTGCAGAATTACGAGCAGCATGCTTGTTACCCGGCAATCCGGGTTTTAGTTATGGGGGATTAACTCTCACAATGGATAAAAAAGGCTTCACTCTTGTAGAATTACTGGTTTCCATAGCTGTGGGAATGGTTATCATGCTGGCCGTTTACGGGGCAATGGAAATGGCCCAACGGTCATCGGTTAATGTAACCAATAAAATTTCCACTCAACAGGATGTGCGTTCCGTTCTTGATCTCATGGCCATGGAAATACGTATGGCCTCATATAATCCAATGAATGTGGCTGCCACCTGGAGCACCATTCCCGCTTGCGCCGGCATGGGGTTGGGTACACCCACCATTAGCCGGAAAGGAATTCAGGTGGCCAATAGAAATGCGATTGTTATAGCAATGGATCTGGATGGTTCCGGTGTAATCGGTAATGCTGATAACGAATATCTGATGTATTCTTATGACGGCGTGAGCACTATCAGCCGGAACGTCAGTTGCGGGGGAAACCAGGGAATCCTGGGTGGGGCGGGTACAAATACCAACGTCAGAAATGCGGCGGCCGGTCTTTTCTTGTTCCGTTATTTTGACAGAACGGACAACGATATAACAACGACAGTTGAGGGCAGCCAGGATCAAATTCGCAATATCAGACGTATTTTGATAACCATTGTTGCTGATACCGAACAAAATGATCCGAACACGCAACAGCCCAGAAGAATGATTTATTCAACAAATGTTATTGTGAGGAATCATGCGCTTAGTCCGTAAATATTTTATGAGCGGCGGAAAATCCGAAAAAGGGTTTGTGCTTGTCGCGGCAATTCTGGCCACAATGATCCTGATGGCCCTTGGTTTTTACGTCCTGACGACGACAACTCAGGATATCCGGATAAGTACGCGTCTTGTCGCGGAACGCAAAGCTTTCTCCGCGGCGGAATGCGGGCTGCATGTGTTGTGTCTGACGTTTGATCCGGGTATGGCGGCTCTGAGCAATCAGTCTTGTGATGCAACCAACGATCCCAATAATAAATATGATATTGCCGCACCGGCAAGAAATTCAACACTGCCCAGCATACTCACTGTAGGTTCCGATATTACCGGGGGAAAAAGATGGGTATCACAGGTTTACAACACCACAATTACCGGTAAGGATACAAGCTACAATTCATCCGTACCGGTTGCCGTAGGTGTTATGTTCGGACCGGTTCCGGATGATCCGAGTTACCGCTAATATATTTGATATTAAGAACATTAGTTTATAAAAGAAAGAGTTCATTGTTTCTTTTTTACAGAAGTCATGAGGAGTAAGGTATGTTAAAAAAACTTTTTATTATTTTTGTCATCCTCAGTGCCGTTACGGCATCACCCGTATTTGCCCAGGAAGAAGAACCGGCGGGCGATGAAGGCGGAACTTTTGTCACTGTCGCCCCTGATGCTTTGATTGTCCTTGATCTCTCGGGCAGTATGTCCTGGAATCCGGCGGGTGGAAGTAATATTTGGGGAGATTCATCGTGCAATGGACCTTTTTACTGGGACAACAGTTCCCCTCATAATGTCAATTGCAGCCGCATTGCTATTGCCAAAAGAGCGCTTTTCAGTATCTTGGATGACGACAACAACAATACCATCGACTCTCAGGACATGAACAGCCTCCAGGTGCGCATCGGTTACATGCGCTTTTACAACTGTGGTGGAGAAGAAACAACCGATTATACCAAAGGGTGCAATAAGTTGGTGACGACCATCAGCGCTTTGGGCAAGGATACGGGCACATCCTATTCGCTGACCTATTGTGGCAATTCCACGAGCTGTGCCTCCACCGTGACCTCCTGTACTTCCGGATCATGTATTGTGGGCGAAGGGGCCTCCGGCGGCACGCCGATTAACGGAGCACTCACCGAAGCCAAATTGTATCTCGATGCGCACAAAGACAAGGACAGCGCCAAATCCTGCCGGCAGAAATTCGTTATTCTTATTACTGACGGTGCCGATACTTATGCGTGCAGTGGTAACGGCGGCGAATGTCAGGAACACATGTATAAAAGACGGAGACAGACTATTGCCGCTGCCAAAGCTCTCAATGATGCCGGCTACAAGGTGTTTGTCATGGGTTTCGGTTCCAGCATGCCGGATTATTTGAAGAATACGCTGAACTGGACGGCTTATTACGGTGGAACGGACAATCCCCTCGAAACCAATTCCGGCAGCGAATCGGCTTACGACCCCGCTACGATCACAGCCTGTCAGACCGATACCGCCACGGAAACAAAATCAGATTGCGGAAGCTCTACCAGTCACTTCAAGGCGACCAACAGCGATCCGGGCTATCTGTCTCTTTCCGGTTATGCCTTTCTCGCGGCCAACGCCGACGATTTAACTACTGCTTTGCGCTCCGCCATCAGCACCATCCGCGAGGCTACTTACTCCTTTACGCAGTCATCCATCCAGGCCGTCCGGACGATTGACGAAAATTATCTCTATGAAGCATCCTTTACTCCTTCGCTTGCGCCCAATAATGATCCTTTCTGGGTCGGCCATCTGAAAAGATATTCCATCGATGAAGCAGGAGACATTGCGGCAACTGCGGATTGGGATGCAGGTTCCATTCTGGACACCAGGGATGCGACGACCAGGGTGATGTATACTTACAAAATCGATCCCGCCGATGGCGTGTCGAAATTGATGCTTTTTAATTCCACCAATATTACGATGGCCGATCTGGGTGTTACAACCGATGCTACGAGGCTCGCGATAATAAATTTTATCCGCGGCGGTGAACAAAGCGGCGCCAACGCCGGATGGAAACTGGGAGATATTTATCATAGTTCTCCTGTGACCATCGGAACACCATCGCCTTATTTTTACGACCGGATTGATACAGCCGATACCAAGGCTTTTGATACACATCGCGCGAACCATGATCGGCCGTCATCGAGCGGTAAAAGATTGATTCTGGCCGGTGCCAATGACGGACAATTCCATGCTTTCAAAGCCGGAGAATCATCAGTCGGCGGCGGGAGCGAACTGTGGAGTTTTATACCGCCCAATTTGCTGACAAAATTGACGACGATTGCGCACTCCACTCACCCCACTTCTCTGGGGCATCAGTACTTTGTGGATGGTCCCATATCGGCAAGCGATGTCTGGTTGGGCAGCGGGAGCGGGGCAACCAAATCGGCGAGCGACTGGCATACTTTGCTGACATTTGCTCTGGGGCGCGGCGGGACAACTCACCTGTGGAGTTCTTCTGCTTCCTGTGCTTCGGGAGTTAATTCCACTTATTCGTCAACCTATCCCTATTATTGCGGATACTATGCTTTCGACATTACCGAGACTTTAAATGCGCCCACATTTATGTGGCACCTGGGCGGTACAACGGCCCTGACGGCGACGGAAGGAGGCCACCTGGGTCAGCCGTGGAGCAAAATGATTATGGGACGCGTCAAGATAGACGGCAATGAAAAATGGGTAGGCTTTATCGGCGCCGGCTATGCCGGAACTGACTGTAAAGGCGGAGGAACCTGCGACACACGCGGCAAGGGATTTTATGTGGTTAATTTAAGCACCGGCGCCATAATCTGGAAATATACTCATAGCGGTCCCGACGGCACTGTGAACGGTGATATGGATTACTCTCTGGCGGGCCCGGCAGCGCTCATTGATACCGACAACGATGGCTTTGTCGATACCGCCTACATCGGTGATCTGGGCGGCGATGTCTGGCGTTTTAAATTCTGTCTGGGAAGTGATGCGAGCTGCGGGACTTCCAACTGGAGCGGTGGAATGCTCTACGAAGCTTCATCCGGCAATATCCGGCCTATCTATACAATGCCTACCGTAGCAAAGGATGATCTGGGTAATATGTGGGTGTATTTCGGTACCGGTGATATAACCGATCCTACTGCCTCGAACGCGCAGGAAAAAATGTATGGGGTGAAAGACAACGATCGCGCAACCAAATACACGATCAGCGATCTCGATAATATTACGACAGGTACTTACAGCAGTACGTCCACCAAAGCCGGCTGGTATATCAATTTAACAGGTTCCGGCCAGAAGATTCTTGCCGAGCCGACTGTGTTTCAGGGTATTTTGTATTTCACCACTTATAATCCGGCAAGCGCCAGCGATCCCTGTGCAAGCGGCGGTGAAGCTTCTTTGTGGGCGGTGGATTATAAAAGCGGGGCGGGAATGTTCGACAGCGGCGCCCGATCCACTGTTATCGGCAGCGGAATTCCGTCGGCGCCGGTTATATCGCTCAATCCTTACGGTGGCACCAATATTTACGCCTCGACAAGTGAAGGGTCCGGGACTGGCGCCCATACGCAGAACATTGATCCGCCTTCTTCCCAGAATCTGAATCGCAGCAACCTGCTATACTGGCATGATCTGCGGGTTCAGCCTTGATACAAAAGAGGAAAACAAAATTTCTTGACATAAAATGGATATGTTTGTACTGTGACTTTCCAATTAACTGATTTATGTGGTGAAAAACATTATGGGTACCGAGAAAAAATATTGTGTAATTTGTGCCTGGAGGGCCAATTGCCAAAAGCGTTTTAGTGTTGCCACCGACGCTTCCGGTAATGTTCATTGCCCCGATTATTCGCGCGATTTGTCCATTAAAGATAAAGATATTGACGATGCCGTAAAGAGGGAGAAAAACTCTTAGAACAAAACACTTGTTCCAGGCAAGAATCCGGTGACAAACAGCAGAAAATTGCGGTTTGTCACTTTTTTTTAATTTCGATTATGGCTTGCACTTACTCTTGGGCAATGCTGAGTAATTTGGAATTTATAGAATTTGTTCCATAAAACATTGTTTGCGGGAAAGGATTGAATTAAATTTTCATGAAAAATAAAATTGCTCGAATACTTTCTGATACAATCCGTGATTGTATAAGCCGCGGTCTATTGCCGGAAATTAACTTGCCCGGCGGCATTGAGGTGGAGGTCCCCGGAAACCCTGAGCATGGCGATTATGCATCCAATATCGCCATGATTTCCGCCGCGCAGGTCAAACAGAATCCACGAAAAATCGCCGCAGTTATTGAGGCAAACTTAGTTGATCCGGGAAATATTTTGGAAAAGACGCAAATTGCCGGACCCGGTTTTATTAACTTTTATATTAAAAATAGCGTCTGGCAGAATACTTTGCAAATTATTCAGGAAAAAAATGAAGAATACGGCCGCCTGGATATCGGCGGTGCCCAAAAAGTGCAGGTGGAGTTTGTGAGCGCCAATCCCACCGGTCCTTTGCATATCGGACATGCCCGGGGTGCGGTGGTGGGGGATGTTGTGGCTAATCTGCTCAAAAATGCCGGCTATGCTGTGGATAAGGAATACTATATCAATGATGCGGGCAATCAGATGAATAATCTCGGTAAATCCGTGCTTTATCGTTACCGGGAGCTTTTCGGTGAAAAAATTGAATTTCCTGAAAATTGTTATCGTGGCGATTATATCAAAGACATTGCCGGCGATATCATGAAAAAGGAAGGTAATAAATACCTGATCTCGGATGAAGAGGCGACGATCCGTTATTTTACGGGAGTTGCCGGCGGAGTTATTCTGGAGGGAATTAAAGACGACCTGCGTGATTTCGGGGTGTTTTTTGACAATTATTTCAGCGAACGGGAATTATATAAGGATGACGGCGTAGCGGAACTGCTTGATTCGTTGCAAAAACAGGGCTTTATTTATTCCGACGGTGAAACGCTATGGTTTAAGACGACGATGTATAATGATGAAAAAGATCGTGTCGTAGTCCGCAAGAATGGCGATCCGACATATTTTGCAGCCGATATTGCTTATCATAAAAATAAGTATGCCCGTGGTTATAAGATGATTGTTGATATCTGGGGTGCTGATCATCACGGCTATATGCCGAGGCTCTGGTCTGGAATTCAGGCGCTGGGTCAGGATAAAAGTTCTTTGAAAATTATTCTGGTGCAACTGGTGAATCTGTTGCGTGCCGGAGAGCCGGTGGCCATGTCCACCCGATCAGGCGAATTTGTGACACTGCGGGAAGTCCTTGATGAAGTAGGCAAAGATGCCGCCCGTTATAATTTTCTGATGCGGAGATCCGACAGCCATCTCGATTTCGATCTGGAAGTGGCCAAAAAGCAATCTAATGAAAATCCCGTTTATTACGTCCAGTATGCTCATGCCCGTATCTGTAGTATTTTGAAAATGGCCGAGGAACGCGGGATTGCACTTCCGGAGTATAAAGATATTGATCCGGCGCTTCTTCGGGAACAGGAAGAAATCAATTTAATGAAAATGATGGCGAAATATCCGGAGATGATTGAAGGGGCGGCAAGAACTCTTGAGCCGCACCGCATCACTTTTTATTTGAATGAACTGGCCGGTATTTTTCACAGCTATTATAATAAGAACAAAGTTATTTCCGAAAACGAAAAACTAACCGCGGCCAGACTTTTTCTGTTGAGAACCGTTCTTATAGTTTTTAGAAATGCCTTGAATATTTTGGGTGTGGGTGCACCGGAAAAAATGTAATTTCAACCTCCTCAGCGTATGGGAATATACATTTACATCGCTTCTTTCTTGCCGCCTTGATATCATCTTTGATTTAAAAGCGGAATATGATATTGACGACTTCAGAGATATCTACAAGGTAGCTGACTATGGCGTCCGATAATGTTAAAAATTTTGAATTAAAATTGGGAAAAACAGGTGTGGTGATAGTAATAGTCGGGGTAACCGCACTTTTGTGCTGTACTTTTCTCTTTGGCATTGCCGTAGGGAAAAATATTGATAGTTATCCGGAAAAAATAGCTTCCTTGCCTCAGCGGCTGCTTGCGCTTGTCTGGCGCCCGGCGAAAATGAAAGTCGCCCAAAGTACTTCCGTAAATAGAGCAGGACAAGATCAGACACCCAAAGCCGAAGATGTTGATCTTACTTTTTACAACACATTAACCAGCAAGAAGGGTGTGGCTAAAGAACAACCGATTCCGGATAAAAAAACTGCTATGGAAAAGCCGGCAGCACCGTCGCTTCTGCAGCAATCACGAAATGAAACCGGTTTGGTCCCTGTAGTTCCTAATCCGGAAGTAAAGAATAAACAGATTCCACCGGGACCTGCTGAAACTTCCGGAGATGAAATCGAAGCTAAGATCAAAGAAGCCGAGACGGCCGTAGCAGGCGCAAAAAAATATTCCATCCAGGTAGCCTCTTTGAAAGACAAAACTAAAGCTGACGCCATGGGAAAAAAATTATCATTGATGGGTTATGCACCGCGGATAGTAGAAAACAGTGTTCCCGGAAAAGGGAAGTGGTTTCGTGTTGTCATTGACGGTTTTGCCGGTAAAAATCAGGCGCAGGCGGCCGCCGAAAAAATTTCCGGTAAAACAGGCGCGAGCTGCATTGTCCGGCGTATGGATACTGCAAGTAACTAAAAAATGAAATCGGGTTTAATTTGATATGTTTGAAAATCTATCGGAAAAGCTGGAAGGTATTTTTAAGAAGCTGAAAGGGCGGGGGATATTAAATGAGGAAAGCGTCAATGTCGCTCTCAAGGAAATCCGTATTGCTCTTCTGGAAGCTGATGTTAACTTCAAAGTTGTTAAGGATTTTATTGAAGATGTTCGCATCAAGGCGGTCGGCCGGGAAGTTCTTGACAGCATTACTCCCGGGCAACAGGTAGTAAAAATTGTTCATGACCAGCTGGTTAAACTCATGGGCGGAGTCAATACCAATATCAAATTCGGTGCCCGGATTCCGGCTCCGTTGATGCTCGTTGGTTTACAAGGCTGCGGTAAAACAACAACTGCTGTTAAACTGGCGCGGCTGTTGTCGCGGGAGAAAAAAGTCTATCTGGTTTCGGCGGATGTTTACCGACCGGCGGCGATGGAACAACTTGCCGTTTTAGGCCGGCAAATAAATGCCGGTGTTTTTGCTGCAGGCAATCTGAAAAATCCGGTAGAAATATGTGTTCAGGCTGTTGAAGAGGCCAAAAGAGAAGGTTGTGAAGTTGTTATAATCGATACCGCCGGTCGTTTGCATATCGACGAGGCGCTCATGGATGAACTCAAAAATATCAAAGCCGGTGTCAATCCGGCGGAGATTCTTTATGTTGCCGATGCCATGACCGGCCAGGATGCTGTCAATGTCGGGAGTAAATTTAACGATCTGATCGGCATTGACGGTATTATCATGACCAAAATGGATGGTGATGCCCGCGGTGGTGCTGCTCTTTCACTACAGGCAGTAGTCGGGAAACCGATAAAATTTGTGGGGATTGGAGAAAAGGTCGATGCCCTGGAAGTCTTTCATCCGGAAAGAATGGCCTCCCGGATTCTTGGTATGGGGGACATTTTGAGCCTGGTCGAAAAAGCTCAGGCCAACGTCGATGAAAAAGAATCCCTGCAATTGCAAAAGAAAATCAGGAAAAACGAATTTTCTCTGGAAGATTTTCGTAATCAGTTGACGCAAATGAGGAAAATGGGATCGCTCAAAGACGTACTGGGAATGATTCCGGGGCTGAACAAGGTCAAAGCTCTGAAAAATGTGGAACCTGATGATAAGGAATTAATAAAAATTACGGCTATTATTGATTCCATGACAAAGAAGGAACGTTTAAATTACTTGTGCATAGACGGTCGACGACGAAAAAGGATTGCTTTAGGCAGTGGCACTTCTGTTCAGGATGTGAACAAACTACTGAAAAACTATGTTGATATTAGAAAAATGATGAAAAAATTTAGTAATAAAGGCGGTATTCGATCTTTAATGCGGAATTTTCCCTTTTAAATTAAAAAAAACTGTGATAAAAAATTGAGGTAAAAATTATTCTGAAGGAGGTTTTATTTAAAATCAATGGCGGTTAAAATCAGGCTTACTCGTGCGGGTGCAAAAAGCAAACCCTATTATCGTATCGTGGCGGCGGATGTGGATTTCCCTCGTGATGGGAAGTTTTTGGAAATTTTAGGCAATTATGATCCCAAAAAGAATCCGGCAGAAATAAATTTGAAGGAAGACCGTGTACGGAATTGGTTGTCCAAAGGTGCCAAAGCAACCTTAACTGTTTCGAACTTATTGAAAGCAAAGGGTATCGAAGCAAGGGTAAAATAAGATTTACGTCGGCGTTTTGATCAATGATGAAGCAGAATGGCGGTTTTGCAGAGCCTAATATTAATGTGAATCGTTAAATTATAGTGATTTTCCCGAAAGAACTAACCAAAATCTGTGGAGGTTGTTGTGATGAAAGAGTTGATCAAGTATGTAGCTCAGTCTTTAGTGGATAATCCGGATAAGGTTGAAGTGACGGAAGTTGTTGGTGAACAAACATCCGTCATTGAATTACGTGTGGCAAAGGAAGATTTGGGTAAAGTCATTGGAAAACAGGGCAGAACTGCAAAGGCTATTCGCACAATTTTAAGTGCCGCTTCAACTAAAGTTCACAAACGGGCAGTTTTGGAAATAATTGAATAAAAAATGGATCTCTTTGTTATTGGTGAGATCGTAAAAACCCGCGGTCTCCATGGGTGTCTAAAGGTTTGGACACAACTGGAGACGAAAAATATTCTTCCCGGTCTCGAAATTGTTTATCTTGAGGACAAGCAGGGGCAGAAGAAAAGTCACGTTCTCAGGAAGTTGTGGTCATCCGGTAAATTTTTCCTTCTCGATCTGAAAGATGTTGCAGACATAGATTCGGCTAAAAAATTAGTCGGGTATAAAGTAATGATACCCCGGGATATGCTCAGAAATCTGCCGGAAGGAGAATATTACTGTCGGGATATTGTCGGGCTCGACGTATATAGTGAAGAAGGAGAACATCTTGGCCGGATCGAATCAATTTTCCCGACGGGTGGTAATGATGTCTATGTCTGCAAAGGGCAAAGAGAAATTCTTCTGCCGGCCATTGCCGATGTAATCCGGTTTATAGATCTTGATAAAAAAATTATGACGGTAAGATTACTGGAAGGACTTTAAAGGTGATTAAATTTGATGTCCTTTCCATTTTTCCGGATATGTTTTTGTCGCCACTTAGTTTCAGCCTGTTGAAAAAAGCTCAGGAAAAAGGTCTGATAACTGTTTGTCTGCATGATATCCGCAACTGGACTTCCGATAAGCACAAAATGACTGATGACGCTCCCTATGGTGGTGGTTGCGGTATGGTGATGAAAGTAGAACCGGTGGAAAGGGCTCTTTCTGAAATTAAAAGAGAAAGCGGAGAATCTCATGTTGTTTTAATGACTCCGCAAGGAGAAACATTTAATCAAAAAATTGCCGCTGAGCTGGCCCGCCAAACACAAATTGTTCTTATTTGCGGCCGCTATGAAGGCGTTGATGAGAGAATAAGAACGCATCTGGTTGACCGTGAAATATCCATCGGCGATTTTATTTTGACCGGTGGCGAACTTTCCGCCATGATCCTGATAGATGCGATTTCCCGTCTTGTTCCCGGAGTTTTGGGTAATGCCGAGTCGTCATGCTGTGAATCATTTACGAATGGGCTTCTGGAGTATCCGCAGTATACCAGGCCGCCGGAATACAAGGGATTGAGTGTACCGGAGGTGCTAATGTCCGGGAATCATGCCGAAATTGAACGCTGGCGCAGATATGAATCACTGAAAAGAACATATAAGCGCCGGCCGGATTTACTCCAAAAAATTATGTTATCTGACGAAGATAAGAAGAAGTTGGCTCAAATTAAAATTGAAGATACATAAAGTCTTGATTTTAAGAAGAGATTGAGGTAATAGAAGCAACTTTTTTTTCAGGCGGAATATTTTTCCTGTTTGCGAACGGATAAAGCGTTTATGCTTTACATAGCTCTTTTACATTATCCGGTTTATAATAAAAAAGGCGAGATAGTGACCACTGCTATTGCCAATATGGATATTCATGATATAGCCAGATTGGCGAAAACATACGGCGTGCAAAATTTTTTTGTGGTTAATCCGCTTTCCGCCCAGAGAGATCTGGCCTGTGAAATTATCAGCCACTGGAGCCGGGGTTATGGAGCGATTTTCAATCCGTCACGCCGGGAGGCTTTTGAACTGGTCAGATTTAAGGCAAATCTTGAAGAGGTCAAAGCTGAAATAGCCTTGCAGTCAGGTTCTCCGCCACGAACAGTTGTTACCGGTGCTAACTTTAAAGAAGGATTTTTGTCTTATGCCGATCTGAAAAAAACGATGAGAAATGATAATTTGCCTTATCTGATAATTTTTGGTACAGGATGGGGGATTTCCGAAGAAATAGTTAAGCAGGCCGATTACCGATTGGAGCCGGTGCGTGGTGTTGGAAATTACAATCATCTGGCGGTGAGGTCGGCGGCAGCCATAATCATTGACCGGATAATGAAAGATTAAATAAAATAATTAATGCCAGTGTGGCAGGAGGAAATATAAAATGAATATTGTGGAAATGATCGAAAAAGAACACATGAGGGGAGATATTCCCGGTTTTAAGGCCGGTGACACGGTTAAAGTATATGTGCGAATCATCGAAGGCCAGAAACAAAGAATTCAGGCTTTTGAAGGTGTGGTAATCCGCAAGCGGCGTGGCAGCAGCCGTGCCAATTTTACAGTCAGAAAAGTTTCTTACGGTATCGGTGTAGAAAGAACCTTCCCTTTGCATTCGCCGGTTATTGACCGGATTGAGGTTGTTACACGGGGGAAGGTACATAGATCTCGCCTTTACTACTTAAGAAGTTTACGTGGTAAAAAAGCAAGGATTAAAGAACAGGCGAATAATTAATAATAATTTGTGTTCATCCGGATACCCGGGGCGTCGGGGGAATGTTGAAAAATCTTTTTTGCATTTCGTGCCGCTGTCTGTATCAGAAAATGAAGGCAATTTGTTGGTTGTCCTTGCCGAAAAAAGCCGGAAAATAAAAGGCCTGCTCATTTACCGAGTTTCCAATGGACACATTTGAAAAGCTTGCCTACCAAGAAGGTTACAAGGTTATTGCCGGTATTGATGAAGCAGGCCGAGGGCCTTTGGCTGGTCCTGTTGTTGCTGCGGCCGTAATCTTTCCTTCCGGTTATTACAATAAAGAGATTAACGATTCCAAAAAAGTTCCCGCCCGAAAAAGAGAAATACTATATGATGTCATCAACCGGGAAGCAATTGCCGTTGGTGTCGGTATAGCCGAAGCTGATGTGATCGATCGTATTAATGTTCTACAGGCTTCCCTGGTGTCCATGCGTGAGGCGGTTTTGGAACTCTCCTGCCCGCCGGACTTTCTTTTAATTGACGGGCTGCACAGAATTCCTTTCCGTATAGCACAAAAACCGCTGGTAAGAGGTGATGCTTTGAGTGTTTCCATTGCCGCCGCATCAATAATTGCCAAGGTTTCCCGTGACCGGATTATGGAAATGTATCATCGCCAGTTTCCCCAGTATAATTTTCTACGCAATAAAGGTTATGGGACAAAAGAACATCGTGACGCCATAAAAGAGTTCGGTCTGTGTAAAATACATCGGAAAACATTCCATGTAAAAAGTCTGAATGTAAACCAAACCTCTCTGGACTTATTTTAGCAAATGAAAGATAAAACAAAAATAGCTACCGGAAAAGAAGGGGAGAGAATTGCGGCGGCTTTTTTGAAAAAAAACGGCTACCGCATTTGTGAAACTAACTTTCGTTGTCCTCTGGGTGAAATTGATATTGTTGCCCGGGAAAAAACAGGCGAAATTGTTTTTATCGAAGTTAAAACCAGGAAATCGCGGGAATTGGGCTATCCCGAACAGGCTGTCAATACAAAAAAACAGAGAAAGATGTCGCAGTTGGCTTTATGGTATCTGCAGAAAAAGAAACTTACCGAAATCAACGCCCGTTTTGACGTAATAGCGATTACGCTCCTGCCTTGCGGGCCGGAAATTAAATTAATACAAAATGCTTTTGATGTTATTGCGAACTAAGCATCCGGTGAAACCTTAAAGTGACTCAGCGCCGGCTTGCCGATTGGATAGACATTAAAGCCGATCTTAAAACATTTTTTATGGTCGAGAATATTCCGACCGTCAAAAAGAAAAGCCGGTTTAATCATCGATTTGTATATTTTCTTATAATCCAGCTTCCTGTATAAATTCCAGTCGGTCAATAGGGCCAAAGCATGACAGCCGGAGGCAGCGCGATAAGGATCTTCCGTATAAGTAATTTCCCCGTTTTCATCTTTAAGATCAAAGGCCGCATTTTTCAGGGCTTTCGGATCGGAAATAATTACCTGGGCATGTTCCGCGAGTAATCGGTGAGTGATGTGGATTGCCGGGCTTTCCCGTGTATCACCGGTATCAGCTTTAAAGGCAAAGCCCAGAATACAGATTTTTTTCCCGGCCAGGGTGTTGAACATGGAACTGAGAATATTGGCAATAAATCGTTCCTGCTGATACTCATTGATTTTTACGACACTTTCCCAATAACTTGCTACTTCCGGCAATCCATAGTAATTGCAGAGATAGACAAGATTCAAAATATCTTTTTTAAAGCAGGAACCGCCAAAGCCGATGCTGGCATTAAGGAATTTAGAGCCTATGCGACTATCCATTCCCACGGCGCGGGCTACTTCTGTTACGTCAGCGTCGGCTTTTTCGCACAATGCGGAGACGGCGTTGATTGAGGAAACCCGTTGAGCCAAAAAAGCATTGGCGACCAGCTTGGAAAGTTCACTACTCCATATATTGGATGTTATTATTTTATCTTTGGGGATCCAGCGGGCATAAATATCGCTGAGCTCCGCCCGGGCTTTCAAACCGCTTTTTGTTTCCCGGGAGCCTATCAGAATCCGGTCGGGGTTTTCCAGATCGTTCATTGCCGTGCCTTCAGCCATAAATTCGGGGTTGGAGAGGACTTCAAAGGAAATCTTTCCTTTGGCCGAACTTAATATCCTTTCCATGGCCAGTGCCGTTTTAACCGGCAGAGTGCTTTTCTCGATAACAATTTTTGATGAGCGGGAGTGCTCTAAGATTTGTCGTGCGGTCTTTTCCCAGTATTGCAGATCGGCGGCCATTCCTGCTCCTGTGCCGAACATTTTTGTCGGCGTATTTACGCTGACAAAAATAATATCGTTTTCTTTAATCTGATTTTCAATATCCCTGGCAAAAAATAAATTCTTACCGCGGGTTTTTCGAACAATTTCATCAAGACCCGGTTCATAAACCGGCAATTCGGAGGAATTCCAGGCATCAATACGTTCATGACTGATATCGACTACGGTCACCCGATAATCAGGGCATTTGTATGCGATCATGGCCATTGAAGGTCCGCCCACATAACCGGCTCCGATACAAAGAATTTTTTTCTTGATGTTCATCTTTCCAATATTCCTCCGGTAATTAAGAGATTTTCAAGGTGTTACGAAAATACTTGATGGTGTCGGTCAATCCTTTTTCCAATTCAATTTTCGGGATCCAGCCCAGCTTTTTTTCTGCCAGACTTATATCCGGCTTGCGTTGAGTCGGATCATCAGCCGGCAGAGACTGATGGATAATCTTTGCAGGACTGTTCGTTAAACGAATAATTAATTTGGCCAATTCCAAAATTGTAAATTCACCAGGGTTACCAAGGTTAACCGGACCATAAAAATCGTCGGGTGAATTCATCATCCGGACGAGTCCGTCTATTAAATCATCTACATAACAGAAAGAGCGGGTATGAGAACCGTCGCCGTATACGGTAATGTCTTTACCCCTCAGGGCTTGAATAATAAAATTGCTGACGACCCGACCGTCATTTACAGCCATTCGTGGGCCATAAGTATTGAAAATTCTGACTATTTTAGTATTGACATTGTTTTGTCGCCGGTAGTCCATCATCAGGCATTCCGCCGCTCTTTTCCCTTCATCGTAACAGCTACGGATACCAATGGGATTTACTCTGCCCCAATAGGATTCTTTTTGAGGATGTACTTCAGGATCACCGTAAATTTCGGACGTGGAAGCTTGGAGAACCTTTGCTTTTGTTCTTTTGGCGATTCCCAAAACATTGATTGCTCCCATTACATTGGTTTTAATGGTTTTAATGGGATTGAATTGATAATGCACCGGGGATGCCGGACAGGCCAGATTATATATTTCTTCAACATCCATGTATACGGGATCAACGATGTCGTGGCGGATCAACTCAAAATGCGAATTGGTCGAAAGATGACTGATGTTTTCCATAGTGCCGGTATAAAAGTTATCGAGGCAAACAATTTCGTGTCCTTCATTAAGCAGCCGTTCACAAAGATGGGAACCGAGAAAACCGGCACCGCCGGTAATAAGTATGTGCTTTGTCATATTAATTTATTGGCCCTGGACTTGTTCGTTATGGTAATTTTGTTTATACTTTGGTATTAAACCTGAAAGAAGATGTAGATGTCAACATAAAAAAGGTTTTATGACGACTAACGACGACAATTCCGGCATTCTCTATGTTGTGGCGACACCTATAGGCAATTTGGAAGATATTACCTTGCGTGCCCTGCGGATACTCAAAGAGGTAAGTCTCATTGCCGCCGAAGATACACGTCATACCAGAAAACTGCTCTGTGCATATGAGATAACGACTCATCTCATCAGTCTTCATGAACACAATGAAAAAGAAAAAAGTTCGATCATCATTGCGAAAATCAAATCCGGCCTGAGTGCCGCTTATGTTACCGATGCCGGCACTCCCGGCATTTCCGATCCCGGTTATCATCTGGTTAAATTGGCACATGCAGAAAATATTCGTGTTATTCCAGTTCCCGGAGCATCTGCTGTTATTACGGCTTTAAGCGTATCCGGTTTCCCCGCCGACAATTTCGTGTTTTGCGGATTTTTACCGGCGAAAGAGAATAAAAGAAGAAAATTTTTAGAAGAACTCCGGGAAGAAATAAAAACGTCCGTTTTTTATGAGTCTCCGGCAAGATATTTGGCGGCACTTCGTGATATGTACGATGTACTGGGGGATCGTGAGATTGTTGTTGGACGTGAATTAACTAAAATATTTGAAGAAATTCAATCCGCTAAAATTTCAAAATTCCTTGAAAACGGGATACAGGGAAAAACAAGGGGAGAATTTACGATCGTCGTTAAAGGAAAAGAAAAAGAAACAATAGTCGTTACCGACGAAGAAATTGAGAATAAACTGCTACAGCTCTGGAATGACAAGAAAATATCATTGCGCGATGCAGTTGCTGAAGTTGTGCAGCAAACCGGTTTGTCCAGAAAAAAAGTTTATGACCTGGCTGTTAAATTACGGTCATAAAATTTCAGATTTTGTGCGATAAAATCAACTTTATATATTACTTGAACTGTTCATAACACTGTGGTAACTCAATGAATTATAAAATACCTGTATTAGCAAAGGTCTTTTAAAGTTATCTACCTTGCGGGGGATTAATTCATGGCTGTGGATTCAACAACGGCAGACAATAAAAAAATTTATGACTTAACAGAGGTTTATGAGGAACGAAACGGCAGAAATAATCAGGAGGTTATTATTGTTGACGGCCGTGGCTATGAGCGAATAGCTAAAAGTGATAAATACATACATGAACTGGTTGATGTTGCCGAAGATCAGTTGGCGGTAAGTAATCTTAATGAAGAAATTATCAAACGGGCAACGGCGATAGCTGAAAAAATTGCCCGGGAAATAATTCCGGAAGTTGCCGAAAAAGTTATCCGGGAAGAAATTGATAAATTAAAAAAGTTAAGTTCAGACGGATCGAAGACGACTGATTAACCTATGAGAAAACATTTGTCTGCAACAGTTTTTATTTTTATTTTTTTCTGTTGCGCTTCCGCTTTTGCGCAGAGTAATGCCGGTGTTTTTATTTTCGAAGCGGAAGGCAATGCGGCAATCAATCAAAACGATATTGCCGCTGCCCGGGACGGAGCAGTCCAGTCGGCATTGCAAAGAGCAATTCTTGAAGCAATATCCGTTTTATTGCCGCTTTCGGTTAAAGATGAAAAATTTCTTCCTGTTAAAAACGAAATTATTGAGAAACAGGATAAATATATAAATAATTATAAAATTACGACGGAAAATAAACAAACGGAAACTTATTTTGTTACTGTAAATGTCGCTGTTGAATTATTCAGCCTGAAAAACGATCTTGCCAGAAGAGGTTTCCTTTCCATATCTGATGAAGAGAAAAATGATATTATTGTCCTTTTAAATGTTAATGGGTTAAAAAGATATTCTGATTTTATATACTTAAAAGAATTTCTGAAAAAGAGAACTAAGATTGTAAAAAGCATTTATCCACGATCTTTCAAATGGCAGCAGGCTTATTTGGAGATAAGAATTTCAGGGTCGGTGCGGGATTTGGCTGATGAACTGGCAGGTACCGGCCGGTATGTGCTGGAAGACGAGCAGGTAAATAACAGTCAGATAACAATCAATCTTTTGCAGGGAGAAGGAGGATAATGAAAACATACAAATACCAAATGATATTAATGGTTGTTGGAGGAATACTATTGGTAGTTGGATGCGCTTCCAAAGCACCGCATACACTGAAAAAAGATTTTGAGAAAAATACGGCCAGAGTGATAGCCGTACTGCCTGTTGAAAATAGAACTTCTGATTTTAAAGCACCGCAATTATTAAGATCTAAAATATTCGATGAGCTTTATTTTAAGGGATATACCAAGCTTCCCTTGGAAGTAATCGACAAAAAATTAGATACTTTTTACAAAAATGAAAGTAAAAAAGAGACAGGTGTGGTGGCACCGCAGGTTGTAAAAGAGTTGGTTGATGCTGACGCTGTAATGTACTGTACTCTTACGGAAGGCAAACGCGCGGCGGGTTTATTTTACGCTCCGGTCACGGTTGCCGCAAGCTGTGAGTTGCGCAGCACACAGACCGGTGATGTTCTTTGGAATGCCGAGTACGGTTCTACCTCCAGGAGCTTTGATTTAATGAGCAAGAGTCTGGAAATGAAGTCCTATGAAGCTTTCGAAACAGTAATGGAAGAAGTTGTCAATAAAGTTTTGGAAACATTGCCGGACGGGCCGAACTTAAACGGATAAGAATATAATTAATTATCTTGCTTTGGGGAAAGCCGCCCGAATATATTTTGAGAGACTAATGGAGCTGTTTATGAAAAAAAGTATGCAAATAATATTAAGTTTCCTTATTATATGTGCCTTTTCCACCTGCGCTTATGCCAAGCAGCCGATTGTGGTTAAAATGGCTAAAGGAGAGGCTAAGGTTACTGTACTGGAAGGTACAGCCAGTGCTGTTTGTCCGGGACAAAAAGCTGCCGTAAAATTGAAGGCTAATAGTTCGCTAAAACCAGGCTGTGAAATCTCTACGGGAGATAAAAGCCGAATGGAACTGCTGCTGCCTGATAACAGTATCGTCCGTTTTGCCGATAATACGCGCTTTAAGCTGATGCAGGTTGATGCCGGTACTACCGGTAAGCGGAATGTGAAAATTTTCATGTCCGTTGGAAAAATCTGGTCAAATGTGCGTAAGGCCCTGGGTAGCAAAGGCGGTTTTGAAATTTCCTGTGAAAATGCTGTTGCCGGAGTTCGCGGTACCGTGTACCGTATGAATGTTGAAGATGATAAATCAGCTCTGGTCAAGGTTTATGACGGAGAAGTAAGCGTTGCCGCCGCTGCCGTACAACAAGATCAAAAAGCTCCCGTTACCGGGCCTCCTAAGCCCGTTGCAGGGCCTACGGCTGTTGCCGGTCCGAAGCCTGTTTCCATGGAGGAGTGGGTTTATATCGTGAAATCAATGCAGCAAATTCGTATTAAGTCGAATGGTACGGCTGAAGAGCCCAAGGATTTTACAGAAGCAGAAGACAAAGATGAATGGGTGGATTGGAATAAATCTAGAGACAATAAATAATAAAGCGGATTGAAAAGCTCACTTTCTTAAATGAATATACCTAATTTTCTATCTTTATTGCGCATTATTCTTGTCCCGTTTGTGGTCATATTTCTGATTCAGGGTTCGTATGGTAAAGCTCTCTTGACTTTTGCTCTGGCTGGATTGACCGATGCTCTGGATGGTACTCTGGCCAGACTTTTGAACCGCCAGACTGTTTTGGGGGCGTATCTGGATCCAATTGCCGATAAATTACTGCTTACGGCAAGTTTTGTAACGTTATCAATTTTAGGTATTATTCCCAGTTGGCTTACGGTTATAGTTTTAAGCCGTGACTTTATTATACTGTTGGGAATCGCAATATTATCAATTATATCAATACCTTACGTTGTAAAACCGGCTTTTGTTGGGAAAGTAACCACTGTTTTACAAGTAGGCACAATTTTTTTAGCCTTATTGTTTCAGGCGGTCTGTCGCGATATCAGTTACGACTGGATAATGATTCTTTGCTGGTTGACAGGTTTGTTTACTGTTATTTCCGGATTAACATACATAGCCCGGGGTGTAAAATTTATCAACTCAGCTACCGTAAAAGAGGTTAAAAAATAAGATATTTACTTGACACAGTGGTGTTTTGCTGCTAGTAGAGCAAAATTCTGAAATGGTTTATTTACAGGCAAGTAGCTCAGGGGGAGAGCGCCATCCTGACGCGGTGGATGTCCAGGGTTCAAATCCCTGCTTGCCTACCATTTTTTTAATGTAGGTTGGAGAAAATGCCGACTAAGAAAGGGCATCAGCGAAATGGTGATGCCCTTTTAAAATGAGTTATATGTATTTTGGATATATTTTATAAATTATGGACATTAAAATTACTTTTCCCGATAAGCATGAAGCTGTATTCCCGGCAGGCATTACTGTTAAAGATGCTCTTTCTGCCTGGAACAAAGATGTTTTAAGCTCAACCGTGGCAGTGAAAGTCAGAGGCATGGCTGTTGATTTGAGTTGTTCTCTTCAGAAAGACGATCCGCTTGCCTTAATTGATATTAAATCCAAAGAAGGTTTATCTGTTTTGCGCCACAGCATTTCCCATGTGATGGCGCAAGCCGTGCAGGATGTTTTTCCCGGCACTAAAGTCAGTATCGGACCGTCTATTGAAGATGGTTTTTATTATGATTTTGAATATAAAGAAACTTTTACGAGCGACGACTTTGCCAAAATAGAGAAACGGATGAAGGAAATAGCAGCAGCAAATTACCCTTTTATCCGTGAAGAGATCTCCCGGGAAAAGGCGGTTAGTTTCTTTGCTGGCAAGGGGGAAAATTATAAAGTTGAACTGATTAACGATTTACCTGCGGATGTGAGAACAGTCAGCCTTTACAAGCAGGGAGATTATGTTGATTTATGCCGTGGCCCTCATATCCCGGCAACAGGTATGATTAAAGCCTTCAAACTTTTAAGCGTTGCCGGTGCTTACTGGAGGGGCGATGAAAGAAACAAAATGCTGCAACGTATTTATGGTACCGGTTTTGCTGATGAATCCGCCCTCAATGATTATTTAAATTTATTAGAGGAAGCCAAAAAAAGGGATCATCGACGTCTTGGCCGTGAGCTGGATCTTTTTCAGGTTAACGATGAAGCTGGTCCGGGACTTATAATTTTTCACCCTAAAGGGATGCTTTTACGCTACATTATTGAGGAGTGGGAGCGGAAAGAACACTTAAAACGCGGTTATGATATGGTTATGGGTCCGCAGATTCTCAAAGTTGATCTCTGGAAAAAATCCGGTCATTTTGATCACTATCGTGAAAACATGTACTTTACAGAGGTAGAAGAACAGGCTTACGGTATAAAACCGATGAATTGCCTCTCCCACATGCTTATTTATAAATCCAAGATTCGCAGCTACCGCGATTTGCCTTTACGTTATTTTGAATTGGGAACCGTGCATCGGCACGAAAAGACCGGTGTATTACATGGTTTAATGCGTGCCCGACAATTCACCCAGGATGACGCTCACATACTTTGCACCCCGGAACAGCTGAATTCCGAGATAAGGGCAATTGCCGATTTTGTAAATTATGCCATGGGAATTTTCGGATTTGAGTATGATGTTGAATTGAGCACCAGACCTGAACATTCCATCGGGTCGGATGCGGATTGGGAACTGGCTACCTCGGCTCTGGAGAATGCGCTCAAGGATAATAAGATAAATTATGAAATCAACGAGGGAGATGGCGCATTTTACGGTCCCAAAATCGATTTTAAATTAAAGGACGCCTTAAAAAGAAAATGGCAATGTGCAACAATTCAGTGTGACTTCACGCTTCCGGAGCGGTTTGAATTGAGTTATATCGGAGCTGATGGAGAGAAACACCGGCCGGTTATGCTGCATAGAGTTATTCTGGGAGCAATTGAAAGATTTATGGGGGTTCTCATTGAACACTATGCAGGAGCGTTTCCTGTTTGGCTTGCGCCGGTTCAATGTACTCTTCTGACGGTTACTGATAAGCATAAACCCTATGCGGAAGAAGTCTATAATAAGCTTCTTGACGCTGAGATTCGCTGTGAAAAATATTTTGAAAATGAAAAACTGGGGTATAAAATTCGTCAGGCCCAGATGCAGAAAATTCCTTATATGCTGGTAATTGGCGATAAGGAAATGGCCGCCGGTACTGTAGCTCCGCGAACAAGAGACGGCCAGAATTTAGGGTCGTTAAAAGTTGATGAATTTGTTGCACTGGTACAGGAAAAATGTAAAACTAAACTTTAGTTTTGACATTAAGATACAGGTGATGCAAGTATTACAGGAGGTGATATATAGTTAAAGATTTAAGAATCAACAGGGAAATAAAGTCGGCCAGCGTGCGGGTAATCAATGAAGAAGGCAAGCAGCTGGGAGTTATTACGCTGGATGAAGCAATAAATAATGCCGAAAGAGTAGGGCTGGATTTAGTGGAGGTATCGCCTACAGCCGAACCGCCTGTTTGCAAGATAATGGATTACGGCAAGTATCGCTACCGGATAAATAAAAAGCAGCACGACGCCAAGAAGAGTCAGACGGTAATTCGTATAAAAGAGATAAGGTTGCGGCCGAAAACAGAGGAACATGACGTAGAAGTTAAAGTTAAGCAAATTAAAAAATTTTTAGAAAAAAACGATAAAGTAAAAATATCGATGATGTTCCGGGGGCGGGAGATTGCCTTCACTGAGATTGGCCGCCGCATAATGGATGATATAAAGAGTGAATTAGCCAATGAATGTGTTATTGACCAGGAACCCAGACTGGAAGGCCGTAACATGGTTATGGTTGTTTCACCAAAAAAATAATAAAAAATAATGATAATTAAAGGGGTGATTTCATGCCAAAACTGAAAACTCATCGAGGGGCTGCCAAACGCTTTTCACTGACCGCTAACGGTAAGGTGAAACGTTCCAAAGCTTTTGCCAGTCATATCCTCACTAAGAAAACTACAAAGAGAAAAAGAATTTTAAGGAAAGCCACTCTGGTTGATTCCGCCAACTACAAGGAAATTCGAAGGCTTATTCC
This sequence comes from Smithella sp. PtaU1.Bin162, assembly GCA_002068015.1. GTDB lineage: Bacteria > Desulfobacterota > Syntrophia > Syntrophales > Smithellaceae > MVRV01. The sequence goes on from MVRV01000051.1 coordinate 45,767, forward strand.
CTATTTATAACAGGGAGCAGACGTAATTATATTCGTTTAATTAGGAGAAAAGAGGAAATGTCTAGGGTAAAAAGAGGCGTTACTGCCCGTAAAAAAAGAAGAAAGATATTGAAACTGGCTAAAGGTTTCTTTGGAGCACGCAGCCGTCTGCTCAGGACAGCTACCGAAGCGGTAAACAAAGCTATGAAGTATGCTTATCGTGACCGGAGAGCCAGGAAAAGAGAATTTCGTCAGCTCTGGATTGCGCGTATTAACGCAGCAGCCCGTCTCAATAATATTTCTTACAGCCGTTTAATTGACGGAATGAAGAAATCCGGTGTTGTATTGGATCGCAAAATACTGGCGGAACTTGCGGTTAATGATCCTAATGGTTTCGCCCAGGTTGTGGTTGTGGCAAAAGGCGAGCAGGCGGCATGATTAGTGAGCTTCAACAGCTGGAAAAAGATGCACTTGCCGAGCTGGCGGGTGCAGCAACTGAAGAACAGATTCTGGCTGTTAAGACAAAATATCTTGGTCGCAAGGGTCTTTTGACCGGAGTCTTAAGAAACATTGCCCTGGTTCCGGATGCCGAAAAGCCTATATTCGGGAAGCGCTGTAACGAAGTTAAGGAAGTTCTGAACGGTAAAATCGACAGCGCCCTATGCCTGCAATCTACCCGGAAAAAAGAAGATATCCTGCTCAAAGAAAAAATTGATGTTACTTTGCCGGGCCGGGGTGTGTTCTGCGGTCGTATTCATCCAATAATTCAAGTACGCCGTGAAATCTGCTCTATTTTTGCATCTTTTGGTTTTTCCGTTGTCGAAGGTCCGGAAGTTGAGCTGGATTATTACAATTTTGAAGCCCTGAATATTCCGCAGGATCATCCGGCGCGGGATATGCAGGACACGTTTTATATCGAAGAAGATGTGGTTTTACGTACACACACGTCGCCTGTTCAGATACGAACAATGGAAAAGATGAAACCGCCGGTGCGGATTTTATCTCCCGGTAGAGTTTACCGGCCGGATTCCGATATTTCCCACACGCCGATGTTTCATCAGGTGGAAGGGTTGCTTGTTGATCGCGGAGTGACTCTCGGCGATTTAAAAGGCATTTTAACTGCATTTCTCAGGAAAGTATTTGGTGAGAAAACAATACTCCGTTTCCGTCCCAGTTTTTTTCCTTTTACCGAACCATCTGCGGAAGTAGATATTCGCTGCGTAATGTGCAGCGGACGGGGTTGCCGTGTATGTAAACAAAGCGGCTGGCTGGAAATTCTCGGTTCCGGCATGGTTGATCCGGCCGTATTCCGGAATGTCGGCTATGATCCGGAAATATACACGGGATTTGCCTTTGGTCTGGGTGTGGAACGTATTGCCATGCTGAAATACGGTATTTCCGACATCCGTTTGTTTTTTGAAAACGATATCCGATTTGTCAGACAATTTTAGGAGAGCCTTTCTTTATGCTGGTCAGTCTCAAATGGCTCAAAGATTATGTAGATGTCGATTTAACCGCCGCCGAACTGGCTTCTGCTTTGACTATGGCCGGTCTGGAAGTGGAGGAAATAAAGATAATTAAACCGGCTTTCAGCGGTGTTGTCGTGGCAAAAATTCTTTCGGTTAAGCCTCATCCGTCAGCCGATAAACTATCTCTTTGTGAAGTTACAGACGGCAGTCAGACTTACCCCATAGTCTGCGGTGCAAAAAACATTAAAGCCGGCGATGTTGTGCCTCTGGCGAAAATAGGAGCGACAATACCCGGAGGATATACGATTAAATCATCGGTATTACGTGGTGAAAAATCGGAAGGAATGCTTTGTTCGGAAGCGGAGCTGGAAGTCGGTGACGACACATCAGGTATTATGCAGCTGCCGCAGAGCATGGTTTTGGGGAAAGCCCTCGGAGAAGCCCTTGATCTGGATGATACGGTTTTAGATATTGGAATAACTCCCAACCGCTCTGATTGTCTAAGCATGATCGGTATTGCCCGGGAAGTGGCGGCAATTACCGGTAAAAAATTAAGAATACCCCAATTTAATATCCGGGAGACCGGTACTGATATCAAACAGGTAGCTTCCGTCAAAATCATCGATGATGATTTTTGTCCCCGTTACACGGCAAGAATGATCGGTAATGTGAAAATCGGTCCGTCACCAGTCTGGATGAAAACAAGATTGGAAGCCGTAGGATTACGCTCGATTAACAATGTTGTGGATGTAACAAACTTTGTCATGCTGGAAATGGGGCAGCCGCTGCATTCTTTCGATTTCCGTTTTCTGGAAGAAGGCCGGATCGTCGTGCGGAAGTCAAAACCAGACGAAGAATTTATTTCCCTCGATGGTAAGAGCCGCAAACTTTCCGCCGATACTTTGCTTATTTGTGACGGAGTAAAACCGGTTGCCATCGCCGGTATTATGGGTGGGCTTAATTCGGAAGTAAAGGATGATACTAATATTGTATTTTTGGAAAGCGCTTATTTTAATCCTTCTTCCATACGCTCTTCGGCCAGAAAGCTGGCGATGCCTACTGACGCCGCTTTCCGTTTTGAACGGGGAATAGATCCTGAGGGAGTGGTAAGAGCGCTTGATCGTGCGGCTTTTTTGATTGCCGAGCTTGCCGGCGGCAGTGTCTATAAGAATTACATTGACGAGTATCCACGGCAGGTATTGACGGCAAAGGATATTCCACTGCGGAGGACCAGAGTTAATGAAATGCTCGGAACGCCGGTTACGGGGAAAGATATTGTCCGGATTTTGCGAAGCCTCGGTATGGATATAAAATTAGCCGGTAAAGGTAAATATTATGTTACGCCGCCTTCTTCCAGGGTCGATATAACACGGGAAATAGACTTGATTGAAGAGATTGCCCGTATTTACGGATATGACCGTATACCTGTAACATTGCCGAATGCTGCGCTTACCGAAATGGCTATAGTTCCTCGTCTGGATTTGGAAGAAAGAATGCGGCAACTTCTGACTGGAACCGGCTATACGGAAGTTATTAACTATAGCTTTATTACACCGGCATCCGTAGATTATCTTTGTTTGAAGGAGCATGATGACAGGCGCCGTTTGGTGCATATTAAAAATCCGCTGGCGGAAGATCAATCGGTTATGCGGACAACGATGATTTTTGGCTTGCTCAATACACTAAAGAAGAACGCCAATAACGGTTGTTTTAATTTGAAGATTTTTGAAATAGGCAGAGTATTCCTCCGAATGGCTGAAGGGAAACTTCCCGAAGAAAGAAATGTTCTGGCCGGGCTTTTGTCCGGAGCGGTAAGCGATGATTTATGGGGAGCAAAATCAACCTCTGATTTCTATGACATTAAAGGGTGTCTGGCCAATATTTTTTGTGATTTGAAGTTGAATAATTGCCTTTACCGTTCTGAAAATTCCGAGCCGTTTTTACATCCGGGTAAGTCCTGCAATATCTATTTGGGGAATACGAAGATAGGTTATGCAGGAGAGGTCCATCCTGATGTTCGAGATAAGATGGATTTAAAAATAAGTTCCTATGTGTTTGAAATTAATCTCGATATTCTGTCCGGTCATATAAGCGGAGCTGTTAATTATAAGGAGATATCCAAATATCCGGCAGTAACAAGAGATGTGGCTTTTGTAATCGATGCCAATGTGGAAGCAGATTACATGCTGGATATTGTTTTGCGTCAGAGAGAAGATTTGCTTGAAAATGTTGGTATTTTTGATATATACGCAGGGAAAGGTCTTCCCGAAGGAAAGAAAAGTCTGGGTTTGCGGTTTTCGTATCGCGCGCCGGATAAGACACTTACTGATCTTGATGTAAATAATGTCCACGAAAAGATTGTGCGCAACACCGTTCAACTGACCGGTGCAAAAATAAGAGGTGAATAGTCATAAGAAGTTAAGACGGAGGAAGAAATGACGAAGATTGATATTATTCAAAATGTTTATGAGAAGCTTGGTTTTTCCAAGAAAGAGTCGGCAGATATCGTTGAATCCGTATTTGATATTATCAAAGACAGTCTTGCCAACGGTGATAAAGTAAAAATTTCCGGATTCGGTAACTTCGTGGTAAAAGAAAAAAGGGCACGACGCGGCCGTAATCCTCAAACTGGTCAGGAGATATCAATTACCGCCCGGAGAGTTCTTACTTTTAAGTCCTCTCAGGTGTTGCGTAAAGCCTTGAACTAGCACAAAAGAATCTGTCTGTGCGTATTTCCTCCGTACTTTAGAGGGGCATTCTTCCGAATAACCAGTTAATATAGCTGTTTGTTTGTCTTGTGAATTTGATCGGAAGAGTAGCGGCTAAAATCACGCCTTTTAAAGATGACAGCTTTAGAATGTTTAACGGGGAATTTTGCCGTAAGGATTTCAGGGATTTTATGGAAACAGTAATTCCCGAAAAGACCTATTTCCGTATCGGAGAAGTAAGCAAAATCCTGAATGTTGAGTCTTACGTCATTCGATACTGGGAGACGGAGTTCAGTTCAGTCAAGCCTACGCGGACGAAATCCGCGCAACGTCTGTATCGGAAAAAAGACGTGCAGGAATTATTGATGATCAGGGATTTGTTGTATTTACAGCGCTTTACGATTGACGGAGCAAAAAAGCAACTTGCCAAAATGCGGGAAGAAAGTGAACCGGAGTCGGGTAACGTCTATAGAGATAAGCTGCTTTTGATCAAGCATGAATTGCAGGAAATCAGAAACATGATCAGCTGATAAAAAAGCCGACTTGGTGCAAGCCGGCTTTTTCTTTATAATGGGAGAAGTTATTCAAAAAAACATTTTTTTCAGACTGGAACCAATACCGAAAATTAACCCTTCTTGGCTGCTCTTTTGGAGGCTTTAAGAGGATTGATTTTTTGATTATTTTCTTTAATCTCCAGTTTGACGTGAGTTGCGGTCGGGCATTTGCCGTTCAGCCACTTACTGGTCGGATCCGGATAAATCTTGCAGTATTTTTTTGATTCGTATTCAAATATCTTACCGCATTCATTACATTTATCAATTATTTCATGGCAACTCCCGCCAAAAAAGCCACAGCCTTTTTTACTCATGAAGGCGCACTCAATTCCTGTTTTAACAGTCTGACAAAGCATTAACTACCTCCTATTTGTCTGGCGAAATTTAATTTTCATTATCATAAAATTTGATAGAAGAAAGAATGAAAAAATCATTTTAATAATGAATTTATAAAAAACCGGCGTGTCCTTAGCAACAAAAAAAGCGCTTGTCAAGAAAAATTAAGGTATTTGGTAAATCCGCTTGATCTTATCTTCGTGTAACTGAGACTCACGTTTATATTCGGATAGAAGAGGTTAATAATTTATCTTTGCGGAATGTTCCTCTCTTCCATGTGATTAAATTGACTTCGCAGGTGTTTTATGTTACTTCCAAAAAAATAATATATTACTTTTGAGGCCGCAAAAAATTGAATAAATCAGTATTGGTTAGAGCTTTTTTGAGGTCTTTTTTTATCCAGGCGACGCTAAATTTCCGCAGGATGCAAAACTTAGGTTTCGCTATGGCGATAATTCCGGTAATTCAGGAATGGAATTTGACACAGAAAGACGAAGAAGAATTGTTGACCAGGCATTTGCAGCTGTTCAATACACATCCTTATTTATCGGCAGCCGTTATTGGTTCGGTTATTCGCCTGGAGGAAGAACAAAATAAAAGCAGGCAGGCAAATCCGTTTCCGGACGCCGTTGAGATCAAACAGGTTCTGGCAGGGCCTTACGCGGCAATCGGCGATACTTTTTTTTGGGGGGCATTGCGGCCGTTTGCGGCGATTGCCGCCTGTGTCTTGGCGTATCTCGGATATGTTTTCGCCGCTCCACTGGCTTTTTTATTATTATATACACCAGCTCATGTATGGATCAGAGTAAAAGGCTTTCTGGAAGGATACCGAAGGGGGAAGCAGGGCATTGAATTCGTCCGTCTGCTGGATTTGCCCGGTACTGCCGTAAAAATCCGGTGGGTTTCTTTAGTGACCCTGGCTGGTTTGGCAACCCTGTTAATTGGTGCCGGGGATTGCTTGCCGCTTTATAATTTGTCCGGCATTTTAATTAAATTGGCGGTGATCAGCGCAATCTTTATTTGTATTTTGCTTGTTCAAAAGAGGATTTCGCAGTTTTATATTTTATATGGTGCTGTCCTATTTTTTCTTCTAATATCGTCACTGAAAGAATTTTAGATTGATAGAAATTAAAACATTCAAGTTAAAAAATAAACTGGGAATGCATGCCCGCCCGGCGGCATCTCTTGTAAAAACGGCGCAGCAGTTTGAGGCTGATATTTACATTGAGCGCAATGGTCAAACTGTTAATGCTAAAAGTATTTTAGGAATACTGACTTTGGCCTGTCCTCAGGGCGGGATGTTTACAATCAGAGCTGAAGGATCGGATGGAATTGCGGCGATGAAAGCTCTGGAAGATTTAATTGAAAATAAATTCGGAGAAGATTAAACGAAAATATGATCACTGATCAGGATAGGAAAACATTTGTTCTTAAAGGTATAGGTGTTTCTCCCGGAATTGTTATCGGGAAAGCTTATCTTTTTGATCCGTCTGATATCCAGTTCTCTTTTTATAAGCTGGAAAATCCTGCGCTTATCCCCAAAGAGGTCCAGCGTTTTAAAAATGCGCTGAAAGAATCCGAGCGGCAGCTTCTGGAAATCCGGGAAAACCTCAAAAAGACAAAGATTAATGAACCTCTCTATGTTCTTGATGTTCATATTCTAATTCTCAAAGATAAAAAATTCGTCAGCCGGACAACAAAATACATTCAGCGACTGGGAATTAATGCCGAATGGGCTGTGCGCATGATGTTGGACCGTTACAAAAAAATATTTGACGGTGTTGAAGATACCTATATCCGCGGGCGGATCAGTGATATTCAGTATGTAACCCAGAGAGTATTGAGAAATCTGGCCGGAAGAAAAAGAGAAACAATCTGGGAAATCGGTGACGGCGTGATTGTTATTGCCCAGGATATTTCTCCTGCTGATACCGCACAGATGAAAATGGAAAAGGTGATAGGATTTGCAACCGATATAGGAGGATGGACATCACATACGGCAATTGTCGCCCGTTCCATGGAAATACCGGCCGTGGCAGGGTTGGATAATATTACCTCGATGGTGCATACAACGGATGTTGTAATCGTTGACGGTACGGCAGGCGTGGTCATAGTAAATCCCTATCCGGAAGTGCTTCAGAGGTATGAAGAAAAAAGACTGCACTATGACGCCGTCAAGGAAGAATATCTCAAAGACGCGAAACTTCCCGCGGTTACCCTGGATAAATATCCGGTGCAAATTGGCGGCAATATTGAATTTATTGAAGAGATCAAAACGGCTGTTGCGCATGGAGCCGAATATATCGGTCTGTACCGCACTGAATTTATTTACATAAACAGCAAGCATCTGCCCACCGAAGAAGACCATTTTAATAATTACAGCCAGGTTGTGGAGGCTAAAGAATTATTGTGGTCAACGATCAGAACTTTTGATCTGGGCGGTGATAAGTTTCCGTCCAATCAAAAACCCATAAGAGAATTGAATCCGCAAATGGGGCTTAGAGCCATTCGCTTCTGTTTGAAAGAAATCGGTTTATTTAAAACGCAATTAAGAGCGATCTGGCGTGCCAGTGCCATCGGAAAAGTAAAGATACTTTTTCCCATGATTTCCGGGGTTGAGGAAATCCGGGAAGCAAAAAGACTACTTAAGGAAACCAGAGATGAACTTGTCGCCGAAGGGATAAAAGTCGCCGCCAAAATGGAAATAGGTGCAATGATCGAAGTTCCTTCTGCGGTTGTGATTGCCGATAAGCTGGCCGAGGAAGTGGATTTCTTCAGCATTGGCACGAATGATCTTATCCAATATGCTCTGGCCATTGACCGGGCCAATGAACATATGACATACCTGTATGAGCCTTTACATCCGGCTGTATTAAGGCTCCTGAAAAGAGTAGTTGATGTGGCGCATGAAGCGAATATTCGGGTGGCCATGTGCGGGGAAATGGCCGGTGATCCGATGTGTTGTCTGATCCTTCTGGGTATGGAACTGGATGAATTAAGTATGAGTCATCTGGCGATTCCGCGAATTAAACGGATAATCCGCCAATCGACCCTGAAAGAAGCGAAAAGTCTGCTGAAAAAAGCAATGTCTTTCGGTGCTGCGTCCGATGTACGCGCTTACGTGCAGGGTTACATGATACAACATTTTCCTCGCGAATTTCAAAAAGAAGACTGATTCTTGCTGCGGAGACAGTAAGTAAAAAGGCTGCTTAATGTCGCTGGTATAAAATTTCATAAACTGAAGGTCACAAGTTGGAATTGAAAGCAGAATAATGTTGGAAGAACAAAAAAAAGATTCCCCGATAAAAGATGAAGAATACTATTCCGGTTGTCTTTATGACCGGCAGGATTTCTTAAGATTCCGGCCGGCAAAGATATTTCTTTCCCGCGTATCGATTGCCGATGAATATGTGGAAAAAATAAAAAAACTTTCCACAGAAGGTCTTGTTGTTTATGCGATAAAGCACCGGAGCAAGCTCAACAGTCTCATTATCCATGAGCTTGCCGGACGAAAAGATATGCCCAAGCCTCTTTACTGCCATGGAATGAACATGTCCTTCTGGCAGCCGCTGCCCATGATGATAAAATTCCTCTGGTCATCCTTGCTCCGGCGGTTCGGGAAGAAGCAAAAAGCGCTGAGCGGCAAACTGGCTTTTCTGGAGCGGGAAGTTACCGAGAAAAGGAGCATTATTATTCACCTCGGCAAGTCGGAATTTATTGAGAGCAGATCATCCGATGAAGCCATTGTTACCCTGCTCAAGGCACAGCAAAAAGTTGATTTTTCGATTTTTGTGGTGCCGGTGCTGGTTGCTTACGGTCGCCGCAGAGAAAAAGAAAACGAAAGCCTGATCAATATTCTTTTCGGCCAGTCGGAACACACCGGTCCGCTGCGTCGTTTGATTACTTTTATGCGCTACTCGAATAAAGCTTTTGTTGTTCCGGGTGAACCGATTAATCTGCAGAAATATCTTAATGAAAAAAAGAATGTTTCTCCGGAAATAATGATTCATGATCTGCGCGGAGAGTTGATCGACCGTATTGAAGAAGAGAAAGAGAGTATTGTAGGGCCCGCCTTGAAATCGCGGGAAGAACTTATCGGTATGGTTTTAAGCGATGAAACCGTTAGACAATTTATTGCCGATTATGCGGTGCGCGAGAAGAAAAACCGGATATCGGTGGAAAAGGATGCCCGCCGTTATCTATATGAAATAGCCGCCGATTATAATGAAACTCTGGTCGAAATCTGGGACAAGGTATTAACGTGGTTGTGGAATACCGTTTATGACGGAGTTCTCCTGGATGTTGAAGGCTTCGCCAAGATTCGGAATGTTTCCAAAAAGATGCCTTTTGTAATTATTCCCTGTCACCGCAGCCATATTGATTATCTTTTGCTGTCCTATCTTTTTTATAAACATAACATTCAAATGCCTTTTATAGCCGCCGGAGCAAATATGTCTTTCTTTCCGATGGGCTATATTTTCCGTAAATCCGGTGCTTTTTTCCTGCGGCGCAGTTTCCGGGGTAATGCCGTTTACGCTGAGGTACTGGCCAAATATATTGCCGTTCTTTTACGGGAAGGTTTGCCTCTGGAATTCTTTATCGAGGGAGGCCGCAGCCGTACCGGCAAGATGGTCATGCCCAAATACGGCCTGCTTTCCATGGTTTTACAGGCGTACCAGGGAAAATACTGTGATAATTTTGCCGCTATTCCCGTTTATATCGGTTATGACCGTGTTGTCGAGGAAAAATCATATCTGAAAGAACTGACCGGTATTCCCAAAAGCGAGGAAAATACGGCGGACATGATTAAAAACAGCAGTATTTTGCGCAGACGCTACGGCCGGGTTTATGTCAATATCGGCGAACCGATTATTATGAAAGACTATCTGGAAAAATCGGAAAAACAGATAAATCAGCTGGGGCTGGAAGCAAGACAAAGCCTGTACAGGAAGATTGGTTATGAAATCGTTCTGGAAATCAACAAGGTATCGGTTGTTACTCCTTTTTCCCTGGTGGCCTCAGGGCTGTTAAGCCATGACCGCCGTGGAATATCGCACGAAGATTTAATCGATGTTTTGAATGAATTTTATGAATATCTGTTTACAAAGAACGTTAAATTTGCCGCGACTTTTGCTTATAAGGAGAAAGCCATTGCCGATGCCCTCAATATTTTTGCGCAATCCGCAATAATTTCGAAAATTGAAGCGGAAAAAGACGAAGTAGAAGAAATGCAGGAAGTAGTTTATTCGCTGGAAGACGAAAAAAGGCTCAACCTGGAATATTACAAAAACAACATTTTGCATTTCTTTATTCCCGTTTGTTTTGTGGCCACATCAATGGTGAACAGCAATGAAGATGTGATGTCGGTTGCCCGGATTATGAGTGATTATAAATTTCTGAAGAGGCTTCTCTGGAATGAGTTTATCTTTGACGAGCGCAAAGATGATGTTGATGAAGTAAACGATGTGCTGGCTTATTTACTCAATCGTAAAATGATTACTCCTACCGAACGGGAGGGCCAACTCTACATCGAAGTAAAAGGCAAGGGTAAAATAAAATTAAAATCTTTTGCCGGGTTAATCCATAATTACCTGGAATCAAACTGGGTGGTCATGCGCAGTTGCCCGTATTTAAAGAAAACGCCTCATTCCGAGAGAGACTGGTTGAAGAAAATCCGATCTCTGGGCGACAGAATGTACCGGAAAGGGGAAGTTTTACGGGCGGAGTCTCTTTCGCAGTCAAATTACGTAAACGTCATCCGGTTTCTGGAGGATGCGGAATTTATTGTCCCCATCGTTCATGAAGGGAAGGGCGGGAGAAAAGAAGTTACTTATAAATTTACCGAGAATACGGCGGAAATGGAAGTTCTTCGCAGACGTCTCTTCAAATTTCTCTGATACCAAGTCGCATTCAAACGCTAACTTTGTTGGCCGCTTCGTCGGCTTCCTCAACGTATGAGTACAATACGCCTCGTCGCCTCCTCCTCGCCGCCGCGTTATCATTTTGAATGCAACATGGTATATAAATGAAAAATACAAAGCCCCGGAAGCAAAACTTCCGGGGCTTTATAACAACGATCCTGTTCCTTAACTCGTTACTTTTTCTTTGCCGCTTTGGCTTCCTTTTTGATGCTGTAAAAAGCTGTTCGGCCGCGGTAGTTTGCCGCATCGCCCAGATCTTCTTCGATTCTTAAGAGCTGGTTGTATTTAGCTAGTCTTTCCGTACGGGAGAGTGATCCGGTTTTAATCTGGCCGCAATTGGCGGCAACTGTTATGTCGGCCATGAAGGTATCTTCCGTTTCGCCGGAACGGTGCGACACGACACAGGTGTAATTGGCTTCTTTCGCGCGTTCAATAGTTGTCAGTGTTTCAGTCAGTGTTCCTATCTGGTTTAACTTAATCAATATGGAATTGGCAACACCGAGGATGATGCCCTTTTCCAGGCGGGCAACGTTCGTGACGAACAAATCATCGCCGACAATCTGCACCTTGCCTCCCAGCTCATCCGTAAGCATCTTCCAGCCCGCCCAGTCATCTTCCGCGAGCCCGTCTTCAATTGAGATTATGGGGTATTTGGCAACCAGATCGGCGTAGAATTTAACCATTTCTGCTGCCGTCTTTTGCGGCTTCTTTTCCGCCGCGAGCAGGTATTTTCCTTTGGAGTAAAACGAGCTTGCCGCCGAATCGAGCGCGATCATGACATCATCTCCCGGTTTATAGCAGGCTTTCTCGATGGCAGTCATAATAAGAGCGAGGGCTTCTTCGTTGGATTGAAGATTCGGGGCAAAACCTCCCTCATCTCCCACTGCCGTA
>MVRV01000052.1 GCA_002068015.1 Smithella sp. PtaU1.Bin162
GGACAACGGCTTCAGCCGTGGAACCAAGCAATCCCCCTTCCTTTAAATGAAAGTGTTCGCCTTTTTTAGCCATAAGTGTGCAATCGGCTTTTCCGGCCTCTGCAATGATTACTTCGTTAATTTTGCCTGTTATTTTTTTTGCCTCCGCTGTCAGTCCCGCCTTCAGGCAACGCTGCCGGAAGTTATCAATGATGAAATCGGCTTTTTCATTCAGTGATGTTTCAATAGCAGTGAAAAAACCATCATACGGCGGCATCCCGACCGCGCCGGAAATATCCGAAAGCATCGGTACCTGAAGTAAATTGACGTCTAAAACATGAAGACCATTTACAGCGGCTTTGAGTTTTCGGGCAATATAAATTCCGTAGTCCAGAGCAATATCGCTGTTTACGGATCCGTCTGTGGGAATAAGAATTTTTTTTATCATAAATTCCGGTTTATTTGGTCTGTTTGTCGTCGAAATCAGCTAAATTCCGGAGTAATCCGGCAACATCCTTTTCCTCCCATGTACCGGAGCAGCTTGCGGAATTATCATCAACTCCTCCAGCGTCTGCAGAAGTGCTCTCGGCGTAAGTCTGAAATTTATCGATCAGATTACCGTTTTTATAAGTAGCCTTTTCTTTTATTTGGCCTGTTTTAAAATAGGCAATGTACTCACCGGAGCGTTTATCCTTCTGAAAAGCGCCTTTTTCTTTAATTTGTCCTGTTTTGTAATAACAGGTGTATTCGCCTTCGAATTTCCCATCTTTGAAATTCTCTTCTTCCCTTATCTGCCCCGACTTAAAATAAAGCCGGTAGATACCGTCCAGCCTGCCTTTTATGTAATTTTCCTGCTCTCTGATTTTTCCGTCTTCGTAATAAGAAGTGTATTGTCCTTCCAGCTTGCCATTTAAGAAGGTTGCTTTTTCCCGTATCCGGCCGCTGGCATAATAGGTTGTTGCCGGGCCGTTTTTTTTGCCGCGGACAAAATACAGTTGGGCCATTATTTGACCATTGTCAAAATAAGAGATATATTCACCGTCGGTTTTGCCGTCTTTGATGAATTTTAATTCCTTTAAAGCCCCGCTGGAGTAATATAATTTTTTTTCCTCCGGGGCCTGTTTTGCTTTGGTCATAAAAAGTAACAACCTCGATGATACCGCTATATCGATGCGGTTGGAAAAAAAAAGAAAGTATTCCGGTAAGCCATGTTGTTTATAAACAGCATAATGTATTTATTTCTTAAACAATCATTATCCATAATGCAATCAAAAAAGAAGAAAATTTCCAGTGGATTTAATCGGATTTTTTTGAAAGGATGATTAAAGTTTGACAGCCGGACAGTATATTTTTTATAATAAATCTTCAAAATTATGATAAAGAGTATGAATAATGCTGATTTCTAATTTAGATACTACACGGGTTGCCATTATCGGCCCCGGCCGCTTGGGTACTTCCTTTGCGTATAAACTTGGCCGCGATAACAAGCGGGTCGCCCTTTATTACCATGATTCCGAAGTATGTAAGGCGATCAACCGGGATCATTTGAATCCTATTCATTTAACCGAGGATTTAGCCAAAAAACTGGGAGGGATGGAGCATGTTCCCCGGCTTTCGCCTAAATTATATGCAACCAACGATCTCGGACATATAGTGGAAAATAATGATTTTATTATTCTGGCTATAACCATGAGCCGCCTGCCGGAATTGCTCAATTACCTGAAACCGATGCTGGATAAGAAAGCGGGCGACACCTGCCTTATTTCTCCGATTAAAGGTTTGATTTCCGATGAAATATCGAAAGAGCTCATCACTCCTTCACAATTGATCAATAACAATCTTGGTAGTTTGCGGCAAAAATATCAGGTCGTGTGTATTGGGGGGCCGTTTTTTGATATGGATATTGCGCTGGGTAATCCTGTCTGTGTCACCATTGCCGGGAAAAAGCGCATTGCCCGTATCATCCGGGAGGATTTATTTAAATTTAACCGCAAGGAATTAAATTCCTATTATAACTTTGATATAGTCGGGGTGGAAGCCTGTGGCGCCCTGAAAAATATTGTGGCCAACATCAAAGGGCTGGCCGATTCGCTGGAACTGGGCGATTCCATTCCCGGTACCATTTTCGCCCGTTCCGGAGTGGAAATCCGTTCGCTGTCGCGTCTCTTAGGCGGAAGTTTCCAGGCTTTTCACAGCCAGGCCGGCGTAGGCGATATGTATGTTACTGTTTCTTCCATGGCCAGTAAAAACTACCGCTACGGAAAATATTTTTATGAACTCTATACCGGCAATCCCATAGAAACAAATTTGCGTGTTTTAGAGCGGATTGACGGAACACCGGAAGGCCCCAGCACCATCAGGAACGTTTATAAATATCTGGAGAAAAAAAATATGTACAGTCCGCTTTTCTCCTGTGCCCATCATATATTTAACAATGTGGAAACAAAAAGTGCGATTAAAGATTTAGTGATCGAAGCCTGCCAATGTGATAAAAGAACGCAGGAATATATCGGTCCTTTTTCCCGCTTCATGTACCGTATTATTCCCAATTACTGGTATCGCCGGGATAAAGAACTTTTTGATTAAGAGAAATCCGATCTTGACAAGCATTAATTGACCGTGCTACAAAAAATTAAAATTAACCGGATGAAGTGTTCAGAATGTCGTTAGTAATCTTTAACAATAATAACTGGTGGTGGCAGATATTAACAGTCTGCCCATAACCTCATGATAGAAAGGGAGTATGGGCAGGGAAGAACCTTCCCATGACTCCGCATATACAGATTTCAATGCCATGGGAAGAAAGCCCATGGCATTTTTTTTATACCAAGTCGCATTCAAACGCTAACTTTGTTGGCAGCGTCGTCGGCTTCCTCAACGTATTAGTAATACGCCTGCGGAGCCTTCTCCTTGCCGCCTTGTTATCCTTTGAATGCAACTTAGTATTATAAATCAACTTCAGAAAAGGAGAATAATTATGAAACAGGTCAAAGTACTGCTGGAAGATCATGAAATACCCAGGAAGTGGTATAATATTGTGGCCGATTTACCCACGCCGATGAAACCGCCGCTGCATCCCGGTACCGGTCAACCGGTTACTCCTTCTGATCTGGCGGCGATTTTTCCGATGAATATCATTGAACAGGAAGCCGGTGCCGAGCGCTGGATCGATATTCCCGAAGAAGTATTACAAAAGTATCTGCTCTGGCGGCCGTCACCGCTTTACCGGGCTTATAACTTTGAAAAATTACTCAATTGTCCGGTGAAAATTTATTATAAAAATGAAGGTGTCAGTCCCGCCGGATCACATAAGCCCAATGCCGCCGTTCCCATGGCTTATTATAATAAAGCGGCCGGAACAAAAAGAATGGTTACGGAAACCGGCGCCGGACAATGGGGCAGCGCCCTTTCCATGGCTTCCCAGATGTTCGGCCTGGAATGCCGCGTTTATATGGTAAAGATCAGCTATGAACAGAAACCATATCGCCGGATACTTATGAATACCTGGGGCGCGGAATGTATTCCCAGCCCCAGTAATTTAACCCAGGCTGGCCGTAATGTTCTGGCTAAATATCCTGATTCTCCGGGAAGCCTGGGTATTGCCATCAGCGAAGCCATTGAAGATGCGGTAACAGGTAAAAACTCACGTTACGGACTGGGCAGCGTCCTAAATCATGTTTTGCTCTATCAGACCATTATCGGACTCGAAGCGCAGAAGCAAATGGAAAAAATCGGCATTTATCCGGATGTGGTCATGGGATGCTGCGGAGGCGGCAGTAACTTTGCAGGTATTGCGCTGCCTTATGTCTGCGATAAAATTCACGGTAAAAACGTGAAAATAGTCGGGGCGGAGCCGTCATCATGCCCCAGTATGACCAAAGGGCCGTTTGCTTACGATTTCGGCGATCTGGCGAAAACCACCCCGCTTCTTCCCATGTACACATTAGGTCATGATTATATTCCGGCGCCGATCCATGCCGGCGGACTGCGTTATCACGGCATGGCACCCATTGTCAGTCACCTGGTACGGGAAAAACTCATTGAAGCCCGGGCTTATGATCAGCTGAAAACATTTGATGCCGGTGTAAAGTGGGCGCGCACCGAAGGTTTTGTGCCGGCTCCGGAGACCAATCATGTTCTGGCGGCGGTTGTGGACGAAGCAATGCGCGCCAAAGAGGAAGGGAAGGAAAAAGTAATACTGTTTAACTGGAGCGGACACGGCATGATTGATCTTGCAGCTTATGACGCATATCTCACGGGAAAACTGGAAGCTTATGAGTTGCCGGATGAGGAGATAAAAAGGGCCTTAAACGCAATAAAAGATTTTCCCAAACCCTGAAAGCGGAACCGGAAGTATAAAAACCGTCGGAGAAATAAACTCTTGACGGTTTTTTATTTTTTCGTCAAGCTGCGGCGCATGAATAGGGAATTCGGCAATAAGATGACGCGGTGCCCGCGGTTGGGGCACGAAATTACATTTGCCTATTGTATTCAAGAATCGCAGGACCTGCCCTGCTCGCGTATAATACAGTGCTGGTCACCGGCATTTGATGTGGAATCCGTGCTGCAAAAAGAGTTGACGGAAGATGCCTGGCGGAAATTTGTCAACATTCAACCCAGGGATAAAGTGGAAAATATTATTGAACTCATTGAGGCGGTAAAGACTAAAAAATGAAAACATTGGATTTATTCAGCCTGGGAACGGACAGCGATGCCGAAGCTTCGGCGCCTCTGGCCGAAAGGATGCGCCCAAAAATCATTGAGGAGTATGTCGGCCAGTCCCATCTGTTGGCGGAAGATGGTTTGCTCAGGCGTTCCATCAAAGAAGATAAATTATTTTCCATGATTTTCTGGGGGCCGCCCGGTTCCGGAAAAACTACCCTTGCCCGCATTCTGGCCAATGAAACAAAATCATATTTTGTGAGCTTTTCCGCGGTTCTTTCCGGAGTTAAAGAGATCCGCACGGTAATAGATGATGCCAGAGAATTATGGGAAAGCAAAAAAAAGAAGACCATCCTCTTTGTCGATGAAATTCACCGTTTCAATAAAGCCCAGCAGGATGCGTTTTTGCCTCATGTGGAAAGCGGTCTAATTACTTTAATCGGCGCCACAACTGAAAATCCTTCTTTTGAAGTAATAGCGCCTCTTTTGTCGCGAACACGGGTTTTACTTTTAAAGTCTTTTTCGGAAGAAGATTTGATAAATATTGTGAAGAATGCCTTAAAGAATGAACAAAAAGGTCTGGGTAAATTTTCCATTAAAGTTGATTCCGATGTAATTCGTCATATTGTAAATTCAGCCGCCGGCGATGCGCGCAGTGCCTTGAATAACCTGGAGGCAATTGCCTCCATGGTACAGAGCCTGCCTCCGGAAAAAAGAATTATTACCAAGAAGATCGCCGAGGAAGCGTTATTTAAAAAAGCGCTTCTCTATGATAAGGACGGTGAAGAGCATTACAATTTAATTTCCGCCTTTCACAAAAGTCTGCGGGGCAGTGATCCGGATGCCTCCTTGTACTGGCTGGGAAGAATGCTTGTTGCCGGAGAAGATCCTCTTTATATTGCCCGCCGGATGATTCGTTTTGCCTCCGAAGATATAGGTAATGCCGATCCGCAGGCTCTTCCGATTACCGTTGCCGCCCAGCAGGCCTTTCATTTTATCGGTTTGCCGGAAGGAGAACTTGCTCTGGCTCAGGCGGCAGTCTACCTCGCCACGGCTCCCAAAAGTAATTCCCTTTATACCGGTTACGGCCGTGTTAAAGAAATAATTAATAAGACAGGATATTTACCGGTTCCTCTGCACATCCGTAACGCTCCGACGAAATTAATGAAAGAACTTGATTACGGCAAAGATTATAAATATGCCCACGATTATAACGGCGCTTATGTTCCCCAGGAATATCTGCCGGACAAACTGCAGGGACAAAAATTTTATGAGCCCAAAGCGGCCGGCCATGAAAAAACCATTAAAGAAAGAATGGATGCCTGGCAGCAGAAGAAAAATTCCGCTAAAGACGGCAAATAAATTGATGTTATGTCTATTTTTACGAAGTTATTAATCCCGCTCGGCTACGCCTCGGGGATAGTTCGACCGCAGCAAGCTTCAGCGCACTGCGTTTCTGAAGCTTGGGTCTCACTAAAGGAAAAGGAGGCTTGGTTAGAGCCTCCTTTCGAAGAGTGAAGGTTATTTACCTTCTTGGTTTATTTTGTTGTCGGCTAATCATGCCCGTTATTTTCAGTCGACAATTATTAACATTTGCTGTTAGTTAAAGCAGGTACCGTGCCAAGTTTACAGTATTTGTTTTAATTATTTGGAATCATTGGTAAATAATTAATAATAGTTCCTGCCGACAGTAAAATGCCCGTTTGCTTTGACGGCAACAAATGTCGAAAAATATTTTTTCTAATTAAAAGTATCAGTAAAAACATGAATATACGAGACGCAACTTTTTGCCGGATGTTCGACAAAAATGTCGGATTGCTTGCGCAATAAACGTTGACTTTTATCGGGAATCGCTTAATATGACCTAAATTCCACTTCCAAGGATATAAATGTTTTCTTTCCGCAAAAAAGAATTGGTGATCAGCCGGAAAAATTATAAATATAACGGTACTTTCCTGCAACCGTGGGCTGTTGCCATTGTTTCCGCAATACTCGTTGTTTTAATCCTGATTATGGGTTTTTTTGATCTGAGAAGAAACGATACTAATCTTGTCGGATTTATGGAAGATCAGGCGTTGAGTACAATCAGCGTGCTGCAGCGGTTAACGGAAGAAAATCTGAAAAGTATCATTGCCGCCACCGATAAAACCGGTTCAACCGAAAAAACAGCCAGTCAGGAAGAGGCAACTTATTCCAAAAGATGGGTTATTGAAGCCATAACCGAATTCGGCAGAGCAATAGACGAGAAGTGGAAAAAAGGAAAGATAAGCAACAGTTATCTTAAAAGTGCGGCGGAGGATAATAAATTCTGGTATCTGGCCGTTTTAAACAGGCAGGGGCAGGCTGTTTATCAAAGCGGCCGTCTAAATACGGACATGCTGGATAGAAACGAACTTACCAAAGACGGGCGTAAACTCCCGACTATTGATCTCATTGAAAAAATACGTGCCCGGCAGGGAATTGGTTTTGTGGCCCTGCGGCGCAAGGATGACAGCGGCACCGTAGTTATCAATCTGGATAAACCGGGTCTGATTTACTGGAGTTTAAAAGTTGCCGTGGAGAAAGGCATAAAAAAGATCGGTGAAGGCCACGGTATAATTTATCTGCAGATACTTGATGAACAGAATAAATTGTTGAGCGGCGTTGGTCAATTGCCGGATGAATTAAACGGTAACGATTTTAATTTCCGGGAAGTTATGTCCGGAAAAGTGAAAATTATCAGCAGAAAAGTCAACTCCGGGGACAGTAAAATCCTGGATATGGTAGCGCCGTTATATATAGATAAAAAGGTTGTCAGCATCGTGAGGATGGGCCTCGACCGTGGTTCGATGGATAAGATTATTGCGGAAAACCGCCGGAACATTTTTGTCTTTATGATCTTTATAGCTTTTGTCGCAATATTATCCATGTGGCTTTTGTATCATGACCAAAACAGGCATCTGGCCGGCATTATTGAAATGGAAAGACGACTGGAAAAGGCTGAACGGCTTTCGTCTCTGGGGCAGCTTGCCGCCGGTGTGGCGCATGAAATTCGTAATCCCTTAAATGCCATCAGTATGGCCACACAAAGATTAAAGATGGATTTTCTTCCTGCCCAACCCGAAAAAATGGAAGAATTTAAAAATCTTTCAGGCATCATCCGGGATGAGATCAAAAGACTCAATGGTATAATAGAAGAATTTCTTTCCTTTTCCAAAAGCCGCCGGTTACAACTCAGCGATTTTTCGATAATAGACGTTTTACAGAAGATTGTCAGCCTGATTCGGGAAGAAGCATCAGCCCGCGGGGTAACTATCGAAACAAAATGGCGGCTAAGTCCGGCTATAATTCCTATGGATGTCAATAAACTTCAGCAATCTTTCCTGAATTTAATTAAAAATGCCCTGGAATCAATACCTGCGGAAGGTAAAATTACCATTACCGTGGATAAAGAAGGAAAGAATTATATCGTTGTGAGTATTTCCGATACCGGCTGCGGTATGACGGCGGAAGAAATTGAGAAAATTTTCTCTCCTGAATATACAACGAAAGAAAAAGGCGTAGGTTTGGGTATACCGCTTGCCAGTGAGATTATCCGTGGCCATGGCGGAGAAATACGGGTGATCAGCCTTAAGGGAAAAGGAACAACATTTGAGGTTGTTTTACCACGCGAGAGGATTCAGGAAAAATCTTCATCATAAAGGATAAAATATTCATGCGAAAATTAAGCATTCTTATTGTTGACGATGAAAAATCACAAAGAGAGCTGTTACGGGATTTTTTACGTTCTAAAGGCCACACTTTAGCGGAGGCGGAAAACGGCGAAAAGGCCATTAAGCTTGTCCAAAATAGCCATTTTGACCTAATTCTGTTGGATTACAAAATGCCCGGTATGGATGGTTTGCAGGTACTCCAGGAAGTAAAGCGCATCAACCCGGAAATCGATGTCGTTATCATCACTGCATTTGGCACGATTGAAACAGCGGTGGAAGCTATTAAATCCGGGGCAATCGATTACATAACCAAACCTGTAGATTTGGAAGAAGTACTAATAATACTAGACCGGGTGGTTGGCAGAAGAAAACTGATTCGAGAAAACGAACTATTAAAAGAGGAATTGGGCAAAAAGGGGGTTACTGCCGAGAAGATTATTTATAAAAGCCCGCAAATGACGGAATTGATTAATATGGCCAGCCGGGTTGCCGCAAGCCAGGCATCGGTTTTGATTCAAGGGGAAAGCGGAACCGGAAAAGAGCTGCTGGCAAGACTTATCCACCAATTAAGTTCCCGTGACCAGAAACCTATTATCGTAGTGAATTGTGGCGCCCTGCATGAGAATCTGCTGGAAAGTGAATTATTCGGTCATGAAAGAGGTTCCTTTACGGGAGCAACGTCACGGCGGATAGGACGTTTTGAAGAAGCGGACGGTGGCACTCTTTTCCTTGATGAGATAGGAGAATTAAGCCCCACCGTGCAGGTAAAATTGTTGCGTTTTCTGCAGGAGAGAGAAATACAGCGTCTGGGCGGCAATGTGAATATCCATGTTGATGTTCGGGTTATCAGTGCAACCAATCGCGATCTGGAGCAGCAGGTCAAAGCAGGAAATTTCCGCGAAGACCTTTTTTATCGGCTGAAGGTTGTGACCATGGTGTTGCCGCCGCTGCGGGAACGGAAGGAGGATTTACCTCTTTTAATCAATCATTTTGTGGAAAAATTTTCCCGGGAAAACGGCAAAAGCATTAAAGGACTGACTTCAGAGGCCCGCGATCTGCTTTTGAAATATGATTATCCCGGCAATGTGCGGGAGCTGATTAATATTCTGGAGCGGGCTATAGTAATCACGCGCGATGAATATATTACATCTGATGATTTACCTTTCCAGTCATCAGTGCTTCCCGAATCTACGGATAAAAAAGCATCCGGCACTTTGCGTGAATCGCTGGAAAATCTGGAAAAGCAATTGATTGATGAAGCGATGAAAAAAACTGCCGATAACCAGACCAGGGCTGCGGAAATTCTCGGCATGTCGGAGCGGATGCTGCGCTATAAATTGAAGAAATACAATTTAAAGAACTAATCTGTTTTAATCACAAAATTAATTTTATGGACAACGGATGAAAAGATCGGCCGTAAAACTTTGTTCCTGAAACTGTTATAATCTGCTGTTTCTTAAGCACCCAAGACTTCAAATACTTATTGTCAAATATACTGATCGTGCCGGATCAATGAATTCGGGATGAAAGTACTCAGATTTTAAATACATGATTTTTGGGGGCAAGTGGTATTTGTGTCTTCCCTGAAGGCGATAATTGACGAATTTTAAAAGTTATGCAACATTGTAAATGTTAATAGTTAAAATATGATGGCAACATCGGGAAATCAGGCAACTCAAATAAACTATAATCAAGGAAGACAAAGTGCATAACGAGCAAATAGAATTATGGCAACATCAGCACATATTTAACACTGATAAAAAAGCAATAGAAAAGCGAACTTTAATTGTTGTGTTAATCACTTTTGTCACAATGATTGCTGAAATATTGTTTGGTTTGATTTCAAGTTCAATGGCATTGCTCGCTGATGGCTGGCATATGGGAACACATGCTTTCGCTCTGGGAATATCCTTGGTTGCATACATTACGGCAAGAAAATACGCAAAAGATGAAACATTTACATTTGGAACATGGAAAATTGAAATTCTAGGCGCATACACAAGTGCTATTGTGCTTGGTATCGTTGGATTGATAATGATTTATTCTTCTGTTGAAAGAATTATTAATCCTCTGAGTATTTATTACAATCAGGCGTTGTTTGTAGCAATTTTAGGATTGTTGGTAAATCTTGTTTGCGCAGTAATACTGAATAGCGGCAGCCATTCTCATGAACATGAGCACCCTCATCATGAAGAACATGAACATTTCCGGAATAAGCACAATCATGAAGATTTGAATTTTAAGTCGGCATATTTACACGTTGTGGCAGATGCTTTAACGTCTGTGTTGGCAATCGCAGCATTACTTGGAGCAAAATATTTTGATTTTAATTTGCTTGATCCGTTTATGGGAATCGTAGGCGCAGGATTAATCATTCGCTGGTCATTTTTGCTACTGAAAGATACTGGTGGTATTTTGCTGGAACGTGAAATGAATGATTCTATAGTTAATGAAATAAGAAGTGAGATTGAATCCGATGGAGATTCAAAAATAAGTGATTTACATATTTGGAAAGTAGCACAAAATAAATATGCTTGTATTGTTTCTTTGGTAACGGCAAAAAAGTACTCAAGCGAAGAATATAAAGAGCGATTAAAGAAAGTGCATGAGTTAGCGCATGTAACAATAGAAATTAATGAATGTAAAAAGATAAGATCCGCTTTAGTGCAATTTTAAAAGTTGAGACAAAAACCATTAAAGCATCAACAGGTAGGAAAGTATGAATTCAATTGGGATTGAAATATTATTAATCTTTTTTCTAATTATCTTGAACGGATTACTTGCATTGTCTGAGCTTGCTCTTGTTTCTGCAAGGAAGACGAGATTGGAACAGTTGGCAAACAAAGGCGATATAAAGGCACAAATTGCGCTTAGACTCGTAAATTCACCGGACAGTTTTTTATCAACCATACAAATAGGCATTACTTTTATCAGCATTTTGGCGGGTGCATTCGGAGGCGCGACCATTGCGGAATTGATGGCGCGATACTTTGCCACTTTTCCTGAGCTTGTACCTTACAGCGAAACCATCAGCGTAGCAATAGTGGTTGTCTGTATAACTTATTTTTCACTGATAATCGGAGAACTTATTCCGAAGAAGCTCGCTTTAAATAATCCGGAGAATCTTGCCTGCCTTGTAGCCCCAACAATATATCGACTTTCAAAACTGGCATACCCTTTGGTGATTTTATTGAGCGGTTCAACAAATTCTTTACTTCATATTTTCCGATTTAAAGCTTCAGCCGCGCCAACCGTAACGGAAGAAGAAATAAAAATATTAATTGATAAGGGAACTCAAGCCGGGACTTTTCAAGAGTTCGAGCAGGATACAATCGACCGCGTCTTTCGCCTGGCTGATCGACGTGTATCAATCCTGATGACACCGAGAGCAGATATTGTCTGGCTCGATCTTAATGAAAGCGAAGAGGAAACAAAACGCAAAATTGCCCAGCATAGATACTCTGCGTATCCAGTGGCGCGGGATACTCTCGATGATGTTGTTGGGGTTATCAGGGGGAAAGAGTTGCTTTCACTTGCTATGGAGGGAAAGCCATTTGACCTTAAAAAAACTTTCCGTACCCCTCTCTTTGTTTTAGAAACAACACCAGCGGTAAAAGTAATGGAATTGTTCAAGAAATCTAAAACGCATATCGGTTTTGTGGTGGATGAGTATGGTATGATCCAAGGGCTCGTTACATTCGGTGATATTTTGCGCTCTGTTTTTGAAGACGTCGAGGATACAGTTGAAGGTGAAAGAGAAATTGTGAAACGCCAGGATGGATCATTACTCGTATCCGGAAGTTTGCCTCTAGATGAGTTCGTGGATTACATGGAAATTGCAAAACTGAGCGACGAAGAACACCTAGGAATTAACACTGTGGGCGGTTTTGTAATGACGAAACTTGGCTCTGTACCATCTGAAGGACAACATTTTGAATGGAGGGGGTTAAAATTTGAAGTTGTTGATATGGACAGCAGGCGGGTCGACAAAATTCTGGTATTACGAATAAAAGACAACAAAGAAACCAAAGAACTGTAAAATAATAAACAGGTGAATTCACCAATAACTACAATAATTAAGTATACTGTCCTCTGAATACCAAAATTGTGTTGGTGCATGGATTCTCCAAGAAAACGCAGCAATTGAAAAAGCAGGATATTAGCTTGGCTGAAAAACGCATGAAAGACTGGATGCGGAGGTTTCCTGCGGGAGTTAAAATATGAAAAAAGATAAAGTTCGGACATTCCGGAGCAGGTTGCGGGAAGACATCAAAGATCCCGAGTTCAAAAAGCATTACCAGGAAGAGAGGCAAGCTTTAAAGTTGGCAATTAAAATTGTGGAACTGCGTAATCAGAAGGGATTATCACAATAGGAATTGGCAAAGCTTACGGGAACAAGCCAGCAGGCGATTTCGAGAATAGAGAGCGGCGAGTATGAGGGATTCACGCTCAAAACCTTGGAAAAAATCGCTGAAGCAACCGGGATGCGGGTTAAAATTGAGTTCATTGCGGCATAGTCTGCTAAAGGATAGCTCGCTGTAATATAATCCCATATTCCGACGAATCGTCAGATGATATTCAACAAAAGTAACAAATACAAGTCTTCCGTTTGGATTTATTGGACAGTGCATTGAATGCGGAATGAAACGCGCAAATATTCAAGTATGAAAATCAGAAAAGATGTCTGTGAGCGTTCCTTCCTGAAATACGCACGCAGACATATATATGCGTTATACTAGACTTCTCTCCATAATCAATGTGCTGATTCCGACTTCTTCAATTTAAAAGATTTATTTTCAATTGACGAACATCAAAATATCCGTTAAAAAATTATAATAATATTATGAAAAAAAGAGGAACGTCATGATTTGTATCCGAGCCCTATCCTTAATTGTCATTTTCATTATTTTATCATCAACACCTTTCGCCCACGCAGCACGTGGTGTAGAGATAAAGAATAGAGATGATCTGAGCCATAAAAGTGGAAAACTGGGGGCCTACAGGGCCTTGGTAATTGGCATAAACGACTACAAAGACCCGAAGATCCCTAACTTAAAGACTGCTGTTAATGACGCCAAGGAATTTGCGAATCTACTTCAAACCCGTTATGGTTTCAAGGTTACTATGCTCTTGGACCGTCAGGCGACAAGGCAAGGGATCATGGATAAAATGCGAGAACTTGCTGCAAACTCATTACCTGACGAAAGTATACTAATTTACTATGCCGGTCATGGAGATTTAGACAGGGTTTTGAATGACGGTTGGTGGGTGCCGGTAGACGCAACAGGCGGGAATCCAGCAACTTATATTGACAATAATTATGTGCAGCGGGTCATGCGGGGCATGAAGGCAAGACATGTTCTACTTGTATCGGACTCCTGCTATTCAGGTACTCTCTTCGGTGAAAGCCGCTCTCTACCGACGGTTATAGATGACAGGTATTACATGAACCTCTATAACGAAAAAAGTCGTTGGGGAATGACTTCTGGTAACAAGACACCAGTTTCAGACAGTGGATCGGAAGGTCACAGCATCTTTGCCTATCAGTTAATCAAGGCATTGAAGAAAAATGATCAGCCCTACATCACTACACAGGAGATTTGCAGCCGGATTGCGCCGATCATTGCCAACAACTCGGAACAACAGCCATTGTGCAGCCCGGTTCGAGATTCGGGCGATCAAGGAGGTGGTTTTGTTTTCGTGACTTCGACGACTGCTTCCTCTCCGTATTCCGATGCTTCTTATCTAAAGAAATCGGCACCACAAGCTGGTTATGATGAATTGGCACGGCAGAGAGAAGCTTTGGAGCGTGAGAAGCAAGAGTTGGCGCGTGAAAAACTAGAACTGGAGCATCAGAAAGCACTTGATGCTGAGCGGGAGCAACTTGCAGCGGACCGCCGCAAGCTTGAAGCGGAAAGGCAGCAATTGGCGGTGACCAAACGATCTTCTCAGCCCACAGCAGACGATAAAAAGATTGTCGGGGTATACAACGTCACAGGAACCAATCCCAACGGAACTACTTATCGCGGCATGTTGACACTCACCAGGAATGATGGAGCCTACGTGCTCGTCTGGAGGATAGGCAATTCATCCTACACGGGTACGGGTAACTTTCAGGGAGATGCCTTAGTTATCAACTGGGGCCAGAATTATCCGGTCATCTATAGCGTAGCTGAGGATGGCCGCCTAATTGGCACATGGAATGGCGGCAATGCTACTGAGGTTCTAACACCTGTAAAATGAATTTGTATCGTCGCGTGTACTTATATATGAGCCGGACTTAGGGTCTTGATAACGCATGTTTCTATCAGTAATCGATAAATTTGCATTACCTTGGGTCTATTTGTTTGTAGCTGTTTTCAGTAGCAGTTCTTCCTGTCATACTCAGGTGGGGACGGGGGACGCCCTTAAGTAATTAAGTATCTCAGAGCGGTTTGCCTAAAAAAAGTTTACAGCGAAGGAATAAAAGCAATAATTTAAATACTTAAGGGCGTCCCGTATGGACCCGCCTCAAGTCTATCTCGGCAAGGTTAGCGACACGGAGGCTATCCGCTGGATGGATATCCTGCATGGCAAATAAGAAAGATTTGTTTTTGGTATAGGTAAATAGTTCTTTGGGGTTCTCAATAGAGGCGAAGATATACCAAAATAGCATATTACCCGCTTACGTGGTGCAATTTTTGTATGAACGTATATTGCTGTTTCTGTGGATGAAATGTTGCATTCTGATGGGAGTATCGATGTGGAAAGCTTCTTCCTGAATGTGAGAGTTCAATATTTTCCACAGACTTGCATCCTTTCAAATTGTATTCGGTATTTTAAATCAAACAATAATCCACTGTAAAATGAGATAACTGGGGATAAAATAATTCTGGGATAAAATAATTATTGACAGATTATACAACTGGATATATGCTTGTATGCAAGTAAATTGAAAGCAAGCATTTAGGTGAGTAAAATGAACGCTAACGAATGCATATTTTTTCAATTCGCCAAACTCAGTCAGCTGGGAACAAGAATTTGGGGACAAAAAGTATCTGATTTAAATATTACAGCAGTTCAAGCAATGATTCTTCGTCGTCTTTATGAAGAAGATGGCATAACTTCTATTGATCTTGGTAAAAAGACCGAGCTTGACAGTTCTACCATAACGGGTATCCTTGATCGTCTTGAATCTGCATGTTTCATTGCAAGAAAGAACAATCCCCATGATCGACGTTCAATTTTGATATATTTAACTGAGAAGGGAAAAATTACAGGAAAGGAAATTGCTAAGCGAATGGACGAAGCTAATAGGGATTTTTTTAAAACAATTAGTAGGCAAAAAGAAAATGAGTTCCGAAACATTATTAGTTTGCTCCGCAACCAAAATATGTAATTTTTTTTGCATACGTTGCTTGTATACAAGTAACATGTATGGGAGTTAATCTAAAAACTAAAAAACGGTACTCTTTAACAAGAATCTGTTTTATTAAGACTTAGGAGGAATTTATGAGGTTATCAGAAATTATCAAGAGAAGACGAAGCGTAAGAAAATTTAAATCGGATCCGATATCCAAAGACTTACTGGAGAAGATTATGGATCTTGCTACTTGGGCTCCATCGGCAATGAACAGGCAGGATTGGCATTTTGTTATCTTACAAGGTTCTCAAAAGGATGATTTTCTAAAAATTTCGACTACTGCATTTGAACATTTCAAGCCGGTTTTAGAAAAAAACTTTAAGGATAAACCAAAAATCATCGAAGGAATGAAAATTTTCTTTGAGACCTATGGCAATGCTCCCGTGATCATTATGGCCTATGCCGGAAAACTTCCAACAGGGCAGGATGATGTATGGAGTGTCTCTCTGGCCGTCCAAAACCTTATGCTTTCTGCTTATGAGGAAGGGTTGGGTACGGTATGGACTGATGGCGTTGTCTTTACCAAAGAAAAAGAAATTAATGATCTTATCGGCATCAAGGATAGGAAACTCGTTTGTGTTATCCCTATTGGATACCCTGCAGAGGAACCTAAAGCACCGCCAAGGAGGGAAGGGAGAATTCAGTGGATAGGATTCTGAATAGGCAGACTACTTAAACCGAATAAAAATAATTAAAGGAAATATCTAATAAAATTTATCAAAAAGTAGGAGTAAAAATGAATAATGATTCTTTGGTGGTTCTTTGGACAAGCGGAGACAAGGAAGTCGCAACAAAAATGGTGTTCATGTATACACTAAATGCCAAAAAGAAGAATTGGTGGAAGGCTGTTATCTTAATAGTTTGGGGACCATCTTCAAAGCTGCTGAGCGAAGACGCCGAACTACAAAAGAAGATAACAGAGATGAAGAATGAAGGAATTAAATTGGAAGCCTGTAAGGCTTGCGCAGATCAATATGGCGTTTCAAGCATTCTTGAAAACCTCGGGATCGAAGTAAAATATATGGGGGTTCCTCTAACAGATTACATCAAAGGAGAGCATCATATATTGACCTTTTAAGCACTGGAAGAAAGCCATATTGGAGCATGACCTCCCCCCTAAAACTGTTCCATCTTCGAGGAGAAGGCTACCTCAAAATGAAGAACTGCTAACTAGTCAATAAAACGTCAACCATCATAAAATTGCAAGACTTAACCCGTAATAAACAAAATCGATGAACTCTAATTTAACATGTGGTATGAGTGTCAGGGTCAGGTTAACAGGTCACGGCAGAATTACGCCGCAGTATGGTCGCTACCGGATGTGCTAATTTGAGAGCAACGAAAATGTCAATCATAAGTTCCGTCATGTAAAAGAACAAATCAGCCATTTTCAGAAAGGAGTATAACCAATGAGTCAGGAATTGCCAACAGTATCTGAAATATACGTTAAGGGACAGACCAATATGGAGAAGATCGAAGTTAAGTTACCTTTTTCCCTCGGCACTTATACATCTGCCATTCCTAACGCCACCCGTAATTACCTTGATTCCCTTTTTTTTACCCCCTGTTTTATTGATACCGCTGAGGCTGATACTAGCATTACTCTCTTTGGTCAAAAGCTAAAAACTCCCGTTTTTTGCTCCGCGCTTTCAAAATATCCCTTTATGTCAGATAACTGGGCAACCGATGTTGCTACCGGAATAGCAAAAGCCGGTTCCCTAATGATGTTAGGACTGGGTGGATCTGATGAACTTCAGAAAGTAATCGATACCGGAGCACCCGTAATCAAAATTGTCAAACCATATCGTCGTACCGAATTAATCTACGAAAAGATTCATGATGCTGAGAAACGCGGTTGTATCGCCGTTGGTATGGATGTCAGTCATGCACTCGGACGGTTACGAGGAGACCGTGTAGATGGAACAGACATGCGTGGCCCTCAGACCTCGGCAGAATTAAAGAAAATAATCGCCTCAACCAAATTACCTTTTATCATTAAAGGAGTCCTTAATCTCTCTGATGCCGAGAAGGCAGTAGCCATTGGAGCGGCTGCTGTATTGGTTAGTAATCACGCCGCTAATTCCTTTCTTTTCGGTCTTCCTTCTCCTCTAGCACTACCTCCCATCGCGGAAAAAGTAGGCAAGAAATTAGTAGTGCTGGTGGATAGTGGTTTTAAAACGGGAAATGATGCTCTTAAAGGACTGGCACTGGGTGCCAAGGCTGTGGGAATGGGCAACCCAATCGTCATGGCTTTGATGGCTGATGGTGCTACTGGAGTGGAAAACCTTCTTAACCAAATCACAGCAGAATTACACCGCAGCATGGTCGCCACTAATTGTGCAAAATTGGTGGATATTAATAAGTCAATTCTGACTACAGTTCGCTAATTTGTTCTTTATGGGGGAATTATTCGGGTAACATAACATTTAATTTAACACATCATTTTCCAAAGGGATTCCAGCGATATCAGCACCATTGGACCATGCGGTAGTTCTATTTTCTGATCGAAAGTTGACAAGTGATATTACGAATTAATGTCAATATTGTGATCATCGTTTTATTGTTTCCCACGGTAAGGGGAGTGATCTTCGGCTAATTTCTGGCGCTACTGCGTCCGATAAATTATTCATTGTTGCCGCTAGCGATACCTAAGCATTGATCAAACATTTTAAATGTAAATCATCAAAAAAATTATTCATGATGTTTATTTGTTTGTAGGTGCACAGAATAGCCAGTGCAAGTAATTTTCTTAAGTAGTACCGATTTAACTCTGCGACAAAAAAATCATCAACCTCGCTTGTTCACTTCAATAAATAATGGATAGTCCATCCGGGCAATGAAGAACGTTGATAAATAGTTTCAACTAAGCATTTACGCCGGCTTCGCTTCGCAAAAACTCTTAGAACGTTATGGTTGTCAGGGCAAGGTTTAATTGGACGTTGTCTGTAAAGTAAAACATGGGTTCGGTCATTTAATTACAAAATGTTTCCACTTTTCTGATTGCCGTAGTCGGGCAAACCTTCACGCATTCGCCGCAGTTGGTGCATTTCTCCGGGTCGATTTTCGCGAGCGGCGCTCCTTCCATGCTGATGGCACCGACTGGGCATGTCTTTACGCACTTGGTGCAGCCGATACACCCGACATCGCAACTTTTCTTGGTGGCCGGTCCCTTGTCCTTTGACCGGCACAACACCGAATAGTTTTTGGATACCGGAATGAGTTCAATCAGTTTCTTGGGGCACGCATCTATGCACAAACCGCAAGCCCGGCATTTGTCCTGTAAAATTACGGCCACTCCTTCGACAATGGCAATCGCATCAAAGGGGCATACCCGTGCGCAGGTTCCATTGCCGAGACAGCCGTATTTGCAGGATTTATGACCGCCGAAAATCTGCGCCGCCGCCGAGCAGTCTTCGATTCCGTAATACTGGTATTTTGCTCTGCTCAACGCACAGGTGCCGTTACAAAGGACCCGTGCCGTTTTACGCTCGGTTTTCTCCGTTTTGATTCCCAGAATATCGGCCAGCTTTTCGGTGAATTCATCACCGCTTGCCGGGCAGGCGTTTCCGGAGGCTTTTCCTTCGACAATGGCGGCGGCAAGGCCGTCGCAGCCGGGATATCCGCAGGCGCCGCAATTTGCTCCGGGCAGAGCTACGCGTACCCGGGCGATACGTTCGTCTTCCTTCACATGAAAAACTTTTGCGGCATAGGATAATCCTATTCCGAAAACAATACCCATTATGCCGATAATTGCTGCTGCCAGGATGATTTCATTCATGAGAGTGCCTTAATTTATTTGATAAGCCCCTGGAAACCGAGAAAGGCAAGTGACACAAGCGATGCCGATATAAGCGATATCGGAAATCCTTTCAGGTTCTCCGGAATATTGGAAAAAAGATCCATCCTTTCCCGAATTCCGGCAAAGAGAATAAGTGCAAGGGTGAAGCCGATTCCGGCAAAAGTGCCATAGAGTATTGCATTGACAAGATCAAAGCCTTTCTGGACATTGATAATGCAGACAGCCAGGATCGCACAATTTGTCGTGATCAAGGGCAGGTACACGCCCAGGGCGTTATAAAGAGTCCGGCTTGTTTTCTTGATGACCATTTCCACAAACTGGACCAGGGCCGCAATTACCAGGATGAAGGTAATCGTCTGGAGAAACTCAATATTGAACGATTCCAGGACATATTTCTGAATCAGCCAGGTAAACGCCGATGCCAAGGCCATGACAAATACTACCGCGATGCCCATGCCCCAGGCCGTTTTAATTTTTTTCGAAACCCCGAGAAACGGACAAATCCCGAGAAAGCGCACAAGAACAAAGTTCTCAATAAGTACCGCGGCGAGGAATGATGTTACAATCTGTTCTATCATTTGCCACCCTCTCCGGAATCGTATTTCCTTTTACACGGCGCGCCGCAGGAGGTGCAGCCGATTGTTGTAATTTTCTTTTTGGAGAAAACATTGACCACTCCGATCAGAATCCCGAAAGCGAGGAATCCTCCCGGAGGAAGGATCATGGCAAGAGCAGGGCTTACGGCTGATCCGTAAAGGGCGATGCCGAATATTGAACCGTTGCCGAGAATTTCTCTTGCTCCACCCATGATGATAAGCATGATAGTGAAACCGATGCCCATGCCCAAACCATCGGCGGCCGAATCGATGACGGAATTTTTGTTGGCGAATGCTTCCGCCCGCGCGAGAATAATGCAGTTCACGACGATGAGCGGTATGAAAATGCCCAGCGCCTTGTCTATTTCCGGCACGTATGCTTTGAGCAGCAGCTGCACTATCGTTACAAATCCGGCGATAACCGTTATATAGGCTGGGATGCGCACCGTGTCGGGAATAACGCGCCGCAGCAGTGATATGACGATATTGGAACCGATCAGCACGGCCATTGTTGATATGCCCATACCGAGCCCGTTTATCGCGGAAGTCGTTACCGCCAGGGTGGGGCAGGTTCCTAAAACAAGACGGGTCGTCGGATTTTCGTCGACGATGCCGTTTTTAATTATATGAAGAAGACTCATTTAATTCACCGCCTGTGTTTTTATGAGTTTCCGGGCACAATCTGCGGCAGCCTGTACGGCGCTGTTGACTGCCCGCGATGATATGGTAGCTCCGCTTATCGCCTGAATCTGGTTTCCGGCCGGCGGTTTTTTTACAAGCTCAAAACTTTTTTGAATGTTCTTTCCGGTGTATTGAGTTATAAAAGGAGCCTCCGCCGCTTTGGTGCCGAGTCCCGGTGTTTCTTTGTTTTCGCCAAGCTTTACTCCGGTGACTGCTCCGTCGATGCCGATACCGACGGTTACATCGATTGGTCCTCCGTACCCTTTAGGCGATACAGTGAAGACAAAGCCGGTGGTTTTCCCGGAATTTATTCCTTTAAATGCGGCTGTTATAATATTGCCTTTATCCGGTATTATCCCGGATAGTTTTATCTCTTCAAAGCTTTTGGCATCTTTTAGTACTTCCGACTTTTTGAGCTCCGCCGCCTCACGGATTCGCTGGGCGATCGGATCCTTGGTCAGATTGTTTACATAGGACAGGCACAATCCCGTTATCGTACAGATTATAAAAAGCGCAATTGTTGTTTTGATAATGTCACGCATGGATTTTGCCGCCTCCGAAACTTTTCGGTAAGGTATATTTATCGATTAACGGTACGGCAAGGTTCATAAGCAGTATCGAGTAGCAGACGCCTTCCGGGTAGCCGCCGTAAAGGCGGATGACCGCCGTGAGAATCCCGCATCCCGTTCCCATAATAATCTTCCCTGCGGTTGAAACAGGTGATGTCGTGTAATCAGTTGCCATGTAGAATGCTCCCAGGATCAACCCGCCGGCAAAAACATGGTAGAGAAAATTTCCCGAGAATAATGAATCGCCGCCCAGTATCCAGGTCATCAAAGCG
The DNA here is from genome assembly GCA_002068015.1 of Smithella sp. PtaU1.Bin162. Lineage (GTDB taxonomy): Bacteria > Desulfobacterota > Syntrophia > Syntrophales > Smithellaceae > MVRV01. Next base: position 21,653 of record MVRV01000052.1, read on the forward strand.
ACGGTGCCGATGAAAGTAAGAGGTATCTCCAGGGTTATCACGCGCCTTACAACAAGATAAACCGCACCTATAAGCAGCGCGAGCGCCGATGTTTCACCCAGGCTTCCCGGAACGTTGCCGAGAAACAGGTTCGTTATGGCGGGAGGAATATCCGTGACGACTTCACCGCCTTTTTTAATGATGGCCAGAGGCGTTGCCGATGTCGCCGCATCAACGGCTGTTTTTGTCCAGGTAGTCATTGCCACCGGCCACGAGGCCATAAGAAAGGCGCGGGCGGCCAGCGCCGGATTGATAAAGTTCATACCCAGACCGCCGAAAAGCTGTTTGGTGATAATGATGGCAAAGACGCCGCCTGTTGCCGCCATCCACAGCGGAAGTGACGGAGGAAGGTTAAAAGCCAGCAGGAGCCCCGTTACTGCAGCGCTGTAATCGCCGATGGTGACGGGTTTTTTCATTACTTTGTTGGCGACATATTCCGCAAGCACACACGAAATAATGGTCGTTAGAATCAAGAAAACGGCATTAAGCCGGAAAAAGTATAGAGATGCCAAAGTAGCCGGAACAAGAGCTATGAGGACATCTCTCATGATTATCGACGTTGTCTGTCCGCTCTTCAGATGAGGAGACGAACCGGCAATCATGCTCGGATCATTCGGATTCACTTTATATCCTTATTAATTGAAATCATAAAAAATACGGTCATTCTCTGTTATTTTTTCGCTTTATGGGCAAGTTTTCTCAATTCCGCCTTGGCATAGCGTATCGACTGAACGAGATGACGCGAAGCCGGGCAGACAAAGGAACAGCACCCGCATTCAATGCAATCGTTTACTCCGTATTGAACGGTGTCGGAAACCTGATTTTTTTCCACGCAGCCGCTGATAAAAAGAGGCGCGAGGTTCATCGGACATGCTTCCACGCATTTGCCGCATTTTATACACACGCTCTCGGCCGCCATAGTTGCATCTTTTTTATTAAAAGCAAGAAGAGCATTGGTTTGCTTGACGACGGTGTTGGTGAGCGAAAACTGGGCGACTCCCATCATGGGCCCGCCCATGATTATTTTATGCGGCTCTTCCTTGAACCCGCCGCAGAAGTCGAAAACATCCTGAAGCTGTGTTCCGATCAGCACTTCCAGATTCTTCGGCTCGCGCACGGCCGAACCGTCGACCGTAACCTTCTTTTTAATAAGAGGCATACCGGTTTTGATGTATTGGGCGATAAACGATGTTGTGCTGACATTATGGACCAGTGCTCCTATTTCCGAGGGAAGCTTGCCGGCGGGAACAATGCGGCCGGTTATTGCATAGATGAGCTGTTTCTCGCCGCCCTGCGGATAACGGGAAGGCAGCTTTACTACCCGGATTGCGGAATTCCCGGCCAGCAAAGAACAAAATTTTTCTATTGCTTTGGGCTTGTTTGATTCAATGCCGATGAAAGCATTTTTAATGCCCGTGAAATTCATGATGATTTCCGCTCCTTCGATGATACGGAGTGGATTATCAATCATCTCACGGTAATCCGATGTAATAAACGGTTCGCACTCGGCGCCGTTGATAATCAACACATCGACGGGCTTATCGGGAGGAGGAGAAAGTTTGATGGCGGCGGGAAATCCCGCACCGCCCAGACCGACAAGTCCGGACTCGCGGATTGCTTTAAGGAATTCTTTTTTATCGGTACAAACAGGTGGAGCCACGAGCTCGTGCACAACCTGTAATCCGTCGGATTCGATTTCAACCGACATGACATCAGTTCCACCGGCATAAAGAATCGAACGGATGTCTTTTACTGTTCCCGATACGCTGGAATGAACCGGTACAGCCATGGGAGATTCCGCATCGCCGATTTTCTGTCCGACTTTGACATAATCTCCTTTTTTTATGAGCGGCAGACAGGGCGCGCCCAGATGCTGCACCATCGGGAAAATAAGCGTTTTGGGGACGGGCATCGTAATGACTTCGCACTCTTCAGTCCGTTTTGTGTGAGGAACAGGCACTCCGCCTTTAAAAATTTTCAGTGCCTCGGTAATATTCATAATAGCCTCTGTTCACTGCCTCGTATCAATTCTTCATCGGTAGATAACTTCCGCGCTGCAGTTGAAATTTTTTTGCAAACCTTCTGTGGCATAAATTGCGCCGTCGTTTTTAATTAATACGGCTTCGGTTCCTTTTATTTTCTTAATGAGCTTTATTCCCTTATCCAGTCCGAGAATGAAAATCGTCGTGGACAGTGCGTCGGTATCCAGTGAAGAATCGGCAATAATGGTTACGCTCAGCAAATCCGATTCCGACGGATAGCCGGTTCGGGGATCGATTATATGGTGGTATTTTTTACCGCCTGCGGGGAAAAAACGTTCGTAAGCGCCTGATGTGGAAACCGCTTTATCGGAAAGGCTTACGCTTCCTATATAAATCCCCCTCTTTCTTCGGGGATCCTGAATTCCAACATTCCAGGGGGTGCCGTCGGTGTTCAACCCCAGTACGCAAATATTCCCGCCAATATCGACGATGGCCGACTTTATTCCATGTTTTCCGTATATTTTTATTACTTCGTCGCCCGCATAACCTTTGGCGATGCCGCCCAAATCGACCATCTGGCCTTTGCGGGCCAGACGTGCGGAACAATCGTCTTTATATAAATGCAAATCTCTGTAATCAATAAGTGTGAGCAGTGATTTTATTTCCGCCGGCGACGGCACATCCGGCGATTCCGCCGTAACTTTCCATCTTTTTACGAGCGGACCAACCATGATGTTAAATTCACCGCCGGATAAGTGTGCATATTCAGATGATTTTGTCAAAAGGAAAAAAGTTTCCGGATGCAGCCGCACTTTTCCCCTGCCTGCGGAATTATTTAACAAAGAAATATCGCTGTCGGCCAGATAAAAACTGAGTATTTTTTCCAGTTCTCTAATTTTTGATATTGCTTCGGCTGCTGCGGCTTTGGAATTTGCGCCGTAAATTTTCTGGGTTATAACAGTACCCATGGCAAAATCTTTTGCTTCCACCACAGGTTCCGGTTTGTTACAGGAAAGAACAACGAGTCCCGCCAGCAGAATAGATAAAAGCGCCGCCTTCATTGGGACAACACGAATAAAATTATGTTTGGTACAAACATCCCCATGGATTTTTGCAAAACAGGCCATATTTTTTAACCTTTTTTCGGGGTCGGGCGACAGACAGTTCGTCATATGAACAGGTAATCTCAGTGGAGGCAAAATTAATATCAGCAGATGCAATGATTTTACATTGCCGGAAATCGGGGCACCAGTAAAAAATAAATTTTTCCTGTGGTGTTCTTTTTTAAAAAGACGGCAGAATCTGCTGCAAATTCAAAAGATGGCTGCGCATGCCTCTTTTTATTTTGGTGTAGGTATTTCTATCCTTCAATGATAAAAAACCGGCCATTTCCAGAGCCTTGGCAAAGAGAGTATCTGCCGGGTATATTGCCGAAACCACCTTCATCTTTAATGCTTCCTCTCCGCCGATTTTTTTGCCGGTTAAGGCCAGTTCCGCAACAGCATGCTGATCGGGCAATAATTTAAGAATCTGCTGCATAACCGGAGTAAAGGGAATCTTGATATCAACTTCCGGATAGCAGAAAAATCCGCGATCGGAT
>MVRV01000053.1 GCA_002068015.1 Smithella sp. PtaU1.Bin162
ATGGATTTTCAGCGATCATCTCAACAGTCTCAATATCTGAAACTCCGAACTTCTCTTTGATAATCAGAGAACCTACTGCCATCCTCGCCGGTTTGGCCGGTCGGCTGAAGGGCGTATGCTTAAATTCCTTTGCATATTTCTTTTCGACCATATCCCATGGTATCAGCTTTGACATTCTAACCCAGCGGTTGTTTGGGTCGAGCCCTACCGGCATTAAAAAATTCTCCGGCTCTTCAAATATTGATATCTGCGGTGATTTTTCCTTATACATGGCAGTCCCCAAGTGCATGATTTTTTAGCCATTTCGGCTGTTTTCTTTGCACTCATTATACCATATATCACCGCTTTTTGGCTTGTTTACTGGGCTTTTGTGTTATTCAGTAGCCCCTATATTAGGAAGATGCGCACCGGAAGAGCTGCGCCAATTGAAGGGCTGCCGGGATTTCATCGCCCTGTAACACGCCCTACAGAATATACCTAACCAAAAGCTTGACAGCACCCTCGCCAGAAATGCTTTCAAATTATTAAAACACACCTTAGATTCTGCCATTTTCTTTTAGCCAGTCTACAGTGTCTTCTAATGTTTCTTTCATTTCCCTTGTCGTATAGCCCAGCTCGTTGGTTGCTTTTTGGTGTGAAAACAACGCATTTGAATGGAGTGTATAAATAGAATACGAGGTGAATAAGGGTGGCTGCCGCAATATTTTATAATACAGTTCCGCAAGAGGAGCAGTGGCCTTTACAAACCAAAAGGGCAAAAAATTCTTTATTTTTTTCTTACCCGTGATTTCATGCAGCATGACAAGAATTTCGCTAATTTTAAAGAATTTGTTTGAAAGGATATAACACTCGCCCTGTCTGCCTTTGTCACAAGCAGAAATAATCCCGCTTGCCACATCACGCACGTCGACAAAATCATACCCGCCATTAACGCCAGAGGTCAATCTCCGTTTGTAGTAATCAATTACTAAGGTTGTAATATGCCCTCTGCCATAATCGTAGGGGCCGACAATGCCGGATGGATGTACAACGCAAGCATTCAAGCCACGTTTTGCAGCGTCCAAAACATAAGCTGTAGCTTCCGCTTTTGTCTTGGCGTATGCCCCAATAACTTTGTCCGCGGTGAATTCAGCTGTTTCCGTTATTATAGTATTATCTGGATTTTCTGCAATAGCATGGACCGTACTAACATAGACCAGTTTTGAGACATCATACTCCTTACAAAGCGCCACAACATTCCTTGTTCCTGTTACGTTTACATCATATACCTCTTGATTGTATTTAGAGGCGATGGATACTATTCCGGCACAATGGATTACGATTAACTCGTGTCCGTTCAGATTTTCAAAACACGGCCTAATACTTTCTTTTTCACGGATATCTCCAGAAAAAACGGATGTTACTTTGGGGATGTGTTTCTCATTTGGCAATACTAAAGCACGGACAGTTTGCCCGTTTTTGATCAATTACCTTGTAATAACGCCGCCTAAATGACCAGCCGCGCCCGTGACCAAATACAGTTTATCCACCAAAACCCTCCGCAGAATTAAATCGGTCGGATATGCCGGATCATTACATCTCCAAACATTATTGCTGGTTAGATGGTTCTTTCAGCAGCTTACAGTTAAGTTCATTAGCAACTGTAAACAAGAATGCCTTCCTCAGATTTATGCAATCATTTTCTTTCAAATCCTGGATAGTTCAGCAAGACAAACCTCCATATCTCGACAAATGAATTATAACAGAAAAACGGAGACTATACCACTTTTTATACTAATACCGAATGGATAGACCGATACTAACCATCCAATCGTTATTTATAAATATATCCTGATACGGCCTGCCCGTACAACTCATAGCCGTTCTCCGGAAGAAGCTGGAGATTGGGATTCCCATACTGTTCCCTGTGAAGGTCATACTCATCATAAAATCCCAGCTCAGCGCGGTAAACATCGCCTGACACGGTATCGTAAAGCCTATCATAGTCCAATGTGGCATCGCTCCTTTTTTAAGACAATGCGTCATATACCTGCTGCCTGTCATGCCATGCTTTATTGTAAAAATCATAGTCCTTGGAAAGTGTGCGTCCTACTTGTAGCGCCACCTGTGTTTCCCACCGGTTTTGTGCCACACCTTGCTCAATATAACTATCCTGAAATTTGAAGCTCGCCAGCGCTTGAGCCAGAGTATTTTCGAATTGACAGAACTCATCCACGGGTGCCGTAATGCCAGTGATTACATATGCCGTATAGTATCCAGCATCCACGTTATACATATAGCTGGTCATGGTATCTACGATTCCAGCCGCAAAAAGGCCTTCACACAGTATGCCCTCTTGCTTAAAAAGCCCCCTCAGTATTGAATCATCTAAACAGACGGAGGAAATCGGAGAGTTTCGCGGCATGCTTTCAACAATTTCAAGTTCTGCGAATTCAGGGAAGGCGTGATTGATACCGTATCGGGCAGCATATGTCAAACGCCGAAATAGCCGCTGCTGTGTATATTACCGAAAGCACCATCAAGTTTCATGCGGGTATATTTGTAAAAATATAGGCCTGATCAACCGCTTAGAACTCATTGCTGATTTTAAGCCGAGAAAGCAGTAATGAGTAACAGGTTTGGCCGTAACATTGGCGGCGCACACAACAGCTTTGGCAGCCGCATTTGCCAAATATGATGCATTATTGCCCTTGGGCCGTTAAGATACGAGATAGCAGGTCAAGCAATAATAAAGACGGGATGTTGAGAGTATGCGAAAGATAAATCCTAAACAAATTGATACCTTATTGGGTTTAATAAACCATGGCCCCTATTTTGAATTGCTTTTTATGAAGGTTTGCGAATTAGATATTGGGTATTCAAAAGTTGAGGTTGACTTGCGTAGCAAGCATATATAGAGCTTATCGCCAATGGCGGCATGCCCGCCCTTGAATGTGAACTCGACCGCGCCGCCGTCGGCAGCGCGGAATTGATAGGTCACCATATCAGGTTCAATATCGGAGGCAACGCCCTGCGAAATGTATTCGCCTGTCACGCGTATCGATGAGAGTACGTCGAATACTTCGTTTGTGATTTTGGCGCTGGTTATCGCCTGCGGCGCTTCTGCCACCCCGTCATGCTCGATATAAACGGTGAGCGCATCCGGAGAATCGCTGTCATAACTCTTTTCCCATGCCTTTACCATGTCTCCATAGAACCCGAAGAGGGGCCGTCCAGCTTCACAGCCTGAAAGAACCGCTCCTATGAGTAGAGTGACGACAAGCATCAGCGTCGTTGTCTTATAGGTTTTCATTATATTTCCCCTCTCATATCCAATGCCCCGTATGTCGATGCTCTCGTACACATAAAGCTTTCGGCAACACGGCGTCGCAATGCTTCAAATACAGCATACCGGAGAGACGGTTTTGTTTGCAGGCCGGAAAGAGCATAGGCGCGAGAAAAGAGAGTACAGGTTTGGTATAGGTAACCGGATTTTAATCAGGCGCTCGAATAATTCTTCATTAACCAAGGCAAATTGATTTGGAGATTAGGGTTCGAAAATCATCGGTTATATCTTTTACTAAAAGTGAAAAGAAAAAACGGGATTGGGAACGGCGCAACCGCTGTTCCCAATCCCGCCTTTTATCCGTTTAAGGACATCTCCAGTTCGATGCCTAACTCATTGAATTTCACGCTGATCTGCTCTTTGGACTGCACCGTCACCTGCCGAATGATACGCGCCGCCAGATTATCGTCTTATTCTCTGATCCCCGACGCTTTTTCATCTATGAGATCGTACAGAGCCTTGACCCGCGCACAGCCATGCGCCATGATTTCCTGCTCCTGCCGGATGCCCCGGAGCTTTTCATGAATACCTTCTTTCTCTGTCGCTATTCGAATGAACTCCTGATTTTGCTTTTCCGCATCCTCAGTGGTATGCGGGCTCATGTTAAGCGCCCTCCTGAAATCCTCATCCAGCTTTGCTAGCCTATTCTCTAACATAGCCGCGTCATCCGCGCCTTCCTGTTTGGCAATGGCCATCGCCAGGGTATGCTATTCATCCGTTTCTTCCTGCAGGATTTGCATGAGGTATATTTTATGAAAAAAGGCTTTGTCAACCTGAACGCCGAGGGCTGTGCGGCAATATTGAACGGCTATATTCATTACCTTGAAACCGTACCGAACTTCCACCTGCTGATACTGGATGACTTATCGGCGCTGCATGCGGGAAGCTGCTGGCATATCAAGCGGAACGCAAGCATGACGGCCAACTACTGGAGCGGCGAGGAACCGCTGATGATCCATACTAATCAAATATTGATCGTAAACGAGTTCCAGTCGCATTTTGATATTCTGTGGGCGCAGGGCGCGGGCAGTATCGGAAACCGCGCAGGTGTAATTGCCATTTTGCGTGATGTGGTTGGGCGACTGGCAGCTTCATCATCTCATCCTTCACCAAATCAGGAGACAGTATCCTAATATGGCCTCCCGAACATGAAAATAGGATAACTCGGGCTTTCCCACAGGTCGCGAATGACGACGCGCCCCTTGCTGGAACTGGCCTCTATCACCTTGCCGTCCCCGATATAGAGGCCGGTATGATGCACTTCATTCCAGCGGCTGCAACCCGGACAGCTCAGGTTCTGCCAGAAAACCAAATCGCCCGGCTGCAACTCACTCCGGCCTACCACCCTTTCATGGGTATAACACCACTTCGCCTGTCCGGCTGCGTTGGTATACATCGACGCTCCCAGATCAGCATCGACCTGGTTTATGCTCCAGTACACGAACCCCGAGCAATCGAACTTGGATGGGCCTTTTGCGCCCCATACATACGGCGCGCCGAGCTGCGTGACCGCTACCTTGACAACCTCCGCGCCTTCGGTTCCCACGGGAAGATTGGATATGATCTCCGTGAGGTTTGCGCCGCCGTAGATATCGACGCCCAGCAGAGCGGCATAGTACGAATAATAAGCGGGCGACATCATTTCGTCCAGCACTTTCCGCTGATCCTCCGTGAACCCGTACAGATCGGCGGCTTGCTCATAG
>MVRV01000054.1 GCA_002068015.1 Smithella sp. PtaU1.Bin162
ATGTCGCCGGTGTCATCGGAACCGCCGTGGCCGCCGGTGTCCTCCTCACGCTGTTTAAGTAGAAGCGCCAACGAAAATTTAACAGAAAATTTATCCACAATTATTAATATCTTCCATGATTTTCTGTTCCACCGTGATTTACCTTTCCATAAGGATTGACTTGATCCGGGTTTTCCTTTAACGTAACACCTCAAAATTTCTAAAAATGAAGAACTATATGGTTTTATTTCTTTTAACGTTTTTGCTTCTCTACGGCGGAATTCATGCTTATGCTTTTTTCAAGGCTGACGGCATTTTTCATTTTTCCGCCGGCATGAAAGTGTTCCTCATAATCCTCCTTGCTTTATTGCTGCTGGCTCCGATTTTTACGCGTATCGCGGAAAGCCGCCACCTGGAGGCGCTCGCCCGGGCAATTGCCTATTGCGGTTATCTCTGGATGGCTTTTATTTTCTTTTTTTTCTTTCTGAATGTTTCCCTGGAGCTTTTGCGATACTTGTTCAAATTCTGGAATTCTTCAGCAGACGGAATTTCTTTCCGCCTGCTGACTTTTGGCATGGCGGCTTTTATATCTGCCGCTCTTGTCGTTTATGGTTACATCGATGCGCAGAGAGTCCGGGTGAAAAATCTGCAAATAACTACAAAACATGCTCTGCCCGGAGAAGGTAGAATCCGTATCGTGCAGATTTCGGATGTTCACGTGGGGATTATTATTCGTGAAAAGCGTCTCCAGGCGGTGATTGAGCGCGTTAAGGAGGCCCGGCCTGATCTTCTTGTTTCAACGGGAGACCTCCTCGACGGTGAACTCGACAACGTTATGCAGGCTGCCGTGCAGTTTAAGGCAATTGAGGCAAAATACGGTAAATTTGCGGTTCTCGGGAATCATGAATATTATGCAGGATTGCAACGCTCCGTGGAATTTACCGAGGCCGCCGGATTCAAACTGTTGCGTGATGAGAGAGTAGAAGCAGGGGGAATTACTATTTTCGGAGCTGATGACATTACCGGCCGCAGAGCCGGGCTCATAAAAAAGAATGAAACCATGGAAAATGCTCTTGCGGGAAAAAATAAAGGCTTTGTGTTGCTGCTGAAACATCAGCCTTATCTGAATGACGGGGAAAATTTCAATTTACAGCTTTCCGGCCATACGCATGGTGGCCAGCTTTACCCTTTCGGCTTCATCGTACGTTTGTTTTTTGAGAAAAATTACGGCCTGTATGAACTTGCTGCCGATAAGTTTTTATATGTCAGCCGTGGTACCGGCACCTGGGGGCCGCCCGTGCGTGTTTTTGCTCCGCCGGAAATTACAGTGATTGATTTGATCGGGAAAAAATATAATTGATCATTTCAATTTATAATGATAAAAGTAACATATGAATCATAAGTGAGACTAATTTATGGCCCGGAAAAAAAATGAAAATTCGGTTCGGACGTTAACCAAAAAAGGCACGGCGACCAGAGCATCAATTCTCGATGCCGCGCACGAAGTATTTCGTGATACCGGGTATTACGCGTCTTCCAATTCGGAAATAACCAGACGTGCGGGCGTTTCTCTGGCCACGTTTTATCAGTATTTTCGAAACAAAGAACAGGTTTTTCAGGAGCTCAATGATCTCATTGTCGAGCGCTTTATCAATAAAACGGAATCTCTTTCTCTGGAGGGACTTGATTTTGCTTCCCGCCTGAAAAAAATTATTACTCTGCTTTACGAGCATACTAAAAATAATCTGGCCTTTCATCGGATTCTTGGTGAATCGGAGCTCATTGATCGTGTGACGCTTGATTATTATGAAGCAATAGCGCGCTTTCTGCGCAATTTTTTGCGCAAGGAAGCGGTTTTAGGAAACATTCGGTCTTTGGATCCTAATATCATTGCTTACGGTCTTATCGGAATCTGCTATTTTAATTCATTTAAGTGGGGAGAACCGAAAGAAGATTTAAACGAGGAGCAGGTAATCGATTTAATGGCCGAATTGATAATGAACGGCATTAACGGTTCCGCTGAATGGAAACGGAAGGCGGACTGGGACATGCTTGCTTTGCCGGAACCGTCGCCTTTACATGAAGAGACTGAAGATATCATGACCAAAGGAGAAAAGACGCGCCAGGCGATACTGCTTGCGGCGGAGAAAGTCTTCGGACAGTATGGAATCAACCGCGCCGGTATTGCTGAAATAACACGTGAAGCCGGCGTTGCCTTCGGTACTTTTTATGTCCATTTTGCGAGCAAAGCGGAACTGGTTGAAGGTTATGTGAAATACGTCAACCGCAAGATGCGGTGTGAAATTCAGCGGTTGGCAGGAACAAGGGCTGACCGGCGCGATGTAGAAAGGGTCGGCATTATAGTCTTTTTTGATTTTGTTTTACGTCACCGTGCAGTTTATCGTATCATCCCCGAATTTGAAATGATCGATAAAGAAATATCGCTCTGGTATTACAAAAAAACTGCTCAAGGTTATATTGATGGTCTCGATCGGGCGATGAAAAAAGGAGAAATTCGCCAATATCCTCCGGTATTCCTGGCCCATTCCCTGATGGGTATTATTCACTTTATCGGGCTTAAGTGGGTTATCTGGGCCGCTAATCCTAATGTGGATCTGTCACGCCAAGCAATTGAAAACAGTATACAATTAGTTATCTGGGGCTTAAAGCCGTAAAAAGGCAATAAAATGTTCTTGACAAGAAAGAATGCTTCTTGTTATTATTTCTGACAGCTGAATCATATAACGTATCCGGAGCAATTATGATCAATCTGCAGGATAAGGTAGTTATTGTAACAGGTGCCAGTTCCGGAATCGGTGCATCTTTAGCTGAATTATTCTCCGCCGCTTCCTCCAAAGTGACAATGGCGGCAAGGCGCAAAGAAAAACTCCTCAAAGTATCCTGTAGCTGTTCTTGTGAAACACTGGTTGTCCCAGCAGATATAGTCCTGAATACTGACCGTAGAAAAATTGTCGATGAAACAATCCGGAAATGGGGACGGATAGATATACTGGTAAACAACGCCGGTCTTGGCATGTATGGAGACTTTCTCGCTGCAACGGAAACCGACTGGAAGAAGCTGTTTGATATAAATGTTTTTGCTCCCGTTCTGTTGACGAAGCTCGTCATTCCTGTAATGAAAAAACAAGGCAGTGGAATTATCGTCAATATCGCATCTATCGGCGGATTATATGCTCATTCCGATAAGGTTACGCCTTATGTGGCGAGCAAGCATGCCCTGGTTGGCTTTTCGCGCGGGCTGGCCCGCGATCTTGCAGGAACCGGTATCAAGGTTCTTGCGGTTTGCCCTCATCTCACCGATTCCGAATTTTTTGCGGTATCAACAGGAGCCGACCTGATGGCTCCGCTAGTGGAAAAAACGAAAAAATACATGGAAAGTCCCGATAAAGTTGCCAGGGGCATTATTGATCAACTGGATTCAGAAAGGCTGGTTGTTTTTCCCACGGAGCGGGGGGCAAAGTCCTATGAAAAACAACGCGATATTTGATGCCGGGTTGGTTACGTTAAGAAATGTTTTCTAAACTTCGGAACATGCGGGTTCTGAGAAAAATATTATTGGAAGGTCGGGATAAGTAAAAAATTTATGAAAACGCTGAAAACACAAACAGCATTAATCACCGGCGGCGGTTCGGGTATGGGGAGAGCTGCGGCTGAGCTGCTGGCAAATATGGGCATTTATACTTTTGTTGCCGATGTTAATACCGATGCCGCTTACGAAACCATCCGGCTGATTGAGTCAAAAGGAGGAAAGGCTGATGCCTTCAGAGTTGATATTACCTCAGGCAAATCGGTTGCCGATCTTTTTGCCGTCCTTCGTCAAAAGGTTGAGAAACTGGATATGCTTGTGCACACAGCCGCCATCTCGGGGGGAATAGCCTTTCTCGAAGACATGAGCGACAAGGAATGGCAAAAGATGATGGATGTCAATCTCACCGGCGTTTTCTTCTGTACGCGTGAAGCGGTGCGCTGGATGAAGGAAAATAAAACAGGGCGGATAGTGCTTTTCAGCTCCGTTGCTTCTCTTATTCCCACACCGGGGGCGATTCATTACAGTGCGGTCAAAGGCGCCGTCAATATGTTTGGTAAAACTCTGGCGGTGGAGGCGGCAAAATACAATATCCGGGTGAACGTTATTGCTCCGGGGTATGTTGATACACCGATGCTTAAATACCTTCCGGATGGTTTCCGGAAATACATCATCAAGAAAACACCGCTCGACCGTTTTGGAGAGCCCACGGAAGTTGCTTCTTTTGTTGCCTATCTGGCTTCCGATGAGGCTGACTTTGTAACCGGACAGGTTATCAGTATCAACGGCGGACTGGCCATTTAGAGAAAGGAATGAAAATGGATAAAAAATACAATAATTTGCTTGTGGAAACAAAAGGTGAAATTTGTTTTGTTTTTTTCAACCGTCCCGGCGACCGTAATTCTATCGATTATCTTATTATGAATGAAATCGAAGATGTCATCGATAATCTGGATGCCTCAAAAATACGGGCGGTTATATTTACCGGCAATGGTAACGAATATTTTATCGGCGGCGCCGACGGCATAGTTATGATGCAATGTACGCCCGAAGAAGTAGGAGTTTTTACCGCAAAATTACAAAATCTTTATAATAAAATTGAAAAGAGTCCCTTTATTACAGTCGCGGCGATTAACGGTTTATGCTTCGGCGGCGGCTATGAACTTGCGCTCGTCTGTGATTTGCGTATCGCCAGTACGAAAGCCCGTATCGGGCTGCCGGAGGTTAAGGTAGGTATAATTCCCGGCGCCGGCGGCACACAGAGATTGCCCCGGCTGATTGGCATCGGCAAGGCAATGGAAATGATTCTGACGGGCCGCCTGTACAAGGGAGAAGATGCCCTGCAGCAGGGATTGGTTCATCTGGTTGTTTCTCCGGAAACGTTGCTGGCCGATGCGGAAAAATATCTCCGGGAGAAGGTGTTTCCCCAGCCGCAATATGCATTGATTTTGGCGAAAAACGCCGTTTATGCCTCACGGGAAGGATCGCTGGACCTCGGACTTGCGGCGGAAAACAACGAATTTAAAAAATGTCTGGAGCACGATTATTTCGCCAAGCTGATGTGCCAACAAATTAAAGACGGTTCTCTGAAGACAACGGCAAAATTGCCGGACTGGGTTTGTAAATAAAGGAGGGTGCGATGAAGGTTCTTGGTATTGCAGGAAGTCCGCGGGAAAAAAGCAATTCTCTTTATTATCTGAACTGTGCGCTGGAAGAAATAGAGAAAGCGGGTATCGCAACGGAAGTTATTGCCCTGCGCGATAAGAAGATAGAGCCGTGTTCGGCCTGTTACGATTGCCGCGAAGCGCGTCTGTGTACGATAAACGACGACTTCGGAGAAATATTCGACAAGATGCTTAAGGCAGAGGGCATTGTTTTGAGTACCCCCGTTTATGTGAGTTCCATTACCGTGCCGCTGATGTCGGTGCTGCAGCGGTCGGCGTTTGTTGCCCACTGGGGAGGAAAAATGCTGATGGGTAAAGTCGGTGCTCCCATAACGGTGGCGCAACGCGCCGGTCAAAATATGGCTCTCTCCCAGATGCTGATGTGGTATTTTTTTAACGGGATGACCGTTCCCGGATCAATTTACTGGAATGTCTGCATTGCCGGAACCCGTGGGGCGAGAGATCCCGAAAAGGATGAAATAGGTATTCAGACACTGAAGGCTTTCGGGAAAAATATGTCGGCGGTCATGAAAAAAATATTCGTTTAGCAGCAGTCGATTACATAAGGAGAAGATATATGCAGATGCAACCGGAAGGAATCGGATCGTGGTTTAAATACCGGGAGATGGAAACACCGGATAAGGAAGCGTTGGTCTCGGACGAAAAAAGATTCAGTTACAGGGAGCTTAATCAGCGCATAAACCGGCTTTCCTGGGCGATGCAGTCTCTGGGCATCAAACATGGCGATCGCATAGCCGTGCTATCCTATAATTGCAATGAATTTGCCGAAATCATTATAGCGGCGGCTAAACTCGGCCTTATTCTGGTTCCTCTGAACTGGCGTTTGACTCCTGTGGAACTCACCTTTATTTTGTCCGACAGCGGGGCCGCGACGTTGTTTTACGACGCTTCGTTTACGGCGACGGCGGAAGAATTGCAGAAAAAAACCGGAGTGAAGAATTTAATTTCGCTCTACGGCGAATCCTCGTTAAAAGGATCACGGACTTATGATGATTTAACAGCGGGCACGCCTGACACGGAGCCCACACCTTCTGCGCCGGTGGGATTGGATACGCCTCATATCATTATGTATACGGCCGGAACAACGGGCAAACCGAAGGGCGCGGTATTGACTCAGGGCGCGAGCTTCTGGAATGCCGTCAATTGCATATCCGCCATCAGCATTACCGCCGATGACCGCGATTTAAATGTTTTACCGATGTTTCATATCGGCGGTATCGGGCTTTTTACTCTGGCCGTCTTTTATATGGGCGGTACCGTTCTGCTCCTGCGGACTTTTGATCCGGCCAAGGCACTCACTAAAATCAGACAAGAGAAAGTGTCTATTTTCTTCGGTGTGCCGGCAATATTCCTGTTTCTCGCCAATCAGCCTGATTTTCAGTGCCTGAAGGATGTCCGCGTAGTGATGTGCGGGGGAGCGCCTCTGCCGGTGAGTTTAATTAAATTATATGACGAGAAAGGTTTGCGTCTGTTGCAGGGTTTTGGAATGAGCGAAGCTGCGCCGAGCATTGCCATATTGGATAAAGATATGTACCTCCAAAAAGCGGGTTCCATCGGTCGCCGCCTGATGCACCTGGAAACAAGAGTTGTCGATGAAGACATGAAAGATGTTCCGGCGGGTGAAGTAGGCGAGCTTATTCTGCGCGGCCCCAACGTGATGATCGGCTACTGGAATCGTCCGGAAGCCACGGAGGAGGCCTTTCGCGGCGGCTGGTTCCACTCCGGCGATCTGGCCCGGCGCGAAGCCGATGGCAGCTTGTATATAGTTGATCGTTCCAAAGACATGTACATTTCCGGCGGTGAAAATGTCTATCCCGCGGAAGTGGAAAATGCTCTTTATGAAATTCCGGAGATCGGCGAAGCGGCGGTAATAGGCATTCCCGACCATAAATGGGGTGAAGTCGGCAAAGCAATTATTGCAGTAAAACAAGGTAAAAAGCTCACGGAAGAACAAGTTATATCTTATCTGAAGGGACGGCTCGCCAAATTTAAAGTTCCAGCGAGTGTTGTGTTCACGGATTTATTGCCGCGCAATGCAATGGGTAAGGTTATGAAAAATACCTTACGGGAAAAATATATTATGAAGAATTCCGAAATTGATTAAGCGTTGCCGCTTAATTGGAGTTCGGTGTGGCGTTTTGTGAAATTTATTAAGGAGGGATTACGGGACGATAAGGGAAGTGTTTGTCGCTGGCGGTTTTTGCGGATAATGCCGGATTTATCATTAATTTGGCGTTACACGGGGTTAAAAGTTTTTTTAAAAAATTAGGAGGGGCTGTTATGAGAATTAAAGTATTCATCGGTGTATTGTTGGCAGCATTTGTTACCGGCCTGTTTTTTACGGCTGCACCCGTCAAGGCGGCGGAGCCGATAAAGATAGGCGCTATTTTGCCTATGGCTGATTCCACAGGCATAGACGGTTCTCGCTCCATGCAACTGGCGGTAAAACAGATCAATGAAAAAGGAGGATTGCTGGGGCGTCAGGTAAAATTGATCCTCATGGATGACGAAGGCAAAGCGGATAAAGCGGCAGCTGCTTTGGATAAACTGGTTACCGTGGACAATGTTGATGTCATTACCGGCGGTGTGGGTAGCGGTACGACCATGGCAATGATCCCCGGGATGAAGAAATACGGTAAAGTAGTCGTCTGGGCCGGTGCCGCGAGCTCCAAAGTTGAGCAGGCGATGGAAGGTCAGGACTGGTTTTTCCATATTCACGGCTGGGATTACCAGCAGCAGGCCGCTTTTGACAAGGGTTACCGTGAACTTTTTCCCACCGTCGGTGGCAGATTTGAAGGGATAAATTATTTTGTCGCCTATGAAGAAGGCCCTTTCGGCGCCGGTTCCTTCAAGGTCTTTAAGCCTCTGGCGGAAGCCGCCAAACAGAATTTACAGGGTGAAGCTTTTAAAAGCGCTTTTGTCGGCGGTGGTGATTACCGTGCGGTTTTACGGCATGCCAAAGATTTCAAAGCGGAGATGTTTACCTGGCTGGGTTATGCCAACGATGCAATTCCCATCATGGAACAGGCCAAGGAAATTGGTTTTGCTCCGGCTGTTTTCGCCGGTTCTCCTCCGGGTTGGCCGAAAGATTTCGCCAAATCGCCGCTGAGCGACGGTGTTTTATTCAATGGTTACTGGAGTGAATCCATCGGCAAGAAAAACAAGGAGAGCAAGGCTTATTCCGAAGCTTTCAGCAAAGAATTCAAGGATTCGCCGGTAACCTATTTCGGACCCCTGTGCTATACCAACATAATGATTGTTGCCGATGCGATTAAAAGAGCAAACACACTGGAAAAAGCGGCCTTAATTAAGGCACTGGAAGCGACCAAATACGCGTCTCCCATGGGGGATACTTATGTTTTCGGCAAAAGCAAAGTAATCAGTCATCAGGCCTATGCCTCGCCGAAACTTTTACAATACCAAAAAGGCAAGCAGGAAGTTGTCTGGCCTTTCGAGGTGGCGACCGCCAAAATGATTTATCCTTTCCCCGCCTGGGATAAGCGCGATAAAGCGGGCTGGGCAAAATAGCGGTGCAGAAAAAAAGCAGGTGTACCGGATATAGCCAGTTGGAATAGATAAGAGAAGGATTCAGTCCGGCAGGTGGAGCATTTTCACCTGCCGGGAATTATCCCCGGATAAGTCAGGAATTTAATGATCATGATAAGTTCTATAGCCAGTAAGTTTAAGGAAAAGAATTTTTTAATCGGACTTATTATTACGATAGTTGCGATTATTGTTGTCGGTTACTATAAGCCGGCCGTGCTCATCGAAGGTTTGCAGCGTTCGGCCCTGTATGCAATAATTGCCCTGCCCATGGCCCTGCTACTGGGTGTCGTGGATGTCATTAACCTTGCGCACGGCGATTTCATGATGCTCGGCGCCTATTTTGCCTATTTTCTGAACGTGCAATTCGGGATGGACCCGCTTGTGGCGATTATTCCAACCATCGCCGTCTTTTTTGTCTTCGGGTTAGTCGTTTATTTTTTAACTTTTAAGCATGCCATCGGCAAAACACCTCTCAACCAGCTGCTTCTGGGATTCGGTATTTCCTACATCTTTACCGAAGGAATAACTCTGATTGCGACAAATCAGCCGCGAAAACTCACCATGGATTATGTTTCCGCCTCGGCGACGATTCAGGGTTTTACTTTCGGGATATATGAGTTTGTTTATGTTATTGCCGCCGTCGTAATATTTACCGGCCTGCAGATATTCCTGAAAAAAACCGGCACAGGCCAGGCTGCCGTTGCCGTAGGACAGAATCCCCGCGGTGCCGGAATCGTCGGCATCAACATCAAATGGATTTATGTATTGACGTTTTGTATTTCAATAGCTCTGATCAGTGCAGTAGGACCCATGATGGGGTCAAGATATACTTTATTCCCTCATGTGGGAGTGGCGTTTACTCTCAAGTCGTTTTCGCTCGTTGCCGTGGGCGGTATGGGTTCCATAACCGGCGTGGTCTTTGCGGCACTTATTTTAGGTATGGGGGAAACGCTGGTTCTCTCCTCACTGGAATACGGCAAATGGGCGGAAATTATCTATTTTGCTCTGATCATCGGTGTCATTATGTACAGATCCCATCAAAGGCAGGTAAAATGAAGTACTGGAAATATTTAGCAGGCATTGTTTTGTTATTGGCGGCAATATCATTGCCCAAATTCTTAGGCATATATTATCTGCAAATTCTGAATATAGTACTGATCTATGCGGTTTTTGCCTTGAGTTGGGATATGCTGATGCGGTCCGGTCAGTTATCATTCGGCATTGCGGGTTTTGCCGGAATCGGCGGCTATGTTTCCGTATTATGCAGTTATTATTTTTCCATCAATCCTCTTTTGAGCATTCTGGCCGGATCTGTGTTGGCGGCACTGGTTGCCGTGCTTGTAGGTGCCGCCGTGCTGAGACTCCGGCTTTTGTATTTTGCGATCGTTACCCTGGCCATAGGTGAGATGTTCAGAATAGTTATCCGCAACCTGGAATTTACCGGCGGCGCCGAAGGAATGATTCTCAAAAACGCAATTTTTAACGGTGACGCCGCCTCGACCTATTGGCTTTCGCTCGCCATCGGTGTTTTAACAATTATT
>MVRV01000055.1 GCA_002068015.1 Smithella sp. PtaU1.Bin162
TGGGTGGCAAAGGCGAGGGAGGAGTTGGCGAAGTGAAAACAATATTTCAAGAAAGAGTTGGAGTTAAATATTATCAGTTTTCCTATATTCATCTATGTATTTCACATTATTTAGAAAATTATGTATGGGAAACTTTCTACGAAACAGACAAGGAAATAGAAGAACATATTAATAAATTTCAACGTTTCTTAATTAATGGTAAAGAATTTTCATTGAATAATGCTGAACGAATTTACGATCTGGAAAACGACACAATTATTTATAGAACAAACCAAAAAAGATATACAGGAGAAAATTTAGAGTCACTTAAAAAAGCAGAAGAAGATCAGAAAAGATATTTTAAACGCCAACAAGAAGCAGTACAAAAAGTAAAACCATGGTGGAAAACGATACTTTAGTTACTGGAGATTAATTGATTTTGATAAGGGGGTAAGGTAGTGGCCGATCTGTTAGAAAGTAAAAGGGTTAAAGTGCGCAAGCCTCATATTTGCCAAGGTTGCGGAAAGAAAATCGAAGTAGGCGAAACGGCAATCGTCAGTGTTGTTGCTGACGGTGGCACTGTATGGCGATATTACGAATGTATTGTATGCCATAAATATGCTGAAAGTAATTGTTATAAATGTAGTGACTTTGATTATTGTGTTGGGGAAAATTACTTCGTTGGATTGATAAAAGAGTGTATGGCCGAAAGAAAAAGATAGTGGGGTGTTACCATGGGCTATCCAGCAAGAAAATCAAAAACCAAAGCAAAAACTAACACCGAGCATGAAATAATTCACGGCACCATTCAAAGAGTCCGCTTTCACAATCAGGCAAACGGCTACTGCGTTATTTCCATAGATACTGGCAACGAATCAACCGGATTAATTACCGCTGTGGGCTATATGCCTTCTATCCGAGAAGGTGACGAATTCAATTTTAAGGGATACTGGACAAATAATCCAAAATACGGTAAGCAATTTGTCTTTGAAGAATATGAACTTCTTTTGCCGCAAAGCAGACAGGGTATAATCAGATACCTTTCCACACTGGCCTACGGAGTTGGCAAGGTAAAAGCTGCTAAGATCGTGGATGTGTTGGGTGAAGATTGTATCACCAAGTTAAAGGAAAACCCTGAAGCTTTAAATTCTGTCCCCGACATTACCTTGGAGCAGGCGGAGGAAATTATTACTAAACTAAACGAGAATACGGTTTTAGCCGAGCTTTCTTCCATGATCTGCCGGCAGGGAGTTTCGCCGGGGCTGGCGGCGCGAATCTATAATCAATATGGTCCGGAAAGTATTGACGTTGTTAAAAATAATCCTTACGTGCTTTCGGACGATATGTACCGGGTGGGGTTTATTACGGCTGACCGGATAGCGCAAGCAATGGGGGTTGATCCGGATTCGCCTTACCGGGTGGAAGCTGCCTTGGAGTTTATTCTGAAGAACGCTACAAAGGAAGGGCACTGCTACCTGCCGCCGCAAGAATTAATTATCGCCGTAAAGAAGGTGCTGGGTAAAGGGTGCGCCGTTGGGGTGGATGAGATTAAAGCGGCAAACAGGGGGCTTGTCAGGAAGGAAAAGACGGTCTTTGATACTGATGCGGCGGGTAAGGGTTGTATTTATCTAAAAAGTATGTACGATACAGAAATTAAGCTGGCTGAACGGGTGAGAGAATTACTGGAGCAGAAAGTCGAAGTTAAGGGTGACATTGATAAAATGGTGGAATTGGCGCAGAAGGTAATTGGCATGGAGTATGCGCCGGAGCAGAAGGAAGCTATTAAAACGGTACTGAGTAACCCGTTAAGTATAATCAGCGGAGGTCCCGGAACCGGCAAGAGCACTGTAACGAACGGGATTTTGATAAACTACCAGGAACTTTATCCGGATAATTACATTTACCTTGCGGCGCCAACGGGCAGGGCGGCTAAAAGAATGGCTGAAGTGACCGGGCAAGAAGCCAAGACTATTCACAGGCTGTTGGAATATCATCCGGAGATCGGTTTCCGGGTAAATAAGATGAATCCCCTGAACGGACCGGGATTGTTGATTGTGGACGAATTTTCCATGACCGATATAGAGTTGTCGGCAAACCTATTTGACGGCATCCCCAACAATATGCAGGTTGTACTTGTTGGCGACGTGGATCAGCTCCCTTCGGTAGGGCCTGGTAATGTACTAAGGGACTTAATCGAATCTGGTGTGGTTCCTTCGGTGCGGCTTAAATATAACTACCGGCAGGCGAACGGCAGCAAGATAGCGGAATACGCCAACACAATAAACATGGGTATCGTTCCTCCCTTGGCTTCCAATAACTTAGAAAACAACGACGTGGAAAGTATTTTTATTGATGACGTTTCAGAAGTAGCGCAGAAGGTTTTAAACGAAGTCCAAAAAGCCCTTGACAATGGTTACGGCTTAATGGATTTTCAAGTCTTAACGCCAATTCACCGGGGACCTGCCGGGGTGGGTGTTTTGAATGAAGCTATCCAAAACTTAATCAATCCTGCGGCGCCGGGGAAGAAAGAATATAAGCAGTTTAAGGAGGTTTTCAGGGTTGGCGACAAGGTTATGGTTGTTAAGAACGACTATAACAAGGGTGTATTTAACGGTGATATTGGGATCGTGAGCGATATTGGTAATAGTAGGGATAGCAAGGACAACAGGGACAGCAAGAATAATGATGATGGCAATGATGGTCCGGGGGTATATGTGAAATTTGAATCTTCGCGACCGGTATTCTTTCCGGCTGAAGATACTGGAATACTCACGCTGGCCTACGCCGGCACCGTGCATAAGAGCCAGGGCAACGAATTTCCTTTGGTGATTGTGGTATGTGTCAGGAGCCACTATATCATGCTACAGCGGAACTTACTTTATACGGCCATTACCAGGGCAAAGGAAAAACTGGTGCTTGTGTGCCAGGAAGATGTAAAGGGTAGTGCGGTGGAAGTTGCTGTGAAGAATGACAAGATAAAGGAAAGATTCTCAAGGCTGAAAGAGAGGTTGTGTAAGTTGCTGTGACAATACTAACCTTAGAAGAAATTTTAGACAAAATTAATATAAATCCTGAAACGTTTCTTGATTATGGTAAGGATTGGGGTGACATAACAATAAACAAGAAAACAAAAATGAAAAATATTGATACTGTTTTATCCGCCATATCGAAATACGACACAGGAGGCAGCTGTTGTGGATTTGCTTTTAAGTCTATGAAAATAGCAATAGATACTGGTTTAAAAAATAATACAGTAAACGGAATATTGATGAATTTGGTTGCTAAAGGATTACTTGAAAAAATAAAAGATGAATCAGGAACATTGTATTTTCAGTTTAAGCTAAAAGAAAATGATAGATATATGAAGGAACAAAGGAAATTATCTAATATTATGGTTTTTGGTACAGATAATAAAAAACGTAAGGAGATTAATAAAATGAAAAGAATAAAAGTCTATATGGCCGGGAAAATTGCACCAAATGATTGGAGGTATGATATTTTTAAAAATTTATACGACCATAACTGTAATAAGCTTGAACTAAATGAGCAACTGTTACTTGGTAATTTTGAATATTTTGGACCGTTTTTTATTGATTGCAGTCACATGGGTTGTTGTTTTGGCGATAATTCACACGGTAGAGGATTAGGATTAAATCATTATCACCCTCATATAACATTGTGTGACGGAGAAACCATACCAGAAAAAAGGGAAACCGTTGTTGAAAAATGCCTGAGTTGGTTAAATAGTTCCGACATTGTTTTCTGTTGGTTAAATAAAAATAATGCATATGGAACACTAGTTGAAATAGGCTATGCTCATAGTAAAAACAAACCGATATTTATTGCTATGCCAATAGGGTTTAATGTTTATCAGGATATGTGGTTTGCTTTAACGTTAGCAGATATGACCATCATGGCTAGAAACCATCTGCAAGCATGGACAATATTTCAATCTGTTGCAGATAGGTTATTGGAAAGAAATCCGAAAACACTCACCAAATGGGATTTTTTAGAAACAAATAACAATATTTCATACGAAGTCCAAAAACATGGCAACGTTGAAAATATTAAAGTTAAATAATTAGCACATCAAGAAGGAACCAGCCTTCGTTACTGTGGGTGGTGACACCTAAAAATTGGAATTAGACGATATACTTTCTCAACTTGATAATGGTTCTTTTGCGGAATCCAAAATAGCCGCGCCGGTAAAAAAGCAGGCTAAAAACTGGCTATATGATTGCCCGAAGTGCGGCGCAAAAAAGAAGCTGAATTTTAATTCCAGAGAAGGGATGTGGATTTGCAATAAATGCCAGGAAAAGGGAAATATTATAAGCTTTTATGCCTTGTTTCATGATTGCGGTAATGGTGACGCGGTGAAGGCAATCAAGGAACATTTGGGCATTGTGGATGAAAGTCCGCAAACCGAGAAGCAAACACAAGATAACAAAGAAAGTAACAATAATAGTAACAGTAATACTAATAGTATCAACAAGGCAAAAACTAACCCATACCAGCGATTCGTCGAGCTTTCGGCACTATTACCGGAAGACCGGGAACATTTACACAAAGTACGGGGCTTCACGGATGAAACCATAGACAAATTAAAATTTAGGTCCGGAGGGAAACAGAACATCCCGATTCTGCGGCAAATTACCGGGGAGTTCGGCGAAGATGAACTCCTGGAGTCAGGGATGTTTATCCGGAAAAATAATGCTGTGATTGGTAGCGATCAGCTTCTTGGAAACAGGATAATTATTCCTTATATAAATGCAAACGGCTGCACCTATCATTTGCGTCCGCACAAGCTGGGCTTTAAGAATGTGGCAATTAAACCTTATTGCTTGATGCTGATAAAGGACAAGCCGGCGCACGTTGTAATTACCGAGGGTGAATTTAAGGCCGCCGCATTGCTGCAATGGGGTATCCCGGCTATAGCAATACCGGGAATAAGCAGTTTTGCCGGAAAGTATTTTGAACGCTTTACGACCTTTTTAAAGGACAACGGAGTAAAAAATACCACTGTAATTTTCGACAACGAGGTTAAGGACGATCCGTCGCTGCCGAACTTTAAGAAGCGCCGGGAGGACCGCTACGACACACCGGTATGGGCTTATATTTTAGCTTATAAGCTGTCAATGTCCGGGATAAGCAGCAATATAGGCAACTTACCGGGGGAATGGCGGCAAAACGGGAAAATAGACTTTGACGGGGCTTTGGCGCTGGGTAAAACTGCGGAAGAAATTAAACAGGTAATAGCCGCCGCTGTGCCGCCGCAAGAGTTTTTACAATCGCTGTCGGAAGAAGCGCTGCCGATCGTCAGAAGGAAAATTGCCAGGCATTTTACGCATTTGCCTATTCGCCGGGAATTTAACAAATATGTTATTACCCGGAGAGATCAAAAAGGGGAAGAATCGCGTAATGATGTTATTTCAAACTTTGTGATTGATATAAAAAATAGCTGCTATACCGGAGATGGCGTTATTCGCAACATTCAACTGGTTAATGAATTTGGGGAGCGATCAGACACATTTACTTTAGATCCTGGAGAGATGGCCGGCACAAATGAGTTTAAGAAGTTTTGCTTCTCCAGGGGAAACTATATTTTTAAAGGAAATGGGACGGGGGACTTAAATATGATTTGGGAGTATGAGTTTTCGCGGGATAGCGGGGAAATAATCTACATGCCGGAGAAGATTGGGCGCCTCAAAGATAACTTCTGGCTGTTTGGCAATATGGCAATTTACAACGGGCAAATATTCAGGCCGGACGATGACGGAATTATTTGGATTGATGGCAAGGGGTACAAGCCGCAGTCCTTGCACCTGGGACCAAGGGACGAGCCATTGGAGGACGCCATACCGTGCCTATATGAAGGCGAATTTGATATTTATGATGTGATCGAAAAAATGCGGCACTGTGTCGGCGGCTACGAGGCATATGTGGGAGTTGGCTGGGTAATAGCGACGATATTCAGCCGGGACATTTTTAAGAAGTATAAATGTATGCCGCTGCTGTTTCCGCACGGCAAAAGGGAATCCGGGAAGTCGTCGTTTCTTAGGTGGATAATTAGGATGTTCGGGATTGAGAGCGACGGAATTTCGTTGCCGGAGACAAGCCAGAACTACATTATGAGGGCGCTTGGATATTTCAGTTCCCTTGGAGTGTGGTTTGACGAATACCGGAACGAGTTGAATGTAACCAAAAAGGACGGGTATTTGCGGTCGGCGTATAACCGGCAGCTTTCCGGGAAGGGAATCAAAAACAGCTTCGGGGCGCGGGGTTACGAAGTGGCCGGGGTTATCGCGGTATCCGGGGAAGAAGCACCGAAGGACAGTGGACTATTTACCCGATCGGTGTTTGTCCAGATAAGCGCCTACAAGCGAAATGGAGAGTGGTACGAC
>MVRV01000056.1 GCA_002068015.1 Smithella sp. PtaU1.Bin162
GCAAATGGCGTCGCAGTGCCCGGGCCAAAGGGCAAGCGGATGTATTGTTCAGCATGCCGATGCGGATTTCCGACGGATTAGTCCGGGAACTTGCTCCCAGCGCCGAAATTATCCGGATATTATGCTCCGTGCAGTGCTTGATCAGTGCTGCTTTAGGGTTGAGGCTGTCAATGGCGTCAATTACGAAATTCAGATCCGGCGTGATCAATTCATCCGCCGTATCACAGTGAAAAAAGGCATGCCGCACATCCAGCTGCAGGTTGGGATTGATGGCGAGCAGGCGTATCCTGCCGGCCTCGACTTTGGGCGTGCCGATATTTGTCGACAGAGCAATCAACTGGCGGTTGATATCGGTTGCCTTGACGATATCGCAATCAATGATGCGGAGCTTGCCTATGCCGGCACGGACAAGGGCTTCTGCGGCATAGGAACCTACCCCGCCCAGACCGACTACCGCGACAGTCGCCTTTTGCAACCGTTCGAATCCGACACGGCCGTAGAGCATGATGCTCCTGGAAAAAAAATCGCTATTCATGTTTTTTTTCACTCTGATTATATTCTTTTGAAACGATCATGAAAGAAATATTTTGTCAAACAGTTTCAGGGCATTTTGTGTGCTTACATTGTATATGTCGGCAACAGACAGTTTTCGGATCGCGGCGATCCTTTGCGCAACCTCAAGCACCTGAATTGGTTCAACAGCGGAGGCTGCTGTCGATTCGGTAGCGATGGAGGGCGCATCCGTTTCCAAAAGGAGGCGTTCCAGGGGAACGGCCTCGGCGGTGCGGTGATACTTCCGGGCGTTTTCTCGTGTTACCGATCCCGAAAAGGCTATGTAGAAACCGAGATCTGTAAATTTGGCCATGGCGTCTCTCCCGCCGGAGTAAGAATGAAGTACGCCTTTTATTCTGCCCTGATATTGGCGTAAAATCTCGTATAGTTTATCATAGGCTTTGCGGCAATGGATCAGCACGGGCAGTCTGAGTTCCGCCGCCATATCCAGTTGACAAATGAATGCCGGCGCCTGAATCCCGGCGGAAGGACACTCAGGGGAAAAATCCAACCCGATTTCTCCGATAGCGATAGCATCTTTGCGGTTGATATAGGAGCGAATGACGGTAAAATCGGCATCCTCTGCTATGAACCAGGGGTGAAGACCATAGGCGGGAAAGACAAAACCGGGAAAGCTTTCGGCCAGTTTTGCCGTGCGCTCCAGCGATTCCATGTCGTAAGCCGGAACGATTGCTGATTTTACACCAACGGCTTTTGCCCGCCCGATCACTTCCGTTATCCTGTCGGAAAAAGAAGGATCATTCAAATGACAATGGGTGTCAATCAGATTCATTTTGATATTACCAGCCCTTTTTCCACATATCCTCGTCATCGTACACTTTTTCTTCGGCTGCCGCTTCCGCGGCGTCTTGTTCATGGTCGCGGGTTTTGCGGAGATCTTTCTCCTGAAAATATTCCCGGTACCACTCATGGCCGGCGATCATGGCCATTACTTCGCTGGTTCCCGTCCAGATCGAGGCGAGCCGGATATCGCGGTAAATCCTTTCCAGGGGAAATACGTTGGTATAGGCGATTCCGCCCATAACCTGCAGGGAATTGTGGACGACTTTCTGGCAGGATTCCGTAATGAATTTTTTGCTTTCGGAGACCATGCGCCTGATGCGGTTCATGGAAGTGCCTTCATCGACGGCGCGGGCGGTTACATAGGCCATGGCGCGGGCGGCATCAAGCAGCATTGCCGCTTCCGCCACCTGAAAGCTGACTCCCTCAAACTGATTGATAATCTGGCCGAAGGCTTTCCGCCGGGAGGTATATTGCGTGGCGATTTCGAGTGCGGGACGGGCGGCGCCGATTGTCATGGCCGCCGTGCCCAGCCGCTCCGGGATCATCATTGTATTGAAGACGTCATAAGCACCCTGAACTTTCCCGACGATGTTTTCTCTGGGCACTTTTACATTGCGAAAAATAATGCGGCCGGTGCCTCCGCCGCGGCAGCCCATGAGTCCATAAAGATACTTAACCTCCACACCGGGGGAGCGGTCAACAATGAAACAGGTTATTGCCTCCTGTGGCTTTGCTTCGGGGTTGGTACGGGCGTAGACGAGAAAATAATCCGCTCCTTCCGCGCCGACGATGAAACGTTTCTGTCCATTTAAAAGGAAATAGTCGCCGCAGTCGAGGGCTTTCGTCGTTGCTCCGAAAAAATCGGAGCCGCCGCGCGGTTCGGTGAGGCACTCGGCGGCAAACAGCTTGCCCTGCAAAAGCGGCCGGACGTATTTTTCCTTCTGGGCGTCAGTGCCGTGGAGAATAATGGCATCGCAGACTAGTTCCGCGCCGACACCGAAGACACAGGCAAATTCATATCCCAGTGTTCCCACTTCTTCCATCATCATGCAGGTTGTCACCCAGTCCATCTTCCGACCGCCCCATTTTTTCGGATAACGGCA
Source organism: Smithella sp. PtaU1.Bin162 (assembly GCA_002068015.1). Classification (GTDB taxonomy): domain Bacteria; phylum Desulfobacterota; class Syntrophia; order Syntrophales; family Smithellaceae; genus MVRV01. The sequence continues at coordinate 2,460 of MVRV01000056.1, forward strand.
GCCCAAAAGATTGCGCCTGCCCGCTTCTTCCAGAAATTCCTTGGGGAATTTGATTTTATCGGTGTCCATGTCGAGAATCATCTGGCGGGGCACCCACGCGACAAGCTCGCGTACCTCATCCCGAATCTTTAATTGTTCTTTGGTCAAGAGATAATCGAACATGGCATCCTCCTTGTAATATAAATTTATCCGATAATGCTTGATGCTTGGGAAATTATAACAGAAAATTAAAGTACGGACGAATTAAATTTGCTGCTGGATCACGAAAGCACCAAATGCGTGCAGGAGTCAGGTAATAAGCTGACAGCGTTCCCTGTTGATTTTTTTATTTGAGGCAATTTCGTATGTGTGTTTGACGTTGACATAAAAAACACCGTCTTGTACAGTACAAGAGTCACAAAAATTTACCTTATCTGAGAAAAATGAAAAAACATCTCATCGAGGAATCGATCCTCTTTATCAGCATTCTGAAATGGGTGGTTATCGCCACAGGCATCGGAGTCATCGTGGGGTTATCGACGACTTTCTTTCTGAAACTGCTCGACTGGTGTATGACTCTGACCACAGCTTATTCCTATTATTTTTTATTTGCGCCTTTGGGACTGCTGGTCAGTGCGCTGGTCATTCATTATCTGGAGCCGGATGCCCGGGGGTATGGTATAGAAAAGGTTATCGAGGCCGTGCACAAGCGCGGCGGTAAAATATATGCGGCCATTGTGCCGGTCAAGCTGGTGGCGACAATCATTACTCTTGCCACGGGAGGTTCTGCGGGACAGGTTGGCCCCTGCGGGCAGATCGGAGCTTCTCTTTCATCGGTCGTGGCTGATTTATTCAGACTTAATGTCAGCGACAGAAAAAAACTCGTCATCTGCGGACTGAGCGCCGGATTTGCCTCTGTTCTGGGCGCCCCGTTTGCAGGAGCAATTTTCGGCGTGGAAGTTCTGTATGTGGGCAGCATTGTGTATGAAGTTCTTCTTCCCTCCATCATTGCCGGGATTACGAGCTATCATATGGCGACTGTTTTAGGAGTTCATTATCATTATTACCCTGTTAATTTTGTTCCGGCGATTACGGAGGCATTTATCTTCAAGATAGTTCTGGCCGGAATATTTTTCGGCATCTGTTCGATTCTTCTCATTGCAATCCTGAAATACGGGCGCGTGGCCGCGGAAAAAATAACCGCGTCACTGCCCGTGCGGGCTTTAATCGGCGGTGCCCTTCTTATCGCATTGACTTTGTTGTTTTCCAAACAATTTGCCGGTACCGGAGTGGAATCAGTTCAGGCATCTCTGAAAGGAGAAAAAATCCTTCTTTATGCTTTTTTGCTGAAGGCTGTTTTTACGAGTATTACTCTGAATTTCGGCGGCACCGGCGGCATCGTCATGCCCATACTGGCGATCGGGGCGACTGCGGGTAGTTCTTTCGGGGGCGTGTTCGGATTGGACAGAGCTACTTTTTCCGCGGTCGGCATGGTCAGTCTGCTGGCGGGGGCGGCCAATACCCCCATTGCGGCAAGTATTCTGGCTATTGAATATTTCGGCGGCGCCATGGCCCCCTATGCGGCTATCGCCTGCGTGGTCAGTTTTCTCATGACGGGGCACAGAAGTGTTTTCCCCACGCAAATCTTGGCGTTGAAAAAATCTTCTTCCTTTGATGTGGAAATAGGCAAAGAAGTGGTTGATATAAAAACAATATTTAAACACCGGGAAAAATCCCTGGTCGGTTGGGGTTTGAAGATAGGCGGCAAAATCGAAAAATTTTATAACCGCCGGAACAAAGGTGACAAGTAAAAAAATATCCGCTGCTGTCAGGCGGTTTTTATTGCGGCTTGTATCCGAACGGGCCAATATGTTATTAATGTTCTGTGGTTTGTTGTCGTAGAAAGCGTAGAAAGAGGTAAGGAGTATTTTGCCAAGCGCGGAAATTACCAGACGGGAATTGTTCAAGGCCTGCGAGTCGCTTTTTGGATCGGATATCGACGTATCGGTGGAGTTCCTGCGCTACCTGAAGCCCGCCGGAGTTAAGGCGGCCTATCGGAAGCGGGCGTTCGAAACCCATCCCGACCGCGCGGTTGTTGTTGCCGGTGAGCCCGATTTTCTGGAGAAACGCTTCAAGGAAATCAACCTGGCCTACCAGCTTTTGCAGACATTTCTTAAGGCTCCCTGGAAATACTCCCTCGATGAAACAGGCTCAATTTATAAACGCAGGGAACCGCCGGTAAAAACGGCGGCACGGCGAAAAACCGGCTTCGCAAAAACAGAACCTCTTTATCAGGGGCGGATGCCGTCAAGAAGGCTCTTACTCGGGCAATATCTTTACTATGCCGGGCGTGTTTCGCTTTCCACCTTGATCAAGGCGATTGTCTGGCAGCGCTTGCAGCGGCCTTCCGTGGGTTCCATCGCCGCCAGCTGGGGCTGGATCGAAGGACCGGATATTCTGGATATTTTAAGTTCACGCCGGTACGGCGAAAAATTCGGTGAATGTGCGCTGCGTCGTGGTTATCTTTCCCGCTATAAACTGGGGATGTTGCTGGACAGGCAGAGAGCTATTCAGCCGCCAATTGGAAAATACTTCTTGGAAGAGGGTATTCTTACCTCTTTCGAGCTGTATAAAATAGTTGAAGAAATGAAGAGGCATAACAGGAAATTCTGGTCCTGCTAGATATCCGACTTCTGAATCAAAGCGCTATCTTTGTTGTCTTCGTCGTCGACTTCCTCAACGTATGTATAATACGCTTCGTCGACTCCTCCTTGCCGCCTCGATATCGTCTTTGATTGAGAAGTCGTAAGGTTGTTTGATGGCACTTATCTGCTGCGTTGTGCAGCATTCTTCCCCGGCCTTCGCCGGTGCAGGCTTGCTGCGACGTATACGAAAAATACGTCTCGCTCCTCTGAATTTGCGCGCCTTGTATCTAAACAGCCTGTAAAAATGTTTCCGGTCTGCATGGCCGCCTAAATTCTCCTTGACTCACAGAAGAGCCTTCCCTATACTTCGGCACACAAAAACGAAGTTCTTATCAAAATTAAAACAAGGCATGTAAAATCTTGACCAGCACCGGATGTCTTCATATGTTGTCCGGACCCGTTTACCGATGGACAAGAAATTGCTAAGCAGGTTGCAGCATGGCTTCTGATTATTATATTACCGCCGACAACGTTTTCGAATATTCAAGGGGGAATTCTCTCTTCGACGGTCTTAATGAAGATCAGATCAAAACGCTGTTTTCCATCAGCAGGGAAATTACGCTCGGCAAAGGCAGCTACCTGATGCATGAAGGAGATCCGGCGCGGGAAATCTTTCTGATTATTGAAGGCGAACTCGAGATCAGCCGTTACAATGCCAAACATAATCAAAATCATGTGATTGCCACTCTCAAGGCCGGCGATACGGTGGGCGAAGTGGCGCTCCTCGACCGGGGATCGAGATCGGCTTCGGCCTGCGCCGTCTCGTTTTGCCGGCTGCGCAGTGTCTCTTTCGACGACTTGCAGGACATTGCCGATAAAGACAAGTCTATCTACAGCATCTTCTATCATATGTCCCGGAATATCGGTGAACGGCTGCGTCATTCCAACGATGTCGCCCTGCAAGCCATGGAAAAACAGCTTGATGAATTTAAAACCCGGGTCACACTCGGCAATTTCTTCGTCTATATCGTCATCATGCTGTCTTTGTTTACCTTCAGCCTCGACGGCCTGAAATACATCATGACTGCCGGTAAAAACAGCAGTTATATTACTCTTCCGCTCACGCTCGCTTTCTTTGTATTTTTTATTTTCTTCATCAAGACATCGAACTTTCCGCTTTCCACCTTCGGTCTGACGCTGGCCAACTGGAAAAAAGCGGTGCGGGAAGGAATCGTCTTTACCATTCCTTTTGCCGCCGTCATTGTAGCGGTCAAATGGGTATTGATCAGCTCCGTACCGCATTACATGGGGCGACCGCTGATTGAAGGGCTCACGGCGATGAATGCCGATCCCAAAACATGGTGGATGTTTCTGGTCATTTATATTTTGGTTATAGCTCCGCTTCAGGAATTGCTTTCCCGCGGCGGGCTGCAGGGTCCGCTCGAAGAATTTCTTTCCTCCAAATACAAGGTGCCGCTCGCCATTCTGGTTTCCAATCTTCTGTTCAGCACGCTCCATCTGTTCATGTCGCTGGAAATCGGCCTGCTGGTTTTTATCCCCGGCGTTTATTTCGGCTGGCTTTATTCAAGAACCCATAACCTTCTGGGCGTATGGATCGCTCATGCGCTGGTGGGCACGGTGGGGTTGTCCATTGTCGGATTTTGAAGAGAAATATCCAATATAAACCCGGGAATTTCGGTTTTTGGTTATGCCGGTTATAGAGGATGTGTCGTAATTATTTTTTTGCCGAAAAGAGTTTTTTGAAGAATCCGCCGGACTTTTTCCCGTTGCTGCCGCTGTTTCCCGCTGCCTTTTGATTCAGCTTCAGCAGGTGATCGTAAAATAACTTGCCTTCCTGAAATTCCGGATTTAATTTCAACGCCTTATCCAGAAATGCTTCCGCCTTGTCTCTTTTGCCGTCTTCAAAATAAGCGCGGGCCGTGTTGTAATATAAGTTTTCATCCTGCGGGGTTATGTTGATCGCTTTTAAGTAGTTACTGACGGCTGCGGCGAATTGTTTTGTTTCCCGGCTTTGCATTCCCATTGTGTTGTAGTGCAGGATGATCCCTTCCTTTATCTCTTCGGAGTCCTGAATTATTTCCACGGCCTGCGGCAGATTCCCTTCATCGATAAATTTAATGGCCTCTTTGGTCTTACGCTTAATTTCCTCTTTTTTCAGTTCCTCGGTTTTGGCGATTTGCAGTCTCTGTGCTTCCGCTGCTTCATCGTCTTTTTCGATTTTTTGTTTGATTTCCTCTTCCTGGGCGGTAATCATGCTTTTGATGAATTCCAGATTTGTGGCAAGATCGGTATCTCCAAAAGTAAATTCTCCGAAAATTTCCTTGAATTTTTTATGGGCGGCGAGATTTTTCAGAAAGCCTTCAATATCTTCGTGAAGTTCTTTCTTCTCTTTTTCCGTCATGGGGATGGAAGACATCCGCTCGGCAATATCCTTGAAGGAAATAAGACATGCAGCTATCTTACCCTGCTTGACGTATAACTCGCAGGCATGAAAGCGATGAAATAGTTCAGCGATATTGGAGATTTTTGCCGCCATCTGTTTCCCTCAGTTAAGGAAGGTAAATGGAAAAAACCCCGCCGCCTGATTTGCCGCCGTTCGCGATGGAAATAAAGCCGCTTTTTTCATTTTTCTTGTGCATGCCGGCTACCATCGTCGAAAAATAAATTCCCAGTCCCGTGCTACCCGTTTGGAAATCCACTTCTTTTTTAAATTCGGGATTATTCTTTTCATTGAAAATCATGGCTGCCGGATAACCGGCGCCGTCATCTTCAATCCTTATGCCGAGATAGCCGTTTTCCATAAACGCGCTGACTACGACTTTTTCCCGGGCATAGCGAAAGGAATTGTTGATAACATTATCCAGAACCCCTGCGATAAGGTTACGGTCAAGAACCCAGAAAAGGGCAGGATCGCAATCCGTTTCTATTTTTATTCCCCGGGTGTTGAGCAGAAATTCGTGCTGGGTCAGCATGTCTTCGAGAATATCCCGGATCGAATGATAATCGACATTAATGGCCAGCTGTGATTTTTCCGCTTTATAAATGGAAAGCAGGCGGATTAAACAGAGATTGGAACGTTTAATTTCATATTGCAGCTTGTAAAAATCTGTATGGGAAGGGCATTTCCGTTCGCGGCAATCGGCAATAATATCCTCCAGATTGCTGAAGAGAAGACCCAGCGAATTTTTGGTATCGTGCAGAGTTGAAGCCAGAACATCCGAAAAATCCATTTTACCGATCATAATATGCCTCTTTATTGCAGAAAACAGGCTATCTGCAATCACACTTGTTTTTCAGCCGCTGTTATTGGTGCCGGATTCGCCAACCAGTTCGTTGTACATTTCCAGAAGCATCGGAAAATCCCGATAACTTTCATCAATTTTTCTTACTCTGTCAAGATAAGTTTTTACGTTGTTCAGGTTTTCGCCGCTCACGCCTTTCTCTTTCATGAAAAACATAAGAACCTGTGCGGCGTTGGCATTAATGATTTTATTTTCCGGCAGGTGAGCGGCGGCCTTCTCGAAGTAAGCAATTGCTTCCGTAAGCCTCCCTTCCTGAACCAGATTCACTCCGACATTGTTCAGCCGGATGATTTCCTGTCTGGTCTCTTCAATTATTTTCTGGCCCTGATTTTCCATACCGGTTTCCCGGAAGACCACGCGTACATCTTCGAGTATTTCCTTTTCGTCATGATTTTCCCGGATGACATGTTTGATTATTTCCGTGCCTTTTTCCTTTTCCCCGGTGATAATATAAGCTCTGGCGAGTTCGAGTTTCAGGCTCGCCGGAATTTCTCCGCCTAAATCTTCCATAATTTTTTGTGCTTCAATGATGGCCTTCCGGGCCTCGAAATCCTTATTCATTTTTTTATAGATATAACTTTCCGTTACGCTGACATAAAGCCTCGCATCATCATCGTCCGGGAAAATTTTTCGGGCGGCATCAAGAGTGTTTAATCCTCCTTCCGAATTATTGAGCTGTACCATGGTTTTGGCAAGATTGGTGTAATCGGCGGGGCTTTTAAAACAGGAATACTTTCCCTGCTCCACCGTTGATTTGTAGGCGACTTCGGCGGTGCAATAGTCCTCATTGCGATAGGCGATGTTGCCCAGGTTCTTTTGTCTTATGATCGCCCGCGGCGAAATACTTATTGCTCTCATCAGCACTTCCTGGGCATCCCGGGGATTATTCATCTTCAGGAGCGTTTTAGCGAGATAGTCGTAAGCAGTCATCACTTTATCATTTTTAGCGATAACATCCTCAAAGATGTTTCTCGCTTCCTGATATTGACCGGTCAGAAAACATGTTTTGCCCCGTCCGATCATTGCCCAGGGAACATTTCCCATCAGCAGTATTTTCGTGTAGAATTCCTCCGCTTCCGGGAACGCGCCTTTTTTTAATAGAATTTCTCCTTTTAATTTCAATATTTCAGAGAGATTGCGGGGGGATTGGGCAATCAGGGCGTCACACATCCGGATAGCTTCGGAATAATTGTCTGCAGCCAGAGTCTTTTCGATGTCCCTCAGGTTTTCTTTTCGTTCAATATGCTGCTTTATTTTTTTGGCCAGTACTTCTTTGGCAAAAGGTTTTACCAGGTAGTCATCCGGCTGATATTCCGCCGCCCCCAAAACCACCTCTAGAGAATTTTCCGCTGTAACCATGATAAAGATGGTCGAATAATTAATATAACCGCGGAATTTTCCTTCTTCCAGTACCTGCTGGCCTGATTTTCCCTGACCGAAATTGTAATCACACAGAATTATGTCATATTTGCGCACAGCCATTTTTCGAATGGCTTCTTCCCCGTTTGTGGCATCATCAAGATACATAACGCCGAACGAGCGCAGCATATTTTTCATGGTCAGCCGAAAATTAAAAAAATCGTCAATGACAATTACTTTCTTGTCTCTCAGATTGATGTCCTTTGGAGAATCCGGTTTCACTTATCAACCTCGGTAAATTTATTTCCACATACGCTTAGCAATGATAACCTATTTTGCCGTTGAATTACATGAAAAAGTAAAAAATACCCCCGGGGAAAAAATCTGAGCGGTAACGAATTCCCTAAGTGCCGCAGGTTCATTACGACTGGCATTGCCGGATAATTTGTTTGGCTTTCCGGGAATTGTATCCTTCAATGAAACGCTATGCTTTTTATTATTCGATTTCGTCCGGAGTGATCGCTGTAAAAACACCACAGGTTCCTCGTTTGTGCTTATTATCGTCATTTAACTGAAATTGCTTTAACGAAAATGATAAAAGTTTATTTACTTGCGGCTCACCGGGAAATATGGTTTAAAAAGGTAATGTTTCGATAAAAATACCGTATAAATTTATTGGTTTGCATGTCACTTAGTAAATATCAAATAAAATGGCCGCTCGTAATAATCGTTACTCTGGTTGTGGCGGCGCTCTTTATCTGGGAATCCGTCAATCTGAAAATCGAAACAGATATTCTGGAATCAATACCGCAAGACGATCCGGTGCTTTCCGATGCGCGGCGCGTGATCAGGCACCTGCCTATTCAGGACCGTATATTTATTGATTTAAGTGCAAGCGCCGCCGAAAAGGATGAACTGGTTGATGCGGCTTCTATTATCTGCGGCAAACTGCTGGAAAGCGGGCTTTTTACCCGGGTGGGAATAAATGAGGAGGCCGGATATTTCCCGGAGTTAATGGCTCATGTAACAGACAATCTTCCTCTTCTTTTCAACAGGGAACGGCTGGAAAAGGAGATATGGCCGCTTTTGGAGTCAGACCGGATTTCCGCAGCTTTGCGGACCAACAGAAAAAGTCTGGAACAGCTCGAAGGAATAGGCCGCAGTGAAATGATTGCCAAAGACCCGTTGGGATTTTCCGGAATTATCCTGCGGCAGATGTCCGGTCTTCTGCCGGCGGGCAAAGTGCAATTTTACCGGAATCAGTTAATTTCGGAAGACGGGAAACACGTTCTTATTACGGCGAAAATTGCCGGATCGGGAACGGATACCGAACTGGCCGCCCGGATCGAAAAACTTCTTGAGGATTGCCGGGATGTCCTCGCGACCGACAAAAAGTTGAAAAATAAATATGTTCTGACTTCTGTGGGAGCTTACCGCGCAGCACTTGATAATGAAACCATCGCCAAGCGCGATACGCGGCTCGCTGTTATCCTGACCATGCTGGGAATTGTGCTGCTGCTCATTTTAGCTTTCCCCCGGCCGGTAATAGGTCTGCTGGCACTTTTACCTTCAACAGTCGGTGCAATTGCCGCTTTGTTCGTTTGTTCGTTTTTCTTTGATTCCATATCGATCATGGCGGTGGGATTCGGCGGCGCAATTATGGCTTTTACGGTTGATCTGGGAATTACTTATCTTTTGTTTTTGGATCAGCCTTATACCACACAGGGGAAAAGAGTAGCGCGGGAAGTAAAGTTTGCAGAATTGACGGCGGTAGTGACTACGACCGGTGCATTCCTTTTACTTTTAATCAGCGATTTCAAAATTCTGGCCGAAATCGGCGTATTTGCCGCACTGGGTATAATGTTTGCGTTTGCCTTCGTCCATATTGTTTTTCCCAGGATATTTCCGGACGTGCCGCCGGCGGCGAGACAAACCAACCCGGCTTTGCTTTCAGTCATCAAAATCATTACCGCCCCTGCGCGCTGGAAAGTAATCGCTGCAGCCTTTTTTGCCTTGGGCATGCTTTTTTTTGCCAAGCCGGTTTTTAATGTTGATCTTCAAGCCATGAATTCCCTGCGGCCGGAGACTCTTGCCGCCGAGAAACAAATGCAGAATGTCTGGGGTAATCTTTCCGGTAAATGCTACGTATTGCTGGAAGCGTCAAGTATGGAAGAATTGCAGGGGAAAAATCAGCAGTTAATGGTTCTGCTTGCAGAATATGTGCAAAAAGAAAAACTTGCCCCGGTTTTTCTGCCAGCGGTTTTGTTTCCGGCCGAATCCTCCGCCCGGGAGAATTTTGCCGCCTGGCGCGATTTCTGGGATCGTGATCGTATCTTAACCTTGCAGCGGAACATAAAGACGGTGGCCGCAGAAACCGGTTTTGCGCAAGATGCGTTTGAGCCTTTCTGGAAAATTCTTTCCGCGGAATATCCGGGGACGAAAAAGATCGCCGAGAAATATTTTGATCTGCTGGGCATTGCGAAAACACCGGAAGGATTTGCGCAGTTAAGTTTTATTCCCACGGGAAAAAATTATAATGCGCAGGATTTCTTTGACAGGCTGGCGTTAACGGGGCTGGTCAAAATATTTGATGCCGACTTGTTTAATGCAAGGCTGGGAGATTTCCTGAAAAATATATTTACGGAAATAGCCCTGATTGTCAGTATCGGCCTGATTCTGATTGTTTTTCTTTTTTTTCTGGATTGGCGTCTTTCTCTGGCAGTGCTTGCTCCCGTTGCCTTTGCGCTTGTCGCTACGCTCGGTACGCTGAAAATCATCGGGCATCCGCTGGATATTCCCGGTATCATGCTGTGGATTGTGGTTATGGGCATGGGAATTGATTACTCCATTTATTACACCTGCACTTATCAACGCTATCCTTCGGAAGATGCTCCGGCCGTGCAAACAATTAAAACAGCCATATTTCTGGCGGCCGCTACAACTTTTATCGGCTTTGGTGTTTTGGCCGTGGCGGGCCATGCTCTTTTGCGCAGTATCGGCGTTGTTTCACTTTTGGGCATCGGCTATGCTCTTGTCGGAACCTATTTTATTCTGCCTTTTTTAATGAAAAAAATATTTGTGACGGGTTTTCATCCGGCAGGGGATTTTGTGATTGGCTCTGCCGGGCATCTGCGCCGTACCGCTTCACGTTACCGCCACCTGCCCGGCTATCCCCGGGTTTTTGCCCGGATGAAAATGATGATTGATCCGATGTTTCGCGAATTGGATCATTATGTGCACAATCCCCGCAGAATTATCGATATCGGTTGCGGGTACGGCGTGCCGGCCTCCTGGCTTCTGGAAATATATCCGCAGGCGCAGGTTTTTGGACTGGAGCCTGATGAAGAAAGGGTGCTGATTGCGAGCCGCGTCATCGGCCCGCGCGGCTGTGTGCAGGCGGGGCTCGCTCCCGATTTGCCGGAAGTGGAAGGCAGTGTCGACTATGTATTGATGCTGGACATGATTCATCTGATTAATGATGCTGATTTGCAGCTGGTTTTAGGGCGCGCCTATGCTAAGCTGGAAACAGGCGGCACACTTCTCATCCGGGCAACTGTTCCCTCCGGCAAAAAAATACCATGGAAACGCTGGATAGAATCATTACGCTTGAGATTTACTTCCCGGCCGGAATATTTCCGCGGTGAAAAGAGTGTTGCGGATTTTATGAGCGCGGCCGGTTTTACCGTTAGTGTTTATGACTCTGCAGAGGATGCGATGGAAGAAAAGTGGTTTGTCGGGAAGAAGGGGTGAATACCCGGTTGGGCCGGATAATGAAAAAGACGAGGAGGCAATAGGGTCACACTCTTTCGGCCTGTTGCCCAAAAGATTACCTCTTTTGGGCAACAGACCACTTTGTTGGCCCTTGTAAGGCGGAGAACTCAACCGCAAGAGTAAGAATTATCTTATGAGAAAATATTCGTACAGAATAGCGCTCTATTTATCCAATCACATTGGTGTGTGGTTTTTTACCGTATTTTCCTGGTTTGTTGCCTCCGGATATTTTCTTTTTTTCCCCGGAAGGGTGGCCGGCAGCCTGAAGTTTTATAAGGCTCTTTTCCCGGAAAGGGGAGGGCTTTATCATTTATACTGTGTGTGGCGGCAATATCATGGTTTTACGGATGTATTTCTGGACCGTTTTCTTTACTCGGCAAAGGATTCCGTGGAAATTACCCGGGAAGGCTGGGAGCATCTCGATTGCGCAATGGCGGAGAAAAAAGGCGCCATTGTGGTTATGTCGCATATCGGAAATTGGGAGCTGGCCGCGCGGAAACTGAGCAGCAAAGGCCTGCCGATTATGCTTTATCTGGGCGAGAAGCATAAAGAGCAGATTGAACGCATGCAAAAAGAGGAGATTGCCGGAAGCGGAGTGAAAATAGTTACAACATCCGTTGAGGATAGTTCTCCCTTTGCCGTTATCGAGGGCCTAAATTTTTTGAGGCAGGGGGGAATTGTTTCTTTGACGGGCGATCGCCTGTGGGGGGAACAGCGCTCGGTTACCGTCCGGTTTTTGGGGCATGAAGTTCGTCTGCCGGATATTCCCCATGTTTTTGCCATGATGTCCGGCGCTCCGCTTTTCACTTTTTTCATTTTTCGGACCGGGCCGCAAAAATACCATGTAACCATGTCCAGAGGGCGGGAAGTGAAGGCGGCGACAAGGTCTGATCGCGGCCACGCGATCAGAGAATCGGCACAGGCTTATGCCGATGAACTGGAACGGATGGTCCGCCGGCACCCTTTTGAGTGGTATCATTTTGAGCCGTTTTTGGGCGACCGGATTACTGAAAAAGATAAATAACCAGGCAACCTTCAGCCTGTGCCGTGTTAAATTGTACTTTGCCGGTTGCGTAAATTAGTGTAAGAATTTTTTTTAGACCGGATGTGGAAAATGAAGATAAAAGAAGTTCCGCAGGACATTACCTATTATGAAGGCAAAAAACGCGCCTGTTACGCGCTCGATGACAAGGGTAAATATGTTATTGTTCCCAGTTCCGGTTGGAGCACGGAAGAGGTAGTCAACGGGCTTGCTGTGGCGGAACTTGCGGCAAAACTCGAGAAAACGAGACAGGCAGTCCTGCAGGGATTGAAAAGCCCGCTGGCTTATCATATGGAGCGGCGGCAGATGACAACGGCTATTTTAGCGAAGACTGCCGGAATCTGCCGCTTTCGTGTCCGCCGCCATTTCCGTCCGGAGGTTTTTGTGCGGCTCAAAGCGTCGGTTTTACAGCGTTACGCGCAGGCACTCGCGATAACCTGTCAGGAACTGAAAAATGTGCCCGGCAAATAACGGAAAGATGGGTAAAAAATTAAAATAATGAGCGGAGAAATTACAGCCGACGGGAGAACTTTTATTCATCAGCACGCCGCCCATTGCGAAAGCGGCGTTGCCTCCGCATTGTTTCGGAATCAGGGGCTCGATATCAGTGAAACGCTTGTTTTCGGCATCGGCAGCGGCATATTTTTCGGACATCTTTTTTTTATTAAAATGGTCGGCCTGCCGATTACGACTTTCCGTGCCCAGCCCGGTGCCGTCTTTAAAAAGGCCGGCCGGCGTCTGGGTATGAAATTTGTGACCCGGCGTTTCCGCAGCCCGCAAAAAGGGATGGACGAATTAAGACGATTGCTCCGGGAAGGGAAAATCGTCGGGCTGACCACCAATATTTACTGGCTTTCCTATTTCCCCGACCGGTTTCGCTTTCAATTCAACGGGCACAATATAATTGCTTTACGGGAAATTGAAGGCGGCTTCCGCATCAGCGATCCGATATTGGAATACCCGGTGGATTGTTTAACGGAAGACCTGGAGAGAGCCCGCTTTGCCCGCGGTCCGCTGGAACCGCACGGCCTTATGTATTATCCCGAATCAGTTCCGAAAAATCCGGATATCCGTTCCGCCTGTATTGACGGCATTAAGGATACCTGCAAAATGATGCTCGGTATTCCCCTGCCCATTTTTGGTGTTCGCGGAATCCGCTTTCTGGCCAGAAGGATAAAAAACGCTCCGCAAAAACTTGGATTATCGGAGGCTTGCCGTCATCTGGCCAATATTGTCCGCATGCAGGAAGAGATCGGCACCGGCGGTGCGGGCTTCCGGTTCATGTATGCCGCTTTTTTGCAGGAGACGGCGGAACTTTTTAACTCCGGTGAAATTGCCGGGTTATCACAGGAGATGACGGCCGCAGGCGATTTATGGCGGGAATTTGCCGCCGTAGCGGCGCGGATCATTAAAAAACGCGGGCAGTCGGAGGATACTTTTGCCAGGGTATATGAAATGCTAATGGACTGCGCTTCCCGCGAAGAAACATTATTCAGGAAATTAAAAAGTGCGGCAGGAAAACTGAAATCATGAAGGCTCTCGAAATATCCGGCATAACGTTTTCCTATGATCACCCGGCTTCAGAAGAGAAAGCTGATCTCCGGGAATGTGCCTTGAAAGAATTCACGCTGTCTGTTGCAAGCGGACGGATTTCCGCTCTTTTGGGACCAAACGGGGCGGGGAAAACGACTTTGATGAGGATAATTACCGGGCAATTGCGGGGCTACACGGGGAAGGTGACCATTTTCGGCCGCAAAAACATGGACAGAGAAACTTTGCAATTAATCGGTTACGCTCCTCAGCCGATTTCGCTTTTTGCTTCACTTACGGCAATGGAAAATTTGCGTTTTTTCGGGACTATGGCGGATTTGCCGGATAAACAACTTGGCGTGCGGTCACGGGAAATGCTCGAAACGATGGGGCTTGCCGACTATGCGGAGAAAAGAGTATCCTCCTATTCCGGGGGAATGCTGCGCCGCCTGAATCTTGCTGTTGCTCTTTTGCACGCCCCCGGGTTATTGCTGCTTGATGAACCTACGGCGGGTGTCGATCCCCAGAGCCGTCATCATATTTACGAGACATTGAAAAAGCTCAATGCGGAGGGCATGACGATTCTTTTATCAACGCATATCATGGAAGAAGCCCAACGACTCTGTTCTCAACTGACGCTCTTGGATAAAGGGTCTGTGGTTTTTGCCGGCGATATGGCGGATATTGACGATCTGGAGAAGTTTTTTCTGGAGAAGACGGGGCATGGGTTGCGCGATGAATAACTGCCACAAACAGATTCTTCTTCGCCCGACTTTGTTGGCTGCGTTGTAGGCTTCTTCAGCGTATAAAAAAATACGCTGCGGTTGCCTTCGCCTTGCCGCCGCGTTATGCTTTGAATAATCTGTTTGTGAAATACCGGAGATAGAGGAAAAACAATATTTCGCGAGGAGTTTGATCAATTTGATTTTTAGAAAATTAAAAGAACTGATGCGAAAAGAGCTGCTGATTCTGTTGCGGGACCGCCAGACCATTCCTCTTCTTTTTATTATGCCCTTGGCGTTGATTTTTTTCCTTTCGCTGGCACTCCAGGGCGTTTATGCGGATAAAGTTACGGAACAGCAGATCGCCCTTGTTCTGGAAAGTGCCGAACGAACACCAAAATCACTGCAACTCGAAAAAAAAATAGCCGGTAATAAACTGGTACGGCGGATTTCCCGGCCGCCGGGGTACGATAATGACCGTCTTTTTGAATATGGCGGGGCTCAGGCGGTGGTTTTTATTCCGGAAGGATTTGCAGGCGGTACCAGGCCCGTGGAAATCCGGTTTGATCCGGTGCTGGATGCCGGATACAAAGTTGCTTTACGCTCGCTGATAATCGGGCTTGCGGCGGAAGTAGTGCTGGGTGTCGATGATATTGAAACGACGATGGCGAATTTTGTCGTGGAAAGGACAACGAAAAACCGTAACTTCCCGAGTCCCTTGCAACAAAGTGTTCCGGGATGGTCTATCTTTGCCATGTTCTTTATCGCTATTCCCATGTCCATAGCTTTTCTGCGGGAGAAGAATGACGGCACTTTACCGCGTCTTTTTACCTATCCGGTCTCTCCCAATTTAGTTGCTTTAGGAAAGGTAATCCCTTATTATTTAATTAATTTGCTTCAGATTGGTTTGATGCTGATTTGCGGCATTTACCTGATGCCGCAAATTACCGGTTTATCTTTCAACCTGGGAGAGCACCCCATCCATCTGGTGCCGGTGACTATTGTCGTGGCTGCGGCGTCAACCGGTTTTGGAGTGCTCTCTGCTGCTCTGGCCCGAACGCCGGAGCAGTCATCAACACTCGCTGCAACCGGTGCGGTATTGATGGGAGTGTTTGGCGGAATTATGGTGCCCCATGTTGTTATGCCGCTTATAATGAAGAAACTGGCGATGATTTCGCCCATGTACTGGGCGCATCAGGCTTATCTGGATATTTTTTTACGCGAAGCGTCATTCGGTTCGATTTTACCCAAATTGATTATTCTGACGATTTTTGCGTTCTTTTGTTTTTATATCGCGGGGAGGCGAATTAAATGGATGTGAATCCGGATTTAAAAGATTTGAATGTATCATCGCGGGAAGAGTTGATTTTCAGACTCAAGGAACTGATTATCAAAGCCTGTGAAGTAAAAAATGTAAAGCCCGAAGATATTCCCACCGATGTTCCTTTTATCAACGGGCCGGGTCCTCTCAAACTGGACAGCCTCGACGCCATGGAAATCGCCATGGAGCTCCGGTATCAGTTTGGTGTGGAATTGAAAAACGCCTCGACGGCGGCCAAAGCAATGCAGTCGTTTGATACGCTGGCCGATTTTGTCATTTCCGCCCCGAAGGTTAAAAAGTGACGAAAAGCAATATCTGCATTCGCGGTTGGGGGGCAGTAACAACTTTAGGCTGGAGTGCTGAAGAGTCGGCCGTAAATCTGATTGCCGGGCGTGTTCATCCGGCCGCCGCATGCCTTTCCCCGCATCTGATCAATTCCAACTATAGGGCTTTTGAAATCCCTTATTCCGGAGGTTCTCTGGATAAGGCCCGGTTGATGCTGAACAGCGTTCTGGACGAGGCGATAAAGCGTGCCGGTCTTACGGCCGCGGAGATTGCCGAATCCTGTCTCCTTGTGGGGACGACGGGAGGGCTATTCATCCGTAATGAATATGAATTTACCGAAACCGTGCGGTGTAATCCGCAAAAGGAAACGCCGGCCATTGCCTGCCGCAATCGCGGACCCGGAGAAGTATCCGACTGGATTGTCCGGAAGTTCGGGATAAAAGGAATAGCCATGACCTTCAGCATGGCCTGTGTTTCGAGTTCGCATGCCCTGGTGGTTGCAGCAGGGCTTCTGGAACAGGGAAAAATTAAAAGAGCAATCGTCGTCGGTTATGAGCCGCTTTTAAATCTTACGCTGCACGGATTTGCGAGCCTTCTTTTATATGACGACGATCAATGCCGGCCGTTTTGTAAAAGGCGTTCCGGTATGCAGATCGGCGAAAGCGCGGCGGCGGTCATTATGGAGCAAGACGTGCCGATTATTTGCCGTGCGGGAAATACGGATAAGGAAAAACCACCCGCGGCCAATAAACATGTCTATAAGTTCAAGGGCGGTTATCTGCATAACGACAATGCGAGCCTTACTTCGGCAGGCGTCGATGGTGTGCTCGTTTGCTCTGTTATCGGGCAAACTCTTCGTAAAGCGGGAGTGCCTTTGCAGGATATTGTCGCCATAAAAGCTCACGGAACGGGAACACAGGATAATGATCTTTCCGAAGGGAGGGGGCTTTGGAAACTCTTCGGAGAAAAACTTCCCCCGGTTATTTCCTTGAAAGGCGCAATCGGCCATTCCCTGGGAGCGGCCGGCGCCGTGGAGACGGCCGTCTGGCTTTCCTGTTGTGAGAAAGGCATAATTCCCCGGAGCTTCGGATTTACCGAGATCGATCCGGAAATAGGTTTTGCGCCGTCACAGGTCAATACTCCCGCCGCTTGCGGTGCGTACCTTTTTACTTACTTCGGCTTTGGCGGAACGTGTACCAGTTATTTGATTATTAAAGAATAAAGCAATGTGAAAGGCAGTGTGGTTCGGGGTGTCTTTACTCCGTATATGTTCTGCCGCTGAAATTAAATGCTCTTTAGTTGGAACGGTGATGCAGAAAATAATGAATTCGGTTAAGGATAAGCAGAAAAATATAACCTCGCCGACACCGGTTCTGGCGGCAGGTTACCTGGGGCCAGGCCTCCGACCTGACCATGATGCGGACTGGCAAGAGGATTTACTGCCCCTGAATGTCGATGATCTGGTTTTGGAAATAGTGGGTCAACCGATGCGCCGGGCCGGTCGGTTTATAAAAATGGTCTGTTGCGGGGCGCTGATCTGCCTGAAAAAAATACCTTCTGATTTATTGAAAAATAAAAAAATCGGCATATTTCTGTCTACGGGGCTTGGCAACGTTGATGAGATTCTGCCGTTTATTACACAAGTGTTTAAACACGACGGCGGATTTCCCAGTCCGAATCAGTTTGCCAATTCCGTAAGCAATGCGGCGGCTTTTTTCCTGTCCAGGATTTGTGCCATAAACGGAGTAGTTCTCACCGTTTCTCAGGAAGAACTCTCTTTTGAATCGGCCCTCTGGCTTGCCCAGAGTTATATGGCTGCCGGTGAAATTGATTGCGCACTTGTTGGCGGCTGTGACGTTTTTACTCCCACGGCAGATGATTATCGCCAGCGGATGGATTTGCGGCCGGATAATTCACGAACACTGTTCATGGGTGAAGGAAGTTCCTGGTTTTTGCTGGGGAAAAATGATGCCGGTAAAATCGGGGACATACTGCCTGTCCTGTTGGATTGCGGTGATAACGGTTTGCCGGTGTTGTCCGCCGGGGAAAATATTTTATGGGAATGCTCTGAGATTATTTCCTCAACGGGCGGTCAGAGTAAACATAGGATACTTCTGCCGGGCTTCCGGTTATCCCGGTTTGATGCTTCTTTCTGGATAGAAAACGGCTGGTTTGTGGAAGATTATCTTCCCTGTTGCGGCATTCATCCGACGGCGGCGGCATTCGGACTGGTGAGGGCAATGCTGGGTCCGGGCAACGGATGTTATGTTCATTACAATTGCCATACATCGGGAAGAAGGGCGATTGTAGCGGCGGTAAAATCATGATTTCAGCCAAACAAAAAAAACGCATTGTCCTTGTTCATCCGCGCGGCTTTAACTGGTTTCCCGGGAAAACCGATATTACCGACATAGCGAACCGCATGGTTCCGCAGGGATTACTCTCTGTTGCCGCCTATCTGATCAGGGAGGGACACACTGTTTTCGTTTATGACTGTCTGGGATCACGTGCTCCGGTTGATCTTGCCGGTCAGGTTAAAGCAATACTTTCCTTTGATCCGCAGATGGTCGGTTTTTCGGCGACAACGTCTTCTTTTCCCGATGCGGCGGAGCTCGCGCTAAAAATTCAAGAACAGTCTCCGGATGTTACCACCGTCTGCGGCGGTGTTCACGTCTCGGCGCTGGAAGGGAATCTCCTTAACGAATATCCGGCCTTTGATTATCTGATTGCCGGAGAAGGTGAAATCACAATGGCGGAGCTGGCCGCAGGCCTCGATCCTTCGGGAATTCCGGGACTCATTCATCGGCGGCATAATGAGGTTATAACAAATGAACCGCGTCCGAAGATCGCCGATTTGGACAGCCTGCCGTTTCCGGCCTATGAAAAACTTCAGGGCTTTCCCGGCGATTATCATCTCCCCCTGTTCAGTTACATAAATACGCCGGGGTCGACGATGATCACTTCGCGGGGATGCCTGTATCAGTGTTCCTACTGCGACCGCTCCGTTTTTAAGAAAGGATTCCGCTATAATTCGGCAGCTTATATTTACGAACACATGAAATATCTGCGGACGAAATTTCATGTGCGGCACATAAATATTTATGACGATTTATTTACAGCCAACCGTGAGAGAATCGTGCAACTGTGCGATAAGCTCGTAAACTTCCCTCTGGGGATAAATTTCAACTGCGCCGTGCGGGTAGGCTTTACCGATGACGATCTTTTAATGATGCTCAAGTCCGCCGGATGTCTCATGGTTTCACTGGGCATTGAATCCGCCGATCCGCAGATGCTCACCCGGCACAAATCCGGCGTGTCGCTGGATGCCGTGCAAAATACGATCGAACGCATTCAGAAGGCGGGCCTGCGGGCAAAAGGATTGTTTATGATGGGGCTTCCCGGGGAAACGGAAGAATCCATCCGCCGCACTTCTGATTTTATTGTTTCTCTCGGGCTTGATGATATGAACATGGCCAAATTTACGCCTTTTCCGGGTGCCCCGTTGTGGAAGACAATCCGGGAGGAAGGAACTTTTCATGAAGACTGGCGACTGATGAACTGCCTTAATTTTGTTTTCGTGCCTAAGGGAATTGTCTCCAAAGAAAGGCTTGATCAGCTTTACAATGAGCATGTAAAAAGATTTTATTCCGATTACGGCTGGCGCCGGAAATTCCGCGGGCGTATCTGGCAGCACCGTAAAAGCATGATGTATTTATTGCGCCATTTGCCCGCTTTCTGGTCGGCCAAAAATCAGTTTGAACCGGGAAAGTAGCTCCGTTTCCAAGTCGCTGTGTTGCCGGCAAAAACAAGAAACGCCTGATTTGCCTGAACTAAAATTTGTACTTTATGCCTATGGCCAGAGCATTGGAACCGCCCTTATCGGTTATAAGGCCGAATCCGCCTGAACGGTGATGGAGACGTGTAATGAACGCAATGTTCGGATATTCGGGCAGACCAAGCGCCAATTCCAACATCCAGTAAATCAAAAACCGAGATGTGGAGCCGTCGGTCAGTATTTCTATTTCCGGCTCGGCAGTTGCAAAAGACGGCCCAAGACCGAAGGCAATGCTTGTATCGACATATTTATCCCAGAAGAAGGATTCCCAGCGGGCGGTAACAAGGGCATTTATCTCCCAGTGGTCCTGCCAATTGAAATGCCGGACGACCTGGCCTTCAATTTCGAATGAGGCTTTTTTTTCATAGCGTCCGATCAGGCGGCTTACGGCAACCGCTGTAAAGTACGAGTTTTCAAAATTCAATTTTTTTCCGAAACCAAAAAAATCCTCCCAGTTATTGGTCGTCAATTTTCCACCGTAGACGTTTAGCGAGTAAAGCTTTTCTTCCTTTTCCTCACCGGCCTGCAGAGGTGCGGCAAAAAAAACAACGAGGAGGATAATTGCCGCCTTGGCCAGAAATATTGATACTGCCGAAGATGCGGTCTGAGGAAACCGGGCATAATTGAATTCCCGTTTTCGTGTGATGAACAAAATAAAAGAATATAAACCTGTTGACGAAATCATGATGATCACCCTGATAAATATATTATGTCCCAGCAATGTTACAAATGTCAATTATTATCGATTGTGTGTTAAGAGCACTTGCGGACGGATAATTAATTGAGTATATTCCTGTCCGAAAAATATGAATTATAAGAAGAAAAATATGGAATTGATTCTTATCAGGCATGGGGAAACCACCTGGAATAAGGAAGGCAGGGTTCAAGGCTTAAGCGATATAGAACTGAGCGCTGTGGGTTTGCATCATGCCCGGCAGCTCGCCCTGTCTTTGAAAGATAACCATATCCGGGAGATTTATTCCAGCCCTCTTGTCCGAGCCCGGAAAACGGCGGAGATCATCAACCAGTATCACAATGCGCCCCTGCATTTGGAATCAGGCCTGATGGAAATGAATCAGGGGGATTTTGAAGGGTTTTCTTATCAGGATCTCATGGCCCGCGAAAAAGATTTTCTTAAAAAATGGATGTCTGATCCGGCCTGTGTGAAAATGCCCAATGGTGAATCGTTTACCGAGCTGCAAAACCGGGCATGGAAGGTGATTGAAGGTATCCTGGCCGGGCCGGATAATGCCCTGGTTGTTTCCCACAACTTCACTATCACTTCCATTCTCTGCAAAATTAAAAATATCAGCCTGGCGGAGTTCAGATCGGTTCATGTCGATACGACTTCTAAAACCGTCGTCAGGTTCCAAAACGGATCAGCCGCAATAGAATTATTTAATGACCGTAGCCATGTACAATCAGATTATCCTGAAAAAGAATAAATAAACAAGAATGTTTATTGTTGTTAATGGAATTCCGACTTTGGCGAATTCAAGAAAGGTGATGCTTTCGCCGTTATTTTCTTTTTCCGCATGCTGGATTATTATTATGTTGCTTGCTGCGCCGAGAATAAAAAGATTTCCTGCTATTGTCGAGCCTGCCGCCAGCGCCATTAATTCTTTACTGCCGGCACCTGCGGAGATAATGAGCGGCAAAAACAGCGCCACCATCGGCACATTTGAAATAAGCTGACTTACAATGACGGAAATTATCATAATGACTACAATGCTTGTCATGCTCATGGAAAGATTGGAAATCAGATTCTGAAAAAAACCGCTCTGCCACACACTTTCCATAAGGACAAACATTGATGCAAAGAAGACAAGCGTAAACCAGTCTATCTTTCTCAGTATATGGAATCTGTATTTTTTCTTTTTTAACAGAAATCGATAAATTAATATCGGCGAACAGCCGATAAGAGCGATATAGGTAAGCTTGAAGTCAAAATCAATCGTTACAAAGCGATCGGCAAAGGCCAGGACAACTTTCCCGAGGATTAAACAAATAACAAGGATTAATGATAATCTGGCAATTCTGGAAAGCCTCCAATGTTTGATGTCTTCGCTGCCGGCCTGGAGATTAGTTATGCAAAATTCGTTTTTATAAAAAACCTTCAGAAGAAAATAGGTGCAAAAAAGATTTATTACCGTCGGAATAAACAAATATTTCAGAAAAGTTATAAAAGGATTTTCTATATTCCCACCGACTGCAATAAGCAGATTCTGGGGATTTCCAATGGGACTCATGACGCTTCCGATGGTGATTGCAAAAGCAAGACTAAGCAAAAGAAGCTTTGTCGAGATATTGTTTCTTCTGGCCAGCAGAATCATGATGGGTGTTCCGATTATGGCGATCGTATCGTTCATCAGGACTGCAGAGCCGATTCCCATCGTGAAAATGACGGCCAGAACCAATTTGTCTGCCGACTTCACCTTTCCAAAAAACTTATTGCAGAGATGAGTTAAATACCCTGAGTCTTCCATAGCCTGGCCGATTATAAACATTCCGCAAAGAAAAATGATCACATCAAAATTAATCGCCTGAAGCGCTGCAAGCGGAGTGATCTCTCCTGTGAGAATTACAATAACCGCGCCGCCGAGCATTATCTGCCATATCTTTAGTCTGGCGCTGCCGATTTGTCTTATGGCGATGAGAAGAAATACTGCGGCAAGGGTAATTATCGAAATAGTCATTTAGGTCGTGGTCGCTTCTTTGTCGTCTTTTTAATCAAAAGCCGGAATTACCGCCGTTCGCCGAAAATGGCCCGGCCGATACGGACGATGGTGGCACCTTCTTCAATGGCGATTTCAAAGTCGTCGGTCATGCCCATGGAAAGTTCCTCCATCTGAATGCCGGTAAGATTTTTGCGGGCAATATCGTTACGAAGACTCCTTAATGCCTTAAAATATGGACGGGAAGTTTCAGGATTGTCGGAGTAGGGTGCCATGGTCATGAGTCCCTGCACGGAAAGATTAGCAAGCGGCATAATGCCTTCGATCAGGTTCAGGGCAGATGCAACGGGAATGCCGTTTTTAGTTTGCTCCCCACTCACATTTACTTCAATTAGAATGTTTATTTTCCGTCCGATAGCCTTTGCCCGGCGGTCGAGCTCACAGGCGAGATCAAGGCGGTCGACGGAATGAATGTAGTCAAAAAGCTTTACGGCATATTTTGCTTTGTTGGTTTGGAGGTGGCCGATCAGATGCATGCTTGCGCGTCCGCAAAGCAGATCACGTTTTTCCCGGGCTTCCTGAACGTAGTTTTCACCGAGCAGCGTAATGCCGGCATTCACCGCTTGTAAAATCCGTTCCGACGGTACGGTTTTGGTTACTGCCATCAGTTTTACCGAGTGCGGATCACGCCCACAACGAGCGCAGGCAACAGCGATCCGCTCATTTATCCGGGCAATATTTGCAGCTATACTTGCTTCCATTTTTAATTACCTGAAACTTAATGCGTTTAATTTTTTCAATTCCGTGAGTACTTCACAAAGCGGCAGGCCGATTACGTTTGTGTAGGAGCCGCGGATTTTTTCAATGAAGTATGCGCCCTTTCCCTGCACGGCGTAACCACCGGCTTTGTCGTATGGTTCGGGTGAGGAGACATACCATTCTCTTTCTTCCGGGCTGATTGTTTTAAATTTTACCGCCGATGAAATTACTTTTGTTTTACGCAATCCCAGCAAGGCATTAACCAGAGTGAAACCGGTGAAAACTTTATGCTCCCTTCCACTCAGCCGGGTGAGCATCTGCCTGGCCCGAGTTTTATTTTTCGGTTTGCCTAAGATAAGGCCGTCAATGACGACTATTGTATCGGCACCAAGCACCCAGGACATGGGGTGTTTCCGGGCGATGGCCAGCGCCTTATCCCCGGAAAGCCTCCGGACATGTTTTTGAGGAGTTTCACCGGGGAGGTAATCTTCATTGATATGGGCGGGTATGATTTTAAACTTCAATCCTACTAAACGCAATAATTCCTGCCGGCGAGGTGACGCCGAAGCCAGCACAAGAGGTCCGGATGTGTTGATGGGCATGCTAATATCCTGTGAATGGAATGATTTCCTCTTATTGCAGAACGGGTAATTTATGTCAATTGTAAATTGTTCTTAATTGAATTGTCACATTGCTTCTTGATAAAATTAATGATTATTATATACTGCCTGTCCGGATGAGGTAAAAAAATGAACAAAGGTTTATGCATCATTTTTAATTTTTTATTATCGGTCGTTTTTTGCACGATTGTTTCAGCGGCGGAGAGAACGGTACAATTGACCGCTCCCGGTTGCTCTACCTGAGGATCAAAAGCCAGGATAGGTCATATTCTGAAAAATATTGGCGGAATCAAAGAATACGGAAACAAGGATCGTGATACATTGATAGTTACCTTCGATGACGAAAAAACCACCCCGGACATCATTATTGATGAACTTAAAAAGGGAAAATTCAGAATCGCCGGTGAACCGGTTTATTTGAAGTAACAAGGTTGGTTGCCGACAAGATGTCTGTGACTGTAAATATTTTCAATCATTGATTAGCAATCCTGTTTATTATTCCTAACTGCATTGCAGATGCTTGGTTAAAATTATAAAGTAAAGAAGGTGTTCCATGATAGAAGTATGCCGGAATGCATTAATGCAATTTCCTCTGCCCTTGGTCCTGACTGATTCGGCAGGTGTGATCAAAGAAATCAATAAGGCCGCCCAAAATCTTCTTCAAATCCCGGCTAAGAAAGCTGATATTGATCCCCATCTTTCGAAAGTTTCTTTTTACGGCAACGTCCAAGGCGAAAATGTTTTTTTTAAGGCGGATATTTTACCGGTTTCCTATAAGTCAAAGTCTTCTTATCTTATCTTTCTGAAAAAGAACGATGATCTGAATATCGACCAGGTTCTGGAAAATATTGATGACGCCATTGTTGTTGCGGACAAATACGGTGTAGTGGAAAAAATGAATGAGGGTTTCACGAGGTTATCCGGGGTTGATAGAAATCTGATGATCGGTTTTAATCTGAGAGATATAGTCGCCCAGAAAATAATTTTACATGAATCCAGTACGATAAAAGCGTTGGAATTGAAAAAAAATGTAAATATGAATGTTCAATATCAGACGGGGAAACACGTTACCTGGACGAGTAAGCTGACGCGCGATGAAGAAGGGAATATTGAACATGTTGTTTCCACGGGAAGAGATATAACGGAATTAATTAATCTCGAGGAAGAATTGCGCAAAACCGAGGCCCTGAAAGATGAGTACTATATCAAGTTGAAGGAATTTGAAGAATTTCTCGGTGAGGGCCGGATAATTCATTCCAGTGAGGAGATGCAAAGGGTTTTAAAGACGAGCATTAAAGCATCCAAATCCGATTCATCCGTTTTTATATGGGGTGAGTCCGGGGTAGGCAAAGAGGTAATTGCCAAGCTGATTCATAGATTAAGCGATCGCAAGGAGAAGCCATTCATCGGCGTAAATTGTGCGGCAATACCATCAGAACTCCTGGAAGCAGAGTTCTTTGGTTATGAAGAAGGTGCGTTCACCAGCTGCAGAAAAGGCGGCAGTAAGGGATTGTTCGAGGAGGCCGATGGAGGCATAATCTTCCTGGATGAAGTAGGAGAATTGCCGTTTCAAATGCAGAGTAAGTTTTTGAGAGTCCTCCAGGAAAAACAGGTTATGCGGGTAGGTGGAAATAAGATTATACCGATAAATGTCAGAATCATGTCGTCAACGAATTTATCCAAAGAGCAGTTGATAGATAACCGGAAATTCCGGCAGGACTTGTTCTATCGGTTGAGTGTTATTCCCATCTACATTCCTCCTTTAAGGGAACGAAGAGATGACATTATTCCCTTGATTCATTTTTATCTAAACTATTTCAATAAACAACATGGCTCCAATATCAGAATCCCTCAAAATTTGTTGATGAGGCTATACAATTATGATTGGCCGGGAAATGTAAGGGAACTCAAAAATGTTGTGGAAAGACTGGTTATTCTATCAGATGCAGGAGAAGTAAGCGAAGGTAATTATGATATGGTAAATCAGTTTGGAATGGATGTTGATGATAAAGCAGAAATATCAATCACAAAACTCATGCCCCTGAAAGAGGCAACCAGCAAAATAGAAGAAATTATAATCAGGAAGGCATATAAAGAGCAGGGTTCAATTGTTAAAACAGCACAATTACTGAAAGTAGATCCGGCTACATTGCATCGGAAAATCAAAAAAAATCATATAAAAATTAATCCATAAACTACCGGTAAATTCTATTGCAAAAGTGCCAGAGTGCCCTTGCAAAAGTGCCAGAGTTTCTTTTGTGCGCGATTAATCAATCCATATAAATATTTGAATTTATATCGAAATACAAAGTGGCACTTTGTTTGCAATAAAATAACTAAAAAGCCGGCACAGGGTGTCCCATGAGACAAAAAAATATGTCGTTAGACAGCTTTGTGAATCATGAAAAAGTAGTGAGTGTTGAAGAAGCGATACAAGTGATTCGCGATGGGGATACGGTGGCAACTGAAGGATTCTGTGGAGCAGGGTTTGCCGAAGAGATAGCCGTTGCCCTTGAATCACACTACCTGAAAACCGGAAGTCCGAAAGGCCTTACACTGTTTTATGCTGCCGGCCAGGGAGATAAAGCGGATAAAGGATTGAATCATCTTGCTTATGAAGGTCTCGTCAGAAGAGTGATAGGTGGACATTGGGGGCTTGTTCCAAAACTTCAGAAACTCGCCGTAGAAAACAAGATCATTGCCTATAATCTTCCCCAAGGGGTGATATCCCATATGTTCAGAGATATTGCCGCCCATAGGCCGCGAACAATTACCAGGGTCGGATTGGGTACTTTTGTTGATCCACGGAACAGCGGAGGAAAATTAAATAAGGGTACAACGCAGGATATGGTGGAAATTGTCCGCTTTGATGGAAAGGAGTATCTGGCCTATAAAACCATACCTATAGATATTGCAGTTATTCGAGGTACAACAGCCGATTTGGACGGGAATATTACCATGGAGAAGGAAGCTTTGACTCTGGAAAGTCTTGCTATGGCGATGGCAGCGAAAAATACCGGAGGTCGCGTCATTGTTCAGGTAGAGAGACTTGCACAGCAGGGAACACTGGACTCCAGACAGGTAAAGATCCCGGCAATTATGGTGGACTATATTGTGGTGGCAAAACCGGAAAATCATTACCAGACTTTTGCTGTTTCCTATAATCCCGCTTTCAGTGGAGAAGTAAAAGTCCCTGCTCAGAACATCGAAGTGCTGCCATTGGACGAACGTAAAGTAATCGCCCGTAGGGCCGTTTTGGAACTTCAGCCGAATAATATAATAAATTTAGGAATTGGAGTGCCCGAAGGTATCGCCAGTGTTGCCAAGGAAGAAGATATTCTTGATTATCTGACCATGAGCGTTGAGCCGGGTGTCATTGGTGGTATCCCGGCCGGAGGTCTGAGTTTCGGTGCTGCAACAAATTTTACCTGTCTTATTGATCAACCATATCAATTTGATTTTTATGACGGCGGCGGTATCGATGTGGCTTGTCTGGGTGTTGCCCAGGTTGACCGGGAAGGGAATATCAACGTCAGCAAATTCGGTCCAAGGCTTGCCGGTGCCGGTGGTTTCATCAATATAAGTCAAAATGCCAAGAAAGTGGTTTTTGTGGGAGCATTTATGGCCGGTGATTTGAAAGTTTCCGTCGAAAACGGAAAACTACTGATTATAAAAGAAGGTAATAATAAAAAATTTGTTGATCGTGTCGAGCATATTACTTTTAGCGGCGGTACAGCGCTCACGAATAATCAAACCGTCTTATATGTTACGGAACGGTGTGTGTTTAAATTGGGCAAAGCGGGGATGGAACTAGTGGAAATAGCCCCGGGAATGGATCTGGAAAAAGATATTCTGAAACTAATGAATTTTAAACCGGTTATAAGAAAAACACCTGTTATGATGGATAAAAGAATTTTTAGAAATGAGTCCATGGGTATCAAAGGCAGTTTCAATGCTCATCCGGCGGGTAGTTGAAAATAGAATGCTGAACGGAAAGGTGATCATTTTGGATGCGGCTATCCGTATGACGGCAAAATAAAATTGACAGGGATATAGGTGAAAAGGAGTGGCTGATTATTAATCAGCTGTAATATTAAATAAAAGTAATAGCAGGAAGTAAAAAGGTAAGAAAGGGAGGA
>MVRV01000057.1 GCA_002068015.1 Smithella sp. PtaU1.Bin162
AGAGAGGCTGAACAGGATCAGGTTGTTCATTAACGCCACTACAACTACAGTGTAGGCTATTACAGCATACACAAATACAAAACGGATCATTTTGTTGGCTATAATATTTGTTTCAAGAGTACCGTTTTGGTTCAAAACTTTTATCAAAAAATAGATCGTTATAGCATTTGCAGCCGAAAACAAGGCTACATAAATTATTCTTTTGATATACAAGACAACGTAACTCCTGTTCATTTGTTTTACATTTATAGCCATGAAATTTTTCTGGTTTGCTTCAAGATTTGTCATGATTTCGTTTACAACAACTTCTACAATGCCCATAGGTAAAATAAACGTAATAATAGCCAGATCAAGACCCATTTCATATTCACCCCGGAACCAAATTAGGTAAGGCATATAGATATTATTGGTTGACCAGGCGATAACCCGGTCGGCAAAAAGGAACGTAAAATACAAAAATCCATAAGCGAAGTAGGGAATGCTTGTATATGCCACGATGGACAACCTGGGCATCGGCGGCGCGATACCTTTCTCCGCGCCTTTTTCCGCCCGCATAAAATAATAATATGCTATTGCGACACCTGCCAGTGAGACCAGGGCAAGAGAAATGATTTGGGATAAAATAATATTTATATTGACTAATTTAAAAAGAATGAAGACAACAAGAATACCGCCTAATATTAAACCTGTAAAGGTCAGTTCCTTTTGCAAAATATACATGATAGTGACTGACAACCAGATTGCGCACAAAAACAAAAAATATAGAATAACTATTATCGCCATGCGCCATGGGAATACCAGAAAAATAGCATTTAATAATAGGAATGCGGCAGAAAATATCAAACAGACAATAAAACCCAACTTCACAAAATAAAATGATATCCTTCTGGCTAAATAGTAGTGGCCTTGTCCCAGATACATAAAACCCCGGCGCGCTATGGCCTGGGTAAATCCTCCGACCGCCATGAAGCTGAGAATGGTTCCGATAGCTATACTCGTGGCGTTTTCCAAGGACAAATATTCATATGACCACAGCGAAAACCTCAAGGTCAACATGGACGCGACGGATACCGCCATCGGCAGGGCAAATATTGTGCCTCGCAAAAAACTCCGTATAATCATGAGGGAGTATTGCATAAAATCTATTTTTTTAACCGGCGCGGCCGGCATAAAAAGAATCTTTTCCTGTATAATATCCCAGATGTCGGCTGAAAGCGCAAAAATATCCTCGGTTCCAAACGCTTCCGAAGCCATGCTGTCATTCCAGCCCATTGATTCGAGGATAGCCGCGATTTCGTATTTATCCTCGGGTTGCATCCGGCGCTCGAGGATTTCATTAATCAGTTTGTTAAGGGCACTTTCTTTTTCACTCTGACTAATACTGTTATTAATCAGTTTCATTAGTTTATTCTTCCAGTCCTGGTATAACCATATGAATAATCAATTCGGCCAGTTTGCCTTCCTTTTCCGCCTTGTCTATAATTGCCCCTGTAATTAGCTCGTTTTTGCGAATGATAATTTGGCCGCTGTTGTCCAGCAGGTCTTCACCCGCCAGTTTCCCCACAACATATTTATGCCGCACTGTTTTTATCTCTTTTGCCACCGCCGGACTGGATTTCGGAGCCGTTGCCTGCAGTCTGGATTGGTAATCAGACTCACTGAAATAAGATTCGGCTTCTGAAGTTTTTGTTGCTGAAGGTTGCGGCTCGTTAGCTGTTGTTTTTTCCGTTTCGTTAAAATACAATTCCCCGGCAGTATCGGTAATATTTTCTTCCATATTTTCTTCCGCGTCGTCGTTGCCCCAAAAATCTCCCCGGTCTTCCCCAAGCTCCATTTCCATAGTCTGCGTGTCTGCCGGAATGCCGGGCGTTGGTAAGGCGCTAACCATATCGTCTGTTAGGTCAGGTTCAACCGTTAATGTTATTTCAGTGCTGGTGATGTTGTCTTCCATGTTGTCTTCCAGATCGTCGTTCCCCCAAAAATCCGCCTGCTCCTCCCCGGGCTCCATTTCTAGAGATTGTGTGCCTGACGGATTGAAATCCACAGGCGCAGAGTTAGCCGCATCTGAAAGAGCAATATCCGTAAAACTTTCCGTGCGTTTGCTTATATTAATTGCTTTTGGAGCTACCGCGCCGTCAGCGGTCATCTGTTCTCCAACCAGTGACTTCAAGTTATCCAATTTCTCCGTGGAATGTTTCCCCGTATCGCCGGTTTTATCTGATTGCCTGCTAATCTTCTGCCAATCCGCGGAAACAACGAGGGAATCTTTTTTTACGGCAATAACACAATCAGCGGTGATAGGCCTGTCGGCGGGCAGTTGATTCCCTTTCAGGTAAAAACCTTCTATTCCATTTGTCGCCTCGTTTATTATCAGACTCTTGACCCGGCCGATCAGCGCGCCGTTGGGAAGAACCACCGTTTTGCCGATGATGTCGCTGGTTTCGCTGATTAAGCCGTTTCCCAGCGCGGAAATAGTAATTTCGGATTTGCTGGCGGAAGGAAGTATCGTGCCGACTACCTTCCTGATAATAGAGTTGCTTTCGGTATCCCTGGCATCTTCATTTTCAATAACCAACTGTTGAACTTCTTGCAGCATTGAACTCATTTGGGACTTTAGCTTGACTATTTCAAGATCAACATCTGCTAAATAATTACTGTGGATTTTCATCTTTTGTTTTGTATTATCTTGAATTTTAGCGACGTCCTTTTTGGCGGCGGCGTTGATTAAATTGGTATATTCGTTAGCTTTCGTCAATGCCAACTCCAGTAATTCCTTGGTCTTGGCATATCTTTCCTCTTCTTTTTGCAGCATCTTTAACTCTTGAACAAGGGAGTTTCTTTCTATTTTGCAGGCCTCAATATTTTCTTTAATTAAGTTTATTTCACTTTCCTGGAATACGCCGGCTTTTTCCAGGTAGTCGTCTACTTGCTTTTTATTGAACCCCATCAGTTTGCGATTGATTGTTTTCATTTGGCAGAACCCCTTCGGCTGATTCTAACGCTAACCGGTACCGGCTGGTTACCGAATTGATTTCCTCTTTTACTTTTTTTATATTCGTCTTAATTTTAGTTAATTCATTTTTCCTGATAAGAACTTCGCCGGCCGCCTTTTTTTCCGCTTGTTTGGAATCCAGCATTGCCGCAAAAACTTTTTCAACGGCATCAAGATGTGTTTTTAACAATACCCCTGAGATTTCATTCTCAATTTTTTTGTAGGACTCAACGTTATTTTTAACCTTTTCAATGTTGACTTTCAATAGCTGAAGCTGGTGGACTTCGTCGGCGAGTTGCTTTCTCAATTCCTTCAGGCTGTCTTTATATAGCTTGTCCATGGTTTTTAATTGTTTATCAACATCTGCCGGATTATAGCCCCAAAAAGAACGTTTAAATTTGATATTCACTTTGCCTGCCCACCACCTGTCAGATCAAGCTGTCCTGTTATTTTCCAAATACTCAACCATGGCTTCCACCTTTTCTAATTCGTTAAAAGCCATGTCGAAATTCCCAAGATTATTATAAGCCCTGGCAATTTCCGTTAACAGGACCGGAACCGCCGTGGAATCAACCGCGGCGTCGATCGCTAAGCGGAATTGTGAAATGGCTTCGCGCCAGTAACCAATCTCGGCAAGGGCGTAGCCTTTTTCAGAAAGTAACTTCTGCCGTTTCAGGTTAAGCGGTATAACTTTGGGTTCAGCAACTCTAAACGCCAGTTTTTTATAGCTGTTCAGATAAAGTTCCAACGCCCGCTCAATTGTGAAATAGTTCAGGGCTCTTTCTCTTGCTTCTTTCCCAAGAGCTTCCCGCATCTCGGGATTTTCCAGCAACGTGATCAAGGCTCGCGCAAATTGTTCCGGGTTGCGCGGCCTTACAACTGTGCCGCAACTTCCGACGGCTTCCTTAACTCCGCCGACGTCTGTGGCCACAACCGGTTTTTCAGTCATCATCGCCTCGATTACCGAATAAGGAAACGCTTCGGTAATACTTGACAGGGCGACAACGTCTCCGGTGCGGTAGGCGGCGGGAGCATCATCGG
>MVRV01000058.1 GCA_002068015.1 Smithella sp. PtaU1.Bin162
CCATCTTCCTGTGCGTCATGCGGCTTTATCAGGAGGCCTGGAAGAAAAGAAAGGATTTCTGATATCATTTCCGAACCAGTGGTTGATTGGGAAACCGTATTCTTATACAAAGAGGATGTAGATGGAAAACCAGATAATTTTTACATATTCCCAGCCCACCTTTTTCCAATCGGCTAAAGAGAGATCCCCAAGTCTGCCCGGCGCCTTCTCATAATGGGTCGGTGCAAAATAAAATTCCCCTTTTTCTCCGGTAAACACTTTGGTCACAATCAATTTAATTCTGCGCATATGATACGGTGAGCTGACAAACACGGCGGACTTAAGCCCGAAATCCGCCATTATTTTTTTGGCTTCCAGAGTTTCAATATGAGTATCTTCATAGAATGATGCTTCCGGAGCGGAAGAATCTTTCTTTTTTATTAATTTACGAGGGATTAAGTTCGACGAAAGATATTTTATATTACCGTTATCCAGTATTCTGTAAACTTTATGATAAGCTGGTATAATCAGGTAATCTGCCATTCCTTCACTGATTATTTTATAAGCTTCCTTCTGACGTGCGGTAAAATCAGGCCCCAAAAAAAGAACTATGGCATCCGCCTTCCGGTATGGTGAAGAATAAAGTAAAAAACCGGGCGCAGAGACTAATGCTCCGGCAAGAATAAGAATGATTAGAAAAACGGTCAGAATAATCTTTTTACGCCTGGGCACGGTTTCACCATTAATATGATTAATAATTACTTACAGCATAATCTCGCGGCAGCAGACTGGGAAGCGGAAATTGCAATGCAAATGACATCCGTTACAATTTATTTTTCAGTTCGTTCAGCTTATTCAACGCTGCAAGCGGTGTCATCGCCGTAATATCCAGAGCCTTCAGTTCAGTGATAATTGCATCTTCACTTTCCATAAAAAGACTCAGCTGCGGCTTGTCGTTTTTCGCAGCATTCAAACCGCGGGCGATGCGGGGCATACCGATTTCGTCATATTCTCCTTTTTCCAGATTATGCAGTATTTCTTTGGCCCGGGAAATTACCTCCGGCGGCACACCGGCGATTCTCGCCACTTCAATGCCGTAACTGCGGCTGGTACCGCCCTCCATAATCTTGCGCAAAAAAATTATCCGCTCGCCCCATTCCTTCACGGCAATGTTATAATTCCTGGTACCGTATTTGGTCGCCGCAAGATCAGTCAATTGATGATAGTGCGTCGCAAACAGAGTGCGGACTCCCCTTCCCTTAAAATCGTGAATATATTCGGCAACCGCCCAGGCAATGCTTAAACCGTCGAATGTCGATGTACCGCGGCCTACTTCGTCGAGGATAACCAGGCTGCGTGCCGTGGCATTTTTCAGTATTTCCGCCATTTCCGTCATTTCCACCATAAATGTGCTCTGACCGCGCGCAAGGTTGTCGGAAGCACCGATACGGGTAAATATTTTATCGACAATTCCTATTTTTGCTTTTGCCGCCGGAACAAAGCTGCCCATCTGGGCAAGCAGAACAATCAGCGCCACCTGCCGAATATAGGTAGATTTCCCCGCCATATTGGGACCGGTGATAATGAGCAGCCGGTTGCTCTCCATATCGAGCAGCGTATCATTCGGCACAAAACTCTCCTTATTTAAAGCTACCTCCACAACCGGATGGCGGCCGTCTTTGATGATGATCGTACTGTCGTCATCCACTTCCGGACATACGTAATTATATTTTTCCGCAACTTCAGCCAGAGCGGCAAAGACATCCAGTTCGGCCACGAGAGATGAATTTTTCTGAATTTTATTTATATGCCCGGCGATATTGTCGCGCAGGGCAAGATAAAGTTCGTATTCTTTTTCCCGAATTTTTTCTTCGGCATTTAAAACCGTCTGTTCAAACTCTTTGAGTTCCTGATTAATATAACGCTCGGCGTTAACTAGCGTCTGCTTCCGGACATACGAAGAGGGAACCGCCGCGGCATTGGCCTTCGTAACTTCGATATAGTATCCGAAAACACTGTTGAAGCCGACCTTCAGTGTATTAATGCCCGTCTTTTGCCTCTCCTGCTGTTCGAGCGCCGCAATCCATTTTTTGGCGTCCCTGCTGATTGATTTCAGTTTATCCAGATCTTCATCAAAACCATCCCGGATAAAACCACCATCCATAATATTCTGCGGCGGATCATCGGCAATCGCTTGCGCAATCAAGTCCACCACTTCCGGCATGGCGCTCAGTTTATCCCGAATGCCGGCAACCGCCGGTGTAGTGAAATCGGCCATCATTGATTTTAATTCCGGTATTGCCGCGAGGGAAACCTTAAGCGCAGTGAGATCACGGGGACTAGCTACCTTTAGGGCCACACGGCCGGCAAGCCTTTCCAGATCGTAAATCCGGACCAGAGTTTTGCGTAAATCCGCCCGTAAAAGGTGGTTATCTTTAATTTCCGCTACCGCAGAAAGTCTTGCCCGGATTTTGGCCGCATCCGAGAGCGGATAATTGAGCCACCAGCGCAGGCGCCTTGTCCCCATCGGCGTCCCGGTTTCATTGATTAAAGAAAAAAGAGACCCGGCTTTGGAATTACCGGAAATCGTCACAAACAATTCCAGATTCCGGCGTGCCGTCTCATCAATCAGCAGATGATTTTCCGTATTGTACCATTTGATGTCGGCCAGATGCTGCGGTTGGACTTTCTGCGTTTCCGTAACATAACGCAGAACCGCACCTGCGGCGGATACCGCGGCCGGACATCCGGCGATTTTCGATCCGGCAATTTTTACGGCTCCGAAAATATCGGCCAGCAACCGCTGCGCCGCATCTCTCTGAAAATAATCATCACCCAGATAATTAATCCCGCCTGCGGGCCATTGCTGTTCCAGGGTTTTTCGCAATACTTTATCCGGAAAAGATTCAGCAAGAATCAATTCCTTGCAATCGAGTCCCGCTATTGCCGCAAGCAGGGAACTCCTGTCGGAAAATTCACCGAGTTGAAAATCTCCGGTGGAAATATCCACAAAGGCCAAACCGAATTTCCCTTCCTCCAGGGAAAGACCGGCCAGAAAATTATTTTCTCCGGCCTCAAGATTTTCCGCATCGAGCAGCAGGCCCGGAGTGATCACCCTGATCACATCCCTCTTCACAATACCTTTTGCTTTCCGGGGATCCTCCATCTGTTCGCAGACAGCCACTTTCAACCCCTTTTCCACCAGCCTGCTGATATATGCGGCGGCGGCATGATAAGGGAAACCGCAAAGCGGTACGCTGTCTTCCTTGCCTTTGTTGCGGGAAGTAAGCGTTATTTCCAGGATGGGGGCGACCCGCAGGGCGTCTTCAAAAAACAATTCATAAAAATCACCCATGCGATAAAGCAAAATGCAGTCGGGATACTTCTCTTTAATCGCCACATACTGCTTCATGGCAGGAGTTAAATTCAGTGTCGCCTCTATTCCCATTTGTCTTTACCTTTTTGTTCCAGATCAATGCAGTCGGTCTTATTGTTTGGCCTGTCCGGCGGCTGGGGACCACGCGGCCATGTATTGGTGCGAATAATAAAACTGCCGCTCGCCAGCCAATTTACCAGGCTTATGACCAGAGCGCCCAGAAACGCGGCCAGAAAACCATCCACTTCCAGACCGGTTACAAAATAGGCAACCAGTTTAAGCAGGAAAGCATTAATCACGAAAGAGAAAAGTCCCAGCGTCAGGATATTCAAAGGCAGGGTAAGAATAATCAATACCGGCCGGATAAAAGCGTTGATCACCCCTAAAAGGCCCGCGGCAATAAAACCTGTGGTCAGGGAATCCACTCTGATTCCGGGAATAATTATCGCGGAAACCAGAACAGCCACAGTTATGATGAGCCAGCGTACTATGATCCTGATCATCGCCGTACCTTCAGATTAAAAAGTTTTAATATTTCTGAATTCATATCTTATATTTCCCTTATTATTTTATTTATCCGCAACCTTTGCCGCCGACTGGAAGAAAATCCAGGAAATATTAAATCCGCTCATAACGGTAGTTTTTGCTTTCACCAACGGGCTGTCTTCGATGACGGCCCCTTCCAGAAAATCAGTCCGGACAAAGATATTAAAGATAAATTGTTTATATTTTTTGCTTAAACTGGCGGAAAAAGCCGATCCGCTATATCCTCCCCCCGCAAAGTAAGCAGGCCGGACTCCCGTCGCGTAAGCCGGTTCCACCGTATAAAAATAGGCATTGTAAGAACTATCGGCAAACATCGGGCCCGCGGAAACACTGAATTTTATCCCTGTTTCGGGAATAATATCACTTTTTTCAAAATTTATCCGGGGATGGAATATCCAGCCTTCCCGGTGCACTGAATGAAAATCAGTGGAAAAAAAAGCCCTCACCGGTACAGCCAAACTGAGTTTATAATCCTCGGCCCCGCTTTCCAGTAAAGTTATTCTCAAAGACGGGCCTATTTCAAAAGTCGGATCTAAATCCGGCATACCGGCACGGGCGGAATTATCGGAACTTTTAACCGGGGCGGAGCCATATCCGCTTATATCCAACAAAATCCGTTCCGTTTTAAATATTTGTCCGGAAATACGTCTCTCGTCAATTTTAAAAATATCACCCCGGTAAACCAAATAAGGATAAGGCAAAACATAAAACCTGCTTTCATCCGAACCACGATAATCAGGCATTTGAATAAAAGCAACGCCTATACCTAATTCCCAGAGAGGTTTTTCAGCACTTACCGCATATTGTGGTAAGAAAACACTCAACAGCAATAATATACATATGACCCGGCGGCAAATGTTCATTTTCATCTTTTATCGGAAAGTTTACCCTGTACTGATTTGACTACTGATTAAAGCTGACGAATTGTTCTTTTTTGGCGCCGCAGACTGGACATTCGTCGGGAAGAACGCCGTCGGCAACATACCCGCAGACTTTACAGACATAATAGTTTGTTTCTCTTTCCTCCATAAAGTGCGCCATCGCCTGCTTGTAGAGTTTGGCATGAGTTTCTTCGACATCCCGGCTCTGACTGAAATGAAGGACAGCACCCTTATCTCCTGCCTCTTCCGCTAACTTGACAAATCTGTCATAGGCGATTTCCGCGACTTTTGTTTCCGACTCAAAGCTCGCCGCCAGATTTTCTTCCGTGCTTTTAATTTCCTTCAAAATACGCAATGCCCTGGCCCCGTGGATTTCTTCGGAAAAGGCAATTACCCGGAAAAGACGTGCCAGTTGTTTGAAGCCTTCCTGTTCGGCTTTATCGGCAAAAACCTTCAAACGTAATGCTGCTTTTGCTTCACCCACATACGCCTGATTTAATGCTTCCCTGATCTTATCCATAAATCACCTCTGTTTTTCCGGCTTAATTAATGAAACAATAAGAATCCGCCTAACCATCATTTCAGACGGCCTGGTCAAAAACCCGCAGGCAAGGCACGCAAATACCGAGGAGAAAAACGTACTTTCGGTGGCTTGCCCGGCTTTTTCAGCGGATCAGCTTTAGGCCGGGGAAAATTCATCTTTGGAAGCCCCGCAAACAGGACAAGTCCAGTCTGCGGGCAATTTTTCAAATGGCGTACCGGCAGGAACCCCGCCTTCATCATCACCATTATCGGGATCATAAACATAACCGCATATTCCGCAAACATATTTCTTCATTTTTTTCACCTCCGTGGTTTTCTTTCGCAGGACTTGCTGAACTATATTTCAATATCACAAATGATGGATAATTATAAATCTATTGATCCCGGATGGCTTAGCTCTAACAGGCCGTGCAAGCGGGATCACTTACGCTTTCACTTCAAATTTCGGCTGACTCGTTTTTCATTGAGCGCCGTTGACTTTTTTCAACAATGCTGCGGCAATTGTTTCACCCATCTCCCGGCATTTATCAAGAACGGCATTGTCGGGAACATGCTTCACTGAGACGGAAGGTGCGGCAATTTCCACTTTCATTTTCCCAAGAATTTCTTCCAGATCACGAACAGACTCGCCACTCCAGCCATAAGATCCAAAAGCCGCCCCGATCAGATTGGCCGGCTTCAGACCTTTCAGATAGGTCATTACATCCGCCATCTGCGGCAGAATGTTATTGTTCAGCGTGGGAGACCCGACAATCAAAGCACCGGCATTCAATACTTCATAAACAACCTCGCTGCGATGAGTTTCATTCATCGAAAATAATTTTACTTTAACTCCCGCCCGGGCCAGAGCCTCGGCAATGGCACCGGCCATTTTTTCCGTAGAATGCCACATGGTGGCGTAAACTATAACGGCCTTGGCTTCCGGTTTCTGACTCGCCCATTTCGAGTAAAGTTCAATTATTCTACCTAAATCTTTTCGCCACACGGGACCATGATCAGGAGCAATTATTTTCAGGCTCCAACCCGTTGCCTTTACCTTGTCCAGGGCTTTCAAAACAATCGGCGAATAAGGCAAAACAATATTGGCATAGTACGTTGCCGCTTCATATTCCAGAGCTGCCTGAGGAATCTCATCATTGAAGCGCTCCAGGGTCGCAAAGTGCATACCAAAAGCATCCTGGGAAAACAAAATCTCATCCTTGGCCAGATATGTAATCATACTGTCCGGCCAGTGAATCATGCGGGTTTCCATAAAAGTTAAATCCATGTTTCCCAGACTTAAGGTTTCTCCGTCCGCCACAGGAAGAATCCCTTGCTGATCGTGGAACATATTCTGAAGCGTCCTGACACCGGCTGACGAGGCAAATACCTTTTCCGGTTTGATGATGTCGATTACTGAGGCCAGAGATCCGGAGTGATCCATTTCCGAATGGTTCGAAATGATATATTTAATCTGAGAAGGATCAACGACGGATTTAATCCGGGCAAGCATTTCATCCTTAAAAGGAGCCTTGACCGTATCGATAAGAGTAATTTTATCGGCCATAATCAAGTAGGCGTTATAAGTGCTGCCGTGGGGAGTAGTGTAACCATGGAAGTCACGAATCGTCCAGTCAATTGCTCCTACCCAGTAAACATGGTCGCTGATTTTTATTGCCGAAAAAATATTACTCATTTTTCACCTCAGTGATTTCTCCTAATAAAAGCATCGGATAAATTATTAACAGCGTAACTTAGATCATCTTCGCTCCGGCATCAAAGGCAAGCAGATTGATCCGGCGTTTATCCGGAGTCATTTTTTTCGCAATTTCTTCTTCAAAAGACTTGTGGTCTATGGGAAGTAAGTTAGTAGCGCATAATGCCCCAACCATTATGACATTGCTCAGTACCGGATTGCCCAGTTTCACCGCTTCCCCCGTGGCATCTATGGACCAGCTCTTCGCCGATATTCGTTTTAAGGCATTTTGCATTTCTTCGATCGACGGATAATCCAATTCGCCGGTAATCACACCGACGGGATAAACTACGCGGGAATTAGCCAGCACCGCAACATCAGGATTGCCGTATTTTGTTAAAACCCGCAGAGCTTCCACAGGTTCCAAAGCGACAACTATGTCTGCCCTGCCCCATGGTATCTGCGGACTCATTACTGATTTTTCCGATATGCGCAAATGGCTCATCACCGAACCACCGCGCTGCGACATGCCGAAGGTCTCTCCAATGGTTACATAATAACCGGCATTAACCAGCATTCCGGCCAGTACCCGGGAAGCTAAAACATTGCCCTGCCCCCCTACTCCGGTAATGATTACATTTGTTGGATCTTTGGATAGAGTTTTCTTCATTTTTGTTTTGCCTCCGTTCGGATTATTGCTTTTTGGGGACAGATTGAATAGCATACGCCGCATCCCGCGCATATAACATCATCGATTACAGCTTTCTTTTTTATCCGGTCCCAAACCAACGCCGGACAACGGAAAATGCGGGTGCACAGACGGTTACAGCCGCATTCCTCGCCGCGGCAGCGTTCCTCATCCACTTTCATCAGGAACTGCTTTTTGCCTTTTTTCTCGGGGCTCAAAGCGCATTTTTGCCGCAGGATGAGCACTTTTACACATCCTTCTTCCGCCAGAAAATCAGTCAGTAATCCACAAGTCTTCTCCAGATCGAAAGGATCACTGATTGCAACTTTTGCCCCTATTGCTTCACAAATTCCGGCAATATCTATGGCCGGGACAGATTCTCCTGCCGCACCCACGGTCAACCCGGGATGTGGCTGAAATCCGGTCATGGCCGTGCCGGAATTATCCAGCACAATAAAAGTGATATCCGCGCGGTTATGCTGGGCGTTGATGAGAGCGGGAATGGCCGCGTGATAGAAAGTGGAATCGCCGCAGACGGCAATAACCGGTTTCTCGAATCCGAACTGACCAAGCTTGGCAAAACCGCTCGC
Organism: Smithella sp. PtaU1.Bin162; assembly: GCA_002068015.1. Taxonomy (GTDB): domain Bacteria; phylum Desulfobacterota; class Syntrophia; order Syntrophales; family Smithellaceae; genus MVRV01. The sequence continues at coordinate 8,279 of MVRV01000058.1, forward strand.
GATACCGGTTCCTGAACCCATGGAATGCAGAGTGCGCACGGTATCAAAACCGCAGGACGGATAAAGCGCCGCCAGTGCGTAACAGCCGATGTCGCCGCAGACAAAGCCTTCGCGGCCGTCCAGCTGCAGTGCGTTATGCATGTTCCAGAATGAAGCCCGATGCGGACAGCCCGGACAAAACGTCTGTTCCCGCTTGGGAATCATTGGAATAATCTTCTCCATTTCCTTCACATAACCAGGCGGCTGGGATTTATATTTCACTTTTAGAATCTTACCCAAACCTTCCGCCACCAGATCGGGGTTGAGCTCACCTACGGCAGGCAGTGTTCCATCCATTTTCCCGTAATATTTCTTTATCCCGATATCCTCCGCCATTCCTGCCGCCAGGGCCTTCACATTTTCCTCCAGAAACGGCAGGATCTCTTCGACAATCAATACCTTTCCGGTTGACTTAAGATGCTTTTTTAATAATTGGGGAGGCGGCGGCCAGGTGCAGCCCAGTTTTAAAATACCCACCCGCTTCTGCAGGTTCAGCATACTGATTGCTTCCTGACTGTAGAGAAAACAAGCGCTGCTGGTAATTAAAAGGAGCTCAGGCTTTGCAGGACCACTGTAAGTATTGAAAGGACTATTTTCAAAAAGCGCTACTGCTTTTTTTAACTTCTCCTGCTGCAGGGCGTGTTTGATTACAACGGGAGTGCTGATAACCGGCCCTCTTAACTGATCCATTATCGATCCCTTGTACTCAAAGAGAGCTTTACGCGATTTTGTGGGCAGTTTGCCGCAGATTACGTTGCCGCTCGCATGCGACATGCGCGTGACCGAACGCAAAATTACGACATTTCTGATTTTTTCGGATAATTCAAAAGCCCATTTGGTCAGATCTTTGGCTTCCTGGAAATTGGCCGGTTCCAGAAGAGGAATCTCGAGCATGCGTGCAAAATAACGGGATTCCCCTTCATTCACGCTGGAAAGCGCTCCGGGATCTTCACAGGTGACCAAAACCATTCCACCGCGTGTCCCGGAAGCGGTAAGATGCAAAAGGAAGTCGGACGCCACATTTACTCCATTTTGCTTCATCACACACAGGGAACGCAAACCGGCAAAGGAAGCAGCCGCGGCGACTTCCAGAGACACCTTTTCGTTTGTTGACCATTCCACATAGAGGTTTCTTTCTTTGACAACCGTGGCCAGTGTTTCAATTATTTCCGAAGAAGGCGTTCCGGGATATCCGGCAGCAACATTGACTCCAGCCTCCAGTGCTCCGCGGGCAATGGCTTCATTGCCCATAAAGAGAACTTCATTATTCGCAGGACTGAGTAATTTAGACATTTATCTACCTCTCCATTTTATTTTCAAATTTTTTTTCAAATTGATTGTAAATATCCAAATACATAACCTTTTTCCGCTTTTCTCGATGATGTTTATCAACATTGTTTTTTCTGTTGTATTACCCTCAGGCCATATCAACACACGCTTTTTCGATCCCCGGTTCATCAGGATTAAGATAGATCAGATTATTCTTGCTGCCCGACAGTTTTCGCAGGTTCTTCAGACCTGTTTTCTTTTTATTGAGCGAGGCCTGCTTGATTTTTTCCAGATTGGACTCTGCAACCGCTTTAAATTCCAGAATTCCTTCCTTACGGGCAAGATCAATAAGCTTTACGCCTTTTTCCGTCCGGACGATGACCTGATTCCAGCCCTGGTCCACATCCCATCCTTCGGAACTCCGGGCACCGCCTACGGATATATCACTGAACTCAGCCGTCATATCTACACAGTAATTACAACTCCCTTTCACAATCGGGTAAATTTCTTCCAGCGGCACTTCCATCTGCTTCTTTGATGTCTTCAATACCATCTGGTGAAACTTACTGGGCAGAATATCCATGTGTTCCAACTGTTTCCCGGCCGCATGTCTCTGCACAAGTTTCTCCAAACCTTCCCAATCAAGCCCCCATCCGCAGAAAAGACCGAATACCATGCCGATGTTCCCGGCGTTGCCGTCGTTATCCGGAAACGGACGGCTCTTCATTTTATAGACTGCCAGGGTCTTGCAAGGCGTGCCGACAACACCGATCTTCTTGTACCTGTTTTCCTCCAACGCTTTATTCAAGGTAGCCAGAACCGGTGGAATCTGAAAACTGCTCCCCGAGTATTTGCGTACATCTTGAGGTTTTTTGACCAGAACACCTTTGGGATTCACACCGCCTTTCGCATCAGTTAAAATCGCCGCATCAATTAACCCCTTGCGCATGGCCAACTCCACCAGGGCAGTTGTGGTACCTCCATGCTGGCTTTTGGCTCTGATGTCCGCATCGGCCGCCCTCGTCATATAAAGCCCGTAAAAAGGCCCTATCTCCGGAATATAATCCGCATCTGGAAAAAATTCTTCCCGCAGTTTTGCTAAGTCCGTTTTTGTGCGCGGGCAGAAGGCATAACAGCGTCCTTCCTCCCGGTCGCAACTGAACATTTGGATCGTTTTCCCCCGATGGGAAAGCCAGTAGGGGCAGAGGCCCTGGCATGCCCCGCAACTGGTGCAAAGCCCTGTCTTAACAATCTTGTTTTCCAATTCTGATGAGCAATTCACAGGTTGACTCCTCCTTTAATTTTCTTTGGCCAGCTCGGCCTTCACGGCCATAAACTATCTTTCATGGCCCGGCAGTTTCCGCAGGTATGCCGGGACATGGTTTTCCTTGTTTGTAAATTCAGACAAATTGCAATCCTTCTTTGTGATAGTCGTTACGCTTCAGCACCGTTCTCCTGCAGGATTTCATCCATACAGTTTCAAAACGGGCAATACATGCTTCCTCTAAGTTTTAGGCCAAATGGAAATTCACCGGCAGGAGACAAAAAGCATAACGATGTTTCGCATCATCTCCTTGACTCCGCCGTCCGATGCTTTTATCACATGTTAAGGTAAAGTTCAGCCATTAAATTTACTTTTAATGCACGTTTATTATTTAGCAGTATTATTCCCATCAGTTTGATTTTTCACAGATTTTTCTTTCAGCTTTTGATCCTTAACATCAGCCTCATTTTCATCCTTTGCATCATTAACAAAATCTTCATACTCCGGAATGACAATCCCCCGGCGCACCATAATTCCATATATTTTTTCCGATCTATTTTCCACATAGCGGGATGTGCCGTTGGGTTTATAACGACGCGGATTGGGCAATACGGAGGCCAGTTTCGCCGCTTCGTGAGCATTTAATTCCGCGGCCGGCTTCCCGTAATGACTCCGTGCCGCAGCTTCGATACCGAAAACGCCGTCGCCCCACTCGGCTACATTCAGATATAGTTCGATAATTCTTCTTTTACTCAGCTGACGCTCCAGACGCCAGGTAAGAATCGCCTCTTTGATCTTGCGGATAGGATCCTTAGAGGGAGACAGATACAGATTTTTGGCGAGTTGCTGCGAAATCGTGCTCCCGCCGGCCTGGAGTTTCTTTTTCTTGATATCCTTTTCCAATGCTTTTTGCATCGCTTCAAAATCAAACCCTTCATGAGACCAGAATTTGTCATCCTCGGCAATAATGACGGCTTTCACTACATAAGGTGATATCCGGGAAAGAGAGACCCAGGTTTTTTTAATTTGTCTTTTAATGCCCTTATTCCGCCATACATCTTCCCTGTATTTCATAAATGCCGTTTTATCCGGTTTGTTTTTTCTCAAGGAGGCAATATCCGGATAAATAAAATAACGCCCGATATCCACAACAAAATACGCGGCAGCCAGCAGCAGCGTTATAAAAAATATTCTCTTTAAAAAAATCATAAATCGTATTCTCACAAATTTATACCGTATTCCCTATACCGCATTCACGGAGATTGCAAAATAATTTGACAGATAATCTCATTTTTAGTATGAATCTTCACCCGAGGTTTGCAGTACATTGTAAAAACAACTTTCGTTTTCTGTGTGCAGGATAACATCCCCCTCCAAAACCGACGTCTCGTCGAAATCTGTACACCGTTAACAAAATGGGGCCCCCCAACATAAGGAGGTACTTCATGATGCAACGGCAGATTTTAGCAACAGCGGGACTTTTTGTCCTTTGCCTGTCATTAAGCTTTATTCCCGGAGCTTTCGCCGGGCAATATGAGGTTAAAAAAGGTGACAGCCTTTACAGTATTGCCCACAAATCCGGCGTAACTATCCGCGATTTAAAGCAGGCCAATGAACTCAGGGGAAACACTCTGAAATTAAATCAGATACTGACAATACCGGAAAAAGGCGCACCGGCTTCGGTCTCTAAAGAAATAAAATCAAATACCCCGGTTAAAGTCAGGAAAGCGGCTTATTACACCGTCAAAAAGGGTGATACTATTTCCCTGATAGCAAAAAAAACCGGCCTTTCAGTTCAGCAAATAACGGCCTTGAACAATGTCAATCCCCAAAATTTGCGAATCGGCCGTAAACTGACGCTGTCGGCCCCCCTCCATCCCCGGAAAAAAGAAAATATCGACACCGAAGAAGTCCTGCCTGCCGATGACGACGAAGAGAATGCTGAAGAATCCGCGGAAAGAGCCGCGCTGGAAAAAGAGAACCAGCAAAATGCCGAGCTTCTGGGTAAGTGGGGCAGTTCCGATGAGAGGAAACTCCTTGTCCGGGTAGCCACCGGTTTCTTAGGCGCTCCCTATCGCCTGGGAGGTTCCACAGTACGAGGAATTGACTGCTCCGCCTTCGTCCGTAAAATGTATCAATTTTTTGATATCAACCTTCCCCGTACCGCATACGAACAATCTCACGTCGGTCTCAGCATCAACCGTAAGGAACTTGTGGAAGGAGATCTTGTCTTTTTCCGGACGCGGCGCCCTGTCGGCCATGTGGGCATATATATCGGGAACAACGAATTTGTTCACGCCTCTTCCCGCGATAAGGTCGTAAGAATTGACAGCCTTGATACTCCTTATTTTTACAAAAGATTTGTCCGCGCCGTAAGGTTAAAAAGTCTGGATGAAAACGGTGTTTGACTACGGCATTTAAACAATAAATAATTGACGCTTTTTTATGTTTGTTGCCGCAAATTAAATATTAGCTAATAATTTTCATCATATATAAGCCGATAAGTTTTCCGTTTTATGCATTGCAAAAAATAAGACTTGACAAACTAAGGGCATAGCCTAAGAATCAAAAAATTAAAGTCCTGGGAACGGGGTCATCATCGGCGGAGCCTAACAATCAGGCAAATTTCACTGAAATAAAGGAGAAAAAATTTGTTATGGAAACCAAAGATGTAGTAATCGTAAGTTTGTGTAGAACGGCAATCGGTGATTTTCTGGGATCATTAAAAGATGTTTCCGCCAGAGAACTGGCTATGACCGCTTCGAAAGAGGCTATTAAAAGATCAGGAGTCCCCGCAGATAAGATTGATGAATTGGTAATGGGACAACTCTACACCGGTATGCAGGGATCATTACCGGCAAGACAGGTTGCCATGAGAGTCGGTCTACCCCACAGAAGCACTGCTGTAAGCGTTAATCAGAATTGCTCTTCGGCCATGCGGGCGCTGGAAATAGCCGCCACCAATATCATGGTCGGGAAAAATGACATCGCGCTTGCGGTTGGTGTGGAAAGCATGACCAATCCTCCTTATTTAATTCCTAAAGCCAGAATGGGTTACAGAATGGGACCGGGACAGATTGAAGACTCCCTGATCCATGACGGGCTTGTTGATGAGCTTGTACCCGGGCATATGGGAATAACCGCGGAAAACGTGGCGGAAAAGTACGGCATTACCCGTCAGGAATGTGATGAACTGGCCTTCCTCAGCCATACACGCGCTAACACCGCCATCGCGAACGGCGTATTTAAACGGGAAATCGTCCCCGTGGAAATCAAAAGCAAAAAGGGTGTAAAGATATTCGATACTGATGAACACCCCATGAAAGACATCAGCAAAGAAAAACTCGCTTCCTTACCCACCGCCTTTAAAAAAGACGGCGTCATCACTGCCGGTAATGCTTCCGGTATCAATGACGGTGCGGCGGCGGCAGTCATCATGTCCAAAGATAAAGCAAAAGAGCTCGGCTTGAAACCCCTGCTTAGAATAATTAATATCTGCAATGAAGGAGTGGATCCTCGTTTCATGGGCATCGGCCCGGCCTATTCGATTCCCAAATGCCTGAAAGGCGCCGGCATGAAATTTGACGACATCGATTACTGGGAAGTCAACGAAGCCTTTTCCTCGCAATGGCTGGGCGTGGGAAGAATTCTCAAAAAAGATTTCGGAATGGATCTTAGCCTGGATAAGACCAATCATAACGGTTCGGGTATTGCGCTCGGTCATCCGGTCGGCTGCACCGGTTTGCGGATAATTGTCAGCCTTTACTATGAACTGGAAAGACTGAACCTTACTACCGGCGGCGCCTCACTTTGCGTGGGCGGCGGACCGTCCATGGCTTCACTCTTCACCAGAGACATCTGATCTGACTGGATGATTTGACTTTGTTTATTGCAAGGAAAGGCGGTTTTGCCGGTCGCCTTTCCTTTTTTTTTACATTTTACAGGAGATTATATTTCTCCTGAAGCCACGGCAGGAAACCCGTTATATCTTAAAAACCGAACATTTATCATCAGGCGGTTTTGCCGGTTGATTATCGTCACGGTTTATTATATGAAGATGAGGAATCACACTTTATCCGCCATTCGCGGTAAATTAACTGACATCAATAAAGAAATTATTTATTAATCTATTTCAAGGATCGTTTTAATGGGTAAAAATCTTGTTGAAAAAATTCTGGAGAAACATTTGCTCGTAGGCAAAATGATTCCCGGCGAAGAAATCGGTATTCGCATAGATCAGACGCTAACCCAGGATGCCACAGGCACCATGGCTTACCTGCAATTTGAAGCAATAGGTGTTCCTAAGATAAAAACGGATTTATCGGTAAGTTATATTGACCACAATACAATCCAGATCGGTTTTGAGAATGCCGATGATCACAGATATTTGCAGAGTATTGCGCAAAAATTCGGCATCATCCTTTCCCGCGCCGGAAACGGTATTTGTCATCAGGTACATCTGGAACGATTTGGCCTTCCGGGAAAAACATTAATCGGCTCCGACAGCCACACCCCGACCTGCGGAGCGCTTTCCATGCTGGCCATTGGCGCCGGAGGTCTTGATGTGGCCCAGGCCATGGCGGGAGAGCCGTTTTATCTTGTCTGTCCCCGCGTTATTCGTATTAACCTCCTGGGGAAATTACCTCCCTGGGTTTCCGCCAAAGATATTATTCTTAAAGTACTCGACATCTTCACCACAAAAGGAAATGTCGGCACCATTTTTGAGTACGGGGGTCCCGGCGCTGCATCCCTTACCGTTCCGGAACGCGCCACCATAACAAACATGGGGGCGGAATGCGGCGTGACAACTTCTCTGTTCCCCAGTGATGAAATGACGCGGGTATTTCTGCGCGCCGAGCAACGGGAGAACGATTTTGCAGAACTTCAGCCGGACAAGGACGCCCAATATGCAAAAGTTGTTAATCTCGATCTATCGGCACTGGAGCCGATGACCGCCAAACCGCACAGCCCGGATAATGTCGGTACCGTCCGGAGCATGAAAAATATTGCCGTGGATCAGGTCTGTCTGGGCAGTTGCACCAATTCTTCTTACAAAGATCTGGTAACAGCGGCAAAAATTTTAAAAGGGAAAGTAGTGCACCCTGATGTCAGCTTTATACTGGCACCCGGTTCACGCCAGGTTCTCATAAATCTAGCCCGGGACGGATACCTTGCCGATTTGATTGCCTCCGGTGCGCGACTCATGGAAAATGCCTGCGGTTTTTGTATCGGCAACAGCCAGAGCCCTAAATCCGGTTCCGTATCACTGCGCACATCCAATCGTAATTTTCCGGGACGTTCCGGAACAATGGACGCCAATGTTTATCTGGTCAGCCCTGAAACGGCGGTGGCCGCCGCACTTACCGGAAGATTTACCGATCCGCGCGATTGCGGCCTCCCCTATCCCCATATGGAAATACCTGATCAATTTATCATTGACGACAGCATGATCATTCGACCGGATAATACCAAACCGGACACGGAAATTTACCGCGGTCCAAACATCGGCGCACCGCCCGTTAATTCTTCTCTGCCGGCAGCCATTTCCGCAACAGTAACCATCAAAGTCGGCGATAAGATCACCACCGACCATATTATTCCGGCGGGCGCCCGCATGAAATACCGTTCCAATATTCCCAAATATTCGGAATTTGTCTTTGAAAATATTGACCCCTCTTTTGCGGCCAAGGCCCAAAAAATAAAAGCATCCGGAAAACAAAACATTGTCGTCGCCGGTCTTTCCTACGGTCAGGGATCGTCACGCGAGCACGCCGCCATTTGCCCCATGTACCTGGGTGTGCGGGCCGTCGTTGCGAAATCATTTGAACGTATCCACACAGCCAATCTGATTAATTTCGGCATACTGCCGCTCACTTTTCTTACCGAAGGCGATTATGACGATATTGATCAGGGAGATGATCTCGAAATTGCCGATGTACGGGGAAAAATTTCCGCAGGAGACACCCTGACTATCCGCAATAAAACAAAGGGCGCTTCTTATAATGTCGGCTGCAATTTATCGGCAAGACAAAAAAATATTATTCTGGCCGGTGGCGCATTGAACGTGCGCAATGCAAATCCCGGATAAAAAAATATTTGAGCAGGAGTAAAATTTTTATGTTCCGTAAGATTCCGGTAAAAACAACCATTGTCGAGATGGACGGCGATGAAATGACCCGCATCATGTGGCAGATGGTGAAAGATAAACTTTTATTTCCCTATCTGGACATGAATATTGATTACTACGATTTGCACGTCAAACATCGCGACGATACCGATGATCAGGTAACGGTTGATGCGGCGCGGGCGATCATGAAGTATAAAGTGGGCATCAAATGTGCGACCATCACCCCCAATGAAGACAGGGTACAAGAATATCGTCTGAAAAAAGCATGGAAAAGTCCCAACGGTACGATCCGCGCTATGCTTGACGGTACGGTATTCCGTAAACCGATCCTGGTAAAGAATATCAAACCGGCGGTTCTCTCCTGGAAAAAACCGATAACTATCGGCCGTCATGCCTATGGCGACGTTTACAGCAACACGGAATTTTTTATTTCGCAGCCGGGAAAGCTGGAACTTGTCTTTACCCCGGCGGACGGAAATAAGGAAACCCGTGTCCCGGTTTTCAATTTTCCCGGCCGGGGAATCGCCCAGGTTAACCATAATCTGGAACAATCAATTTTAAGCTTTGCCCGCGCCTGCTTTACTTATGCTTTGAGTGAAAAAATAGACCTGTGGTTCTCCACTAAGGATACAATTTCCAAAGTGTATGATGCCGGTTTTCGGGATATTTTCGAGAAAGAATTTGCACAAAACTGGAAAGATAAATTTAAAGCCGCCGGGATCGAATATTTTTTTACTTTAATTGACGATGCCGTAGCCCGCATCATAAAAAGTGAAGGCGGCATGCTCTGGGCTCTTAAAAACTACGACGGTGATGTCTTGTCGGATATGATTGCCTCAGCCAACGGATCGCTCGCCATGATGACTTCCGTGCTGGTATCGCCCAACGGCTGGTTTGAATATGAAGCCGCTCACGGCACGGTACAGAAGCATTACTACAAACACTTGAAAGGTGAAGAGACTTCCAGCAATTCCATGGCTCTAATTTTTGCCTGGAGCGGAGGCTTGCGTAAACGCGGCGAACTGGATGGAACTCCGGAAGTAATCGCCTTTGCCGACAAGCTCGAAAAAGCCGCTCTGAACACTATTGAAGAAGGCGTCATGACGGGAGATTTGCTGGCTCTGGCTGATAAAAACGATGCCAATAAAAAAGTAACTACCACCGGCTTTATCGAAGCCATCGCCGCTAATTTGCAGAAAATATTCCATGGTCAATAAAACGAATGTAAACCACTTGCCCAACTTAATGGACTTCTCTATGGAAGAAATGGAGGAATTTATTTCTTCCCTGGGCAAGGAAAAATTTCGCGCCCGGCAAATCATGAAATGCCTGTATCAGTCCGGGAATATTTCGTTTGATGAGATGACGACTATTTCCCGCGAATTCCGCGGCCGGCTTTCCGCCATTGCCCGTATATACCGACCGGAAATTGTTAATATTTTGCAATCAAAAGACGGAACAAAAAAAGCTCTTTTACGCCTTGAAGACGGCCTTTTTATCGAAAGCGTCCTGATCCCCGGCAAAAGCCACTGGACGATTTGCATCTCCACACAAGCCGGCTGCGCCATGAATTGCCGGTTCTGTCTTACCGCCCGCCAGGGATTTAAAAGAAATTTATCTCCAGCGGAAATAACAGGCCAAATTCTTGCTCTGCAGAAAGAAACACCCGAAGGACCGGCCATTAAAAACATTGTAATAATGGGCATGGGCGAACCTCTGGCCAATTATAAAAATACTCTTACAGCAATCAAAAATCTCACCTGTGATTTCGGTTCCGGTTTTTCCAACCGGAAGATCACCGTTTCCACCTGTGGCCTTGCTCCGCAGATAATTCAACTGGGCAAGGATGTTTGCATTAATCTTGCCGTATCGCTTAATGCTCCCGACGACAAAACCCGGGACACTCTAATGCCCGTTAATAAAAAATATCCGCTCGATACCCTGCTTGACGCCTGCCGGCAATACACCATGCCCGGCCGCCGCCTTCTTACATTTGAATATATATTAATCGCCGGAGTCAATTCTTCCGTCTCCGCAGCGGAAAGATTAGCGGCATTATTGAAAAATCAGCGCTGTAAACTGAATTTAATTGTGTTTAATGAATTTCCCGGATCGCTTTTTCACTCCCCGGCAAAAAAGGATGTGGAGGCTTTTCAGCAAAAGCTTATTGCCAAACATTATACGGCCGTCATTCGAGCAAGCCATGGCAGCGATATTCTTGCCGCCTGCGGACAGTTAAGCGGCACCATGGAACAATAACTCTTTTTATGCCCCGGAGGGAGCCAAACAGCGTAGAGCAGATGATGTCAAAAAAGAAGTTTTTAATGTAATTTTATTAGAATTCCCCGCAGAGGGAAAGAAGGAGGGAAAAAGATGTATTATCAAAGCGACGCAGATAAAGCAAAAGAGGCCATGCAGACCATGATAAAGAAAGGTCCGATGAAACTGATAGTGATTGTGGTTGCTATTATTTTTATCATACTTTTTTTCAGGCCGTGGGTACAGGTCGGCCCCGGACAAAGGGGTGTCGTCCTTAATTTCGGCGCCGTGCAGGAGCAGGTAATGGAGGAAGGTTTACATCTGCGCATACCGGTGATGCAGGAGATCGCACTTATGGATGTGAAGATTCAGAAGGCGGAAACGGATGCGGCCGCAGCTTCGGCGGACCTTCAGGATGTCAGTTCCCGGATTGCCTTAAATTATCACATTGTCCCGGATAAGGCGAATGTCGTCTACCAGAAAATAGGCGTCCACTTCAAAGAACGCATCATTGACCCCGCCATTCAGGAGGTTGTCAAGGCCGTAACAGCCAAGTACTCTGCAGAAGAGCTGATAACCAAAAGACCGGCTGTCAGTGAGGCGATGAGGGTGGCTCTGATGGACAGACTTATCGTCAACAACATCGCCGTTGACGCCTTTTCTATAGTAATTTTCAGCTTCTCCAAAGTTTTCACCGAAGCTATCGAAGCCAAACAGACGGCGGAACAGCTGGCGTTGAAAGCTAAAAGAGACCTCGAAAGAATAAAAATTGAAGCTGAGCAAAAGATAACGGCGGCCAAAGCCGAAGCTGAGTCACTGAGACTGCAGCGGGCAAACATTTCAACGGACCTGATCGAACTACGGAGAATTGAAGCCAATATGAAAGCCATCGATAAATGGAACGGCATTCTTCCCCAGGTAACGGGCGAAGGAGCAATACCCATGATCGGGCTCGGCGATACGTCAAGGAGGGCTAAGTAGTAAAAGATCGAGGCGGGATATTTCCCGCACAATAAGCCTCATTAAAAAGAAAAGCGGGTTGCCGCTAAAACGGCAACTCGCTTTTTTATACTATCATGCACGCTTGCCCGGTAATTGCGTATCGCCAAAATCAGCTCCGCGACTTCGTTTGCGGGATAAGCGAGACTAACAAATTTCAGCCTGTGACCTTCAGGTTACGAGCTCTGCTTTACAAAATGGTATCGCTAACCCCGCTTCGCTCTGCTCGCGGGATAAGCGAGACTAACAAATTTCAGCGCGCTCTGCTTCTGAAATTTGAGTCTCGCTAAAAGTTTTCGGCCAA
>MVRV01000059.1 GCA_002068015.1 Smithella sp. PtaU1.Bin162
ATTTGGCTAAAGAAAAAGTCAGTAGCCAGCGGAAGGCCAATAAAAAAGCCAGCTACCTGTTGGTAGCTGGCTAAAGAAAACCGGGAATATTTATGGCAGGGCAGGGATTTGCACCCTACATTGTCTCCTGTGCGTTCGCTGGCGCACTAGTGTGAACAGTCCCTGAAGACCAATAAGCAAAAACTCTTAATCAGTAGGTTGTCGGTTCGATCCCGACAGGGCTCACCAAATAAAAACAAGCACTTGGATAACTTCCAGGTGCTTTTTTTATTTTCCTCCGGCTAAAGTTTGGCTAAAGAAAAATCAGTAGGTCGGTCTAAAGGCAATAATAAAGCCAGCTACCGGGTGGTAGCTGGCTAAAGAAAACTGGAAATTTTATGGCAGGATAAAATTTGGCTGTTCTATGATCACATCTTTTTCAGCCCAGTCTAAAATATGTTTTCCAAGTTCTGGGACTACACAATTTCTTAATAGCAATCGTTTATCAATGCCAGTATAATCGTCTAAATTAAATCCAAATTTCTCTTGTAATAATTCTCTTTCTTTGACGGCCTTGCAAGTTTGTAATGGTTCTGTAGCCATATCTTGAACCCAAAAATTAGACCAAATGCAATGGCGATGCAAAATTCTTGTAGGCGATATTAGAGGTTTATAATAAGGAATGACGTTTTCCACTAAATATTTTCCTTTATACCAATATTTCAAAAATATTATTTCTTGATAAAGTCGCATATCTGGATAGACTTTTTTCTTCTGCATCGTTCTGGTCCGGCTATGCGTTGGGCACGGGGGGCTGCTCCAAATAAAATCAAATTCTGAAAAATGCTCTAAAAGGTATTGATGAGCATCAGCAACCACAACTTTATCGTTGGGGAAAAAGTCTCGATAAATTTTTGCGATTTCCGGCTTGTATTCGACGGCGGTTATTTCGTGTTCATCTCCCCAAAGTTTACGATTTCCGCCGATACCGGCGTAGAGATTTAAAATTCTCAGATGTTTTTGAACAAAAATCCCGATTGTTAATTGGCCAACTGTTCGGAAAGCCAATTCAACTCGGGACTATTGTTTGAACAGTTAATTAAATTTTAATTGCGATACATTAATTATAGGGTGTATAAGAAAATCCGTCAAGACCATCAGCAGACCATCAGCTGTGCATAACTTTATATGGAGGAAAATATGGACGGACACGAATTATTAAAAAGTTTAAGACGGCTCATTGAAAGTCATACTGAACTTGGTTGCAATATCCATCAGTCTGGATACAAAGATGATTATTTCCGTTTATTCAGAGTTGCACACGATAGACGATGGTTTGAATCAACAGCACATCCCCGATTAACAGGCGATGCAATCAGTGACTATTTTTATGATGACTGGCTAGCTGCGAAAAATGATAAAAATGACAAACTGGCCAAGACGATGAGAGCCGTTCTTAATATGTGGGACGAATGGCATTACGCCTTGGAAAAATATGGTGTTCCATCAGAAGATTAATGGATAGGAACATTTAGGAAAATCCTCTTTCTCGCTAAAATTTCGCTAAAGAAAATAGTAAAAAGTAGGGTATTTCGTTCCTGAATCTTCCTAAATAGTTTCAAGTTGTTATTTAACAATTTCAATATGTTGGAATAATATTGCGGACTTCCAAAAAACACCCAACAAACTCTCTTAATCAGTAGGTTGTCACTTCGATCCCAACAAGGTTTACCAAAACATAAGGCGATTCGTTTAGCTCGCGGGTTGTTTTTTTATTCATCTGTAATCGCAGTAGGTTGCTCATAATTCATAAAATCACACTTCAATAAAAAACAATACGGAATATTAAAGAAAATGAGGAGTATATCCGATTATAAAAAACGGTGACGCCTTAAAGATTGTTTATCTTAACTCTAAACTTTAAAAAAGTTGTTGCATGATGATCAACGGTATTAACGCAATGCAGGGAAATCAGGTGAACATGAAGGGGGTAGTATCTGATTTTCAATGGCTGTGTTTGCGCCATTAATGTGTTAAGTAATTTAAACAAGCCAGGAACCCCCTGAAGGATTCAAAAATGCGGGGCGCAGGAAATTCGGTAAGGCAAACGAAAGGCGATTATGATTTACCGCAGCAGGAGATCGCTCAGTTAAGAAAAACCAATTCCATACTCAATCAAGCTGTAAAATCCTTACAAAAAGAAAACAACTATTTTCGGACCGTTGATCCGGCGAAGAAATTCAAACCAGGATCATCAAAGAACAAAGCACAGATTCTTTTAAAGTTTGTTGCTCGTAAACACACAGGAAAGATCTTGGGTGAATCGGAGGAAATGTTCAGGAATCTGTCCGAGAAGGCTGTTGTTGGTATCTACCTTATACAACGTGGTTTATTTAAATATGCTAATTCAAAATTAGCCGAAATATTAGAATATAGCGTTGAAGAAATAGTAGATAAGATAAAAGTAAGTAATGTTGTGTATTCCGATGACCGGCCACTGGTAAGAGATAATATTAGAAAAAAAATTTCCGGTGATGCGTCTTCAATACATTATGAATTTCGGGTTTATACAAATAAACACAGGATAAAACATGTTGAGGTTTATAGTTCTCTTACGACATATCAGGGGAAGCCGGCGATTATCGGAACAATGCTGGACATTACAGAGCGAAAGCAGATGGAAGAAGAACTTAAGGCAAGCGAAAAAAGACTCCGCCAATTGGCTGATTCCACATTTGAAGGAATACTGATTCATGACAAATCAAAAATACTGGATGTCAACCAGTCCGTGTGTCGGATGTCCGGCTATAATTATGAAGAATTAATCGGTAAGAGCATAATTGATTACGTTCCTTCTCCATATAAAGAATATGTGTTAAACTCATTGCAGTATTTGAGCAGCGATTCTCATGAAATAAAAATGACCAGGAAAGACGGAAGTGTTTTTGATGCCGAAGTAAGGGGAAAACCCATTACTTATGACGGGAAACGGGCAAGAGTAGTGGCTTTTCATGATATTTCGGAACGCAAGAATATGGAAAAGGCACTGCATGACAGCAGGGAGTTATATAAACTGATAACAGATAATATGGCCGATTCCATGTGGCTGATGAATATGGATTTAAAGGTATTATGGATAAGTCCTTCTGTAGAACGCAATACCGGTTATAGCCTGGAGGAAATTAATTCTCTGCCGTTCGAGAAACATTTCACCGATGCATCCTGGAAAATTATTACCGATACGGTTGCCGAAGAATTTGCGCCGGAAAATCTTTCTCAAGAAAATACAAAGACAACAAGGATTATTGAACTTGAGTTTTGCAGGAAGGACGGATCAACTTTCTGGAGTGAGGTCAGTTGCCGGCTTCTGCGGAGCGAAGAAGGGTATCCGATAGGCATCCTCGGTGTGGGACGTGATATAACCAGAAGAAAGCTGGCTGAAGAAACCATGAAAATATCCGAGGAACGTTTCTCCAAAGCTTTTCGTTTCAGTCCCAGTCCATCAGCAATAGCGTTATTATCTGACGATAAAGTTATTGCCGCTAATGAGAGTTTCCTTCTTATGCTTGGTTATGAACAGGAAGAAATAACACATTATACGCAAACAGAACTGAAGATATGGCCGGATGTTTCTTCCTACAAGGAGTTTATCGGGAAGCTTACCAGGGATGGTTTTATCAAGGGAGAAAATACTCAATTAGTGGCAAAAACAGGAGAGATACGCGATGTCCTGATGTCTGCCGTGATAATAACTCTGAATAACGATAAATTCATATTATACATATGCAACGACATTACTCGTCAAAAGAAGTTGGAAGAACAGCTGCGCAGATCACAGAAAATGGAAGCTATTGGTACGTTGGCCGGAGGCATAGCACACGATTTCAATAACATTCTGGGCGGTATTATGGGTTATACCGAACTAATTATGTCACAACATATCAAACAAGATAATCCGGCCTATAAATTTCTGGAAGGAATTCTCCGTGGTACTAATCGGGCAAAAGATCTGGTATCGCAAATGATGACTTTCAGTCGCCGGCAGGAACAGAAAAAGATACCGTTACGGATGAGTCCCATCATAAAGGAAGCATTGAAGTTATTGAGAGCATCGCTGCCGGCGACAATTGAAATTCGATCTAAAATAGCTGATACGGAGCACAGCATATTTGCCGATGCTACCCAACTACATCAGGTTATTATGAATTTGGCAACTAATGCCGCGCACGCCATGCAGGGAAGAAATGGTGTCCTGGAAGTATCTCTGAATACGATGTTGTTTGAATCGAATGATATCGTACCTCACACGAACTTGAAGCCGGGTATTGAATATCAAGTACTGAGTGTTAGAGATTCAGGACATGGAATTGATCCGGAAATTATTTCGCGTATATTTGATCCGTTTTTTACTACGAAAAAGCTTGGAGAAGGCACCGGTTTGGGCCTTTCAGTAGTTTATGGAATTGTGAAAAGCTATGACGGTGTTATAACTGTCGACAGTAAAAAAAATTACGGTACGACTTTCAGAATTTATATACCGGCAATTCCCTTAGTTGAAGAAAATAAGTTGAAAAAGGAGAAGAAAATCCAAGGTGGAAAAGAGAAAATATTATTTATAGATGATGAATTTACCCTGACGGAGATATTTAAAACACAACTGGAAAATATCGGATATGCAGTTTCCACATTTAACAATCCATTGGAGGCACTGGAAAATTTTAAAACACAATCTGACAACTATGATCTCGTTATCACTGATATGACGATGCCTTATTTGACCGGGACGGATTTAGCCGGTGAATTTATAAAAATCCGATCAGATATTCCTGTTTTGTTGTGCTCGGGAGTTATCGAAGCGTTTGATTACGGCCGTTTGAACCGGCTAGGAGTTACTCAAGTTGTTACAAAACCGACAACAATTAAAAATCTGGATACTGCCATCCGGAAGATTTTCGACAAAGGATAGTAATGTGGCAAAAATATTAATTATTGATGATGACAAAGAGTTATGCAACGTGCTTTCTGCACAAGTAGATTCGTTGGGCCATGAAGTTAATGTATCGTATACGCTTCAGGAAGGATACTCTCTCAGTCTTTCGGAAAGATATGACATCGTTTTTCTCGATGTTTGTCTGCCTGATGGTAATGGACTGGATATATTACCGGCAATTCGCAATACGGAATATGCTCCGGAAGTGATTATTATGACGGGCACCGGTGATTCCGATGGCGCCGAAATGGCAATTAAAAACGGTGCATGGGATTATATCCAGAAGCCATATTCTTTAAAGCAAATGACGCTGCCGTTAATTCGGGCACTGGATTACCGCGAAGCACGCTCTTCCGGCAAGGAAACGATCAGTTTAAATCTTGCAGGCATCATTGGAGATAGTCAACCGATTCGCAATTGCCTGGACATTATGGCCCAAACTGCCTCCAGTGATGCCAATGTGCTGTTGACCGGTGAAACGGGAACAGGCAAAGAAGTCTTTGCCTTAAATATGCACAGAAACAGCAAACGGGCTCAAAAAGAATTTGTTGTGGTTGATTGCGGTGCCATGACGGAAACACTTGTGGAAAGCGTTCTTTTCGGACATGAAAAAGGAGCCTTTACCGGTGCCGACAGGCGAAGGATTGGGCTTTTAAAAACAGCGGACACGGGTACTCTTTTCTTAGACGAGGTCGGTGAATTACCGCTGACGATTCAGCGTTCCCTGTTGCGAGCAATTCAGGAACGTCGTTTCCGACCCGTAGGAGGAGATAAAGAAATTGAAAGTAATTTTCGTCTGATCGCAGCAACGAATCGTAACCTTGATGAGATGGTTAAGAAAGGATTGTTTCGTGAAGATCTTCTCCATCGTCTTCGCAGTATCAGCATTCATTTGCCGCCATTGCGGGAACGTAACGGAGATGTCCAGAAGATGGCTAAATATTTCATCGATAGAGTATGCAAAAAGAATGAGATGGAAACGAAACAAATATCTTTGGATTTTCTGGAAGTATTAAAATCATATTCCTGGCCAGGTAATGTCAGAGAATTACAGCACACAATCGAACGGACAATCTTTTCCGCGAGGGAAATTCCTGTCCTTTATCCGGAGCACCTGCCTGTTGACATAAGAGCAAAAATAGCAAAAACGACTTTTAGCCGTCAAAGTAATGAAATTCAAAAAGAGTCTGTTGCTAATGACAATAATGTGTTTA
This sequence comes from Smithella sp. PtaU1.Bin162, assembly GCA_002068015.1. Taxonomy (GTDB): domain Bacteria; phylum Desulfobacterota; class Syntrophia; order Syntrophales; family Smithellaceae; genus MVRV01. The sequence goes on from MVRV01000059.1 coordinate 6,184, forward strand.
TGACCCTGAAGGAATATGAAAACCAATTTCATGAAAGATATCTTACGGAGTTGATAAGTCGCGCCAAAGGAAATTATACGGAAGCTTGTCGCTTATCCGGAATATCGAAATCCAAGCTTTACCAGCTATTAAGAAATTATAAAAAAACTCTTAAGTCATAAATTCAGCAAGATCATTTTTGCGATACCCTGACACTGTAAGGCTTTCCTCAATGTTGGAAATTTTCCTTGTTTAAGGAATATTTCCCAAAAGATGGAAATGTCTATTAACCCACCTTGTCCGGATATTGGAAAGATATCCGGCACATATCTTATATGCCTATTTTGGCATGCATATTGATAATGATCGTAGTCAATAAATTATGGAATGAAAAGATATGAATATTTTAATTTATTCTAAGCAAGAAGATTCCGATGAACGGAGGTTAATGAAAAATATTGATTTTACCAGAATTCACTTGTGCCGTTCTATCGCCGATCTTAAGAATTATCTGAACATAGCATCCGGTGAGATGCGGAGAATTGTAATTCTTATTATCAATAATCATGACGAAATGGTTAATATATGCAATTTGTTGATATTATATAATGATTTACTGCTTATTGTTGTCATCAATCAAAATTGTTTTAAAACATATGACAATGTTCATAAATTGAGACCCAGATATATAACATATAAGGATAGTGATTTTTTTGATGTGGCAATTGTATTGAATAGAATGATTAATCATTACTATTTGTGATTACATTTTAATATTTATATTTCAAAACTGAAGAAAATGTCATCGACATTATGAATATAATTTAGAGAACAAAAAGATAACTATAAACATATCCTAAAGGAGGTAACATGGGGAAGCTGTCACTACGATTTAAATTGATGCTTGGGGGAATTCTTGCTGTGCTCATTCCTTTATTGATAGTCGGAGGCTATTCTGCTTATAAAGCCGCGGATTCAATGAAAGAACTGGCATTGTCACAGATGATGGAGGTATCCAAAGGACTTGCCAATATGGCCGACGTGACTATGCAGGAAGAACTGAAAATTGCCGCCCAGCTGGCAGCAAGAGATGTAATAATTGATGCCGCATCAAAAAAAGGCGAAGGTGAAATCAGTAAAGCTACATCCGAATTAACCGCTGCCATGCAGCAAAGTGGAAATGCTTATGAGACAATTGTTCTTATCGGTATGGACGGCCAAGTCTTTGCAGACGGAGTAAATGGCAAGAATAAAGGTATCGATGTATCCGGCAGGGATTATTTCAGAGAGGCAAAAGCCGGTAAAGCATCTGTTGGTGCTGTTGTTAAATCAAAAGCCAGCGGACAACCGGTTTTAACATTTGGTGCTCCGGTTTATTCAAAATCCAAAGAAGTTGTCGGCGTAATAGGAGTTATTGCCAATATCCAGTTTTTAAATGAAAAACTGATGTCTGTTAAGCTGGGACAAACCGGTTTGGGGTTTGCTGTCAACCAAACAGGTCTTACTATAGCTCATCCTAATAAGGATTTTATACTCGCTTTTAACCTTAAAGAGCAGGAAGGTATGACAAAATTTGTTACCAGAATGACAGCAGGTGAAACCGGTGCAGAAGAGTATTCATTAAAAGGGGTGAAGAAAATAGGTGGTTTTGCTCCCGTACCGCTGGCCAGATGGAGCGTTGGAATTGCCCAAAACTATGACGAAATTATGGCTCCCGCCCGTCAGCTTATAATAACCATAGTGATTATCGGCCTTATTTTTCTGGCAGTTACGATTCTCGGTGTGTTTGTCCTCGCTCGCAGCATAGCGTTGCCCATCGGCCATATTGCTCATGATTTGAACGATGGTTCGGAACAGGTGGCCACAGCATCATCCCAGGTTGCCGCAGCGAGCCAGAGCCTTGCCGAGGGTTCATCGGAGCAGGCTTCCGCCCTGGAAGAAACATCATCATCGCTGGAAGAAATGTCCTCCATGACCAAACAAAACGCCGACAATGCCGCTCAGGCTAAAGCGCTCATGGGTGAAGCCGGGCAAATCGTCGGCAAAGTTGATGAACAGATGAAAAAGATGGTAACAGCCATTCAGGAAGTAACCAAATCCAGTGAAGAAACCGGGAAAATCATCAAAACCATCGATGAAATTGCCTTCCAGACCAATCTGCTCGCACTCAATGCTGCGGTGGAAGCGGCCCGGGCAGGCGAAGCCGGTGCCGGATTCGCGGTTGTCGCCGATGAAGTGCGTAACCTCGCCATGCGGGCGGCGGAAGCAGCCAAAAATACCGCCAGCCTTATTGAAAACACCATCACAACCGTCCGGCAGAGCCGTGATCTGACTCAGCAAACTCAAGAAGCTTTCAAGGAAAATATGGAGATAGCAGGTAAAATAGGTCAACTGGTGGATGAGATTGCTGCCGCCTCAAGCGAGCAGGCCCAGGGAATCGGTCAGATCGGCAAGGCCGTAGCCGAGATGGACAAGGTTGTCCAGCATACGGCGGCCAATGCCGAGGAATCTGCTTCCGCCTCGGAAGAAATGAACGCCCAGGCCGAACAGATGAAAGATTATGTGAGCAAGCTTGTTATGGTAATCGACGGCAATAAAAATTCTCTTCAACAGCCAAACTATCAAAGCGCCGGGAAAGCATCCGTAAAAAAAGAAAGATCGGCAGTCGTACCAAAAACGGAAACGAGCGGCGATAAAAAGCTATTACCGTCCGGAAAAAATGTCATCAAGAAAAGTAAAACTGTTCGAGCTGACGAGATCATTCCGTTAGGAAACAACGATTTCAAAGATTTTTGATTTGTTAACATAAAAGACGGAGAGTTACCGGTCCCTCTCTTTTTCTCCTGAACTTTCCGCTATTTGTTATTTTAATATACCTTGAATACGGACTATGGAAACGGGGGATTAAATATGAAAGCTGATGCAGCAAAAAGTATCAATCAGGCAATTTCTGATATGGGAAATCGCGAAGGTAAATATTTGACCTTTTCACTCGCCGGTGAAGAATACGGCATCGGAATCCTGAAAGTGAAAGAGATTATTGGTTTGATGTCCATTACACCGGTTCCGCAAACACCGGAATACATCAAGGGTGTAATAAACTTACGCGGCAAGGTTATTCCAATAGTGGATTTACGCCTGAAATTTGGAATAGAAGCAATAGATTATAACGAGCGTACCTGTATAATTGTTAGCGAAATTGTTTTTGGTAACAATAAAATTGCCATGGGAATAGTTGTTGATTCCGTGTCGGAAGTATTAAATATAAAAGCTTCGGAAATTGAGGATACACCAAATTTTGGTTCGAATCTTGAGACATATTACATATTGGGTATGGCCAAAATCGGCAAAGGTGTAAAGATTCTCCTCGACATTGATAAAGTAATGATCGGGGACGAGCTTAAGCAGCTCGCTGCATTATAAATAATGAAAAGATTACGGAAGGAGTGATTCTCGATTTTAAATAAACTTATCTGATCCTATTTTGTAGTTCGTGTTAAAATAAAAAATCCGATAATAAAAAAACTGATGAGCATGAGTACGGAAAGTACACCATACTGATACAATTCTTCAAGGCTATTGTACCAAGCTATGATCTGTTTCGAATATTGATAATATAGTTCATTGATTTTTTCCATCACATCCCCCTGTGCATAGAATGATTTCGCTTTCAGTAAGACACATCCAAATCTGTTGATTCTTCTTTAAGTCAATCATACTGATACATATAAAAAGCAATGATTGTGCCATGAAATACAATATACTGATATGATATTGATATTATTATGTATATAGATTATTAGGCTTGTTAAAAATTAATGGAAAATGAAGAAATGTGTATGCTTTAACCTACAGATGTTAAACCTCATTTGTCAGAATTCATTGTCCCTGCTGTAATTAGCAGATGAATGATTTTCCCTTCAGCCCCGTTGAAATTTATTGTTGTCATTTAAGTTTGCACTATTGTTTGCCGATATTATTAAAGATTCAGTATGTATGAGCCGTTGGGCAAGGTTATAAAACGAAAATAGCCATCTATTACATACAGGCCTGCATACAAAATAACCTGATTGGTAAAACACTATAAGGTAGATATATGTTTATAATTAATAAAGAATGATTGCTTAAATAATACCGATTACAGTGATGAGAGGGGGATCTACTCATGACAGATACAGGGAAATTAGAATTCATAAAAAAACGTAAATTAAAAATCTGCCGCTCCAACAGTACTTACGACACCATCAATCCTTTTGTTTTTGCTGTTGCCCTTAACTGCGGCATACTGGAATCAGACCACGGTTTAAAGGGAGCGGCGAATAAGATGGCGGCAGTCGAACCGGCCTCTGCGCAGTGTAAATGCAGCTTTCCTAATCAAATATACAAAATCGACGTTAATTTGCTGAAAATATCAAGGTTGTTGAGTCGCCTTTAGACTCGGAACCGCCACCCCCCTGTACTCGCAATACAGAGGGATGGCTAACCACACAACCCGAAGAGGGGGATGTTATGGCTAAGCGATATTTATCATATCTTTTGTTAATAATCACTATACTTATTTCCGCATGCTCTCTTTGCCGTTATCAAGCAATGAAAAACGCCGCCTGGGCTTATGAAGAGGGCTATGATGTTGAATATGTCATGTATTCAACAAGCCCGGTCTTTTCCATGGGAATGTTCAATGCCCATGTTCAGGCTACTTTCAAGGAAAATGGCCGACGGCAATGGATTTCGAATGATTTGGGAATTGTATCCTCTTACCCTGATTATCCAATGGGAGAATACTGTTGGATACTTACTTCAGAGCAATACATCCAATGGCTTAAAAAAAGCAGAGAATTGGCAGCAATGCCGATGCCGCCAAAGGAGCATAGGGATAAGCATTGGCCGAAAACTAAGGATGTGCTGAGATGAAGCATGAATGGACGAAAATAAAATATACTGCTTTCAAATAGAAAACAGCAATTGAACAATATACTTATCATTTGACATCTCAAAAGGCATGCGATAATTTTCATAGCATCAGACAGGTTATTATAATAAATACCAGCTGTCTTTCTTTCCGGTCGGTAGTGGAGGGTAAGTGAAAGATCCGTTCAGAACAAATCAAGAGTTGCTCGAAGAAATATCTACTTTAAGACAAAGAATCAAAAACTTAAACAATCTGAATCGGTATGTAAGGAAGACTTTGAAGAAGAGTAATCTGGGAATGAAAATACGGGAAGATTTGGATATAAGATAAAATATTCAAAGTTTCAATTTGTGTCAGCCAGGGAGGTCCCGGTGGAATTTAGTGTCCAATATCATAATGGTTTCTTTGAGGTTAAGACTTTCGGCGATGCTGAAGTTGGAAAATTCAGAGATATTCTTGAAGCCTTGGTTACTCATGAGAAATGGAAATCAGGAACGGCATTGTTGATAAATCATACAGAACTCAATTCAGCGTCGCTGACTACTGATGATATGAGAACAATTGTGAACTTCAATGCACAATATAGTGACCAGGTCGGAAAATCAAAATGTGCGCACCTTGTTGCTCGTGATATAGAGTTTGGTATGGTCAGGATGTGGGAAGGATGGGTCGAAAATAAATGGGATGTATCAGAAAAGCTGTTCAAAGCAAGAGATGAAGCAATTGCATGGTTATTGGACTAACAATATGTTGCACCTTGCGATTTGCAATTTCCCAAGTCGGGACTTTTTAAAAATTTTTATCTTTAAGTGGAAACAGCGCTTCCGTTAGTTTGTCAGGGCGTTATTATCTTAAAGGAGAAACTTATTAAGGATGAATGAAGACAAAACGCAAAAACAACCCATAAATGATTTATCCATATTACAGAGGGAAATCGCCAAGCTAAGAAAATCAGAAATTGAACAAAAAGAGACCATCGAGACCTTAAAGAGAAGCGAAGAGTTTTTCAGGTCTATAATTCAACATGCTTCAGATATTATTATTGTTGTGAATAAGACAGGAGAAATTACTTATGTAAGCCCGTCTATCGAGTATCTTCTGGGATATAAACCGGAAATGCTGATCGGCAGAAGTGCCTATGATTATATTGCCAAGGTGGATATTCCGCGAGCTATTTATGATTTCGGCAGAGCCGTATTAACAAATAATATCGTTATTTCAAATTCTTTTGGTGTCAAACATAGTGATGGTTCCATCCGTATTTTAGAAGGAGTTGGGAAAAGTCTGTTTGATAATCCGGCAGTCAAAGGTTTTGTCATGAACGTACATGATATTACTGAACGCAGACGGACCGAAAAAGAATTAACTTCATATCGTAAACATCTTGAGGATCTTGTATATGAGAGAACTTATGAGTTGGCAAATATAAACACACAACTTCGTGTTCAACTATCTGAACGCAAACAAGCGGAAGAAGCATTGCGAGAGAGTGAGGAGCGTTACAGGGGTATCATTGAGAATGTTCTGGATGTTTATTATCGGACTGACAAAGATGGTAAAATAATCATGATAAGCCCCTCGGGATTAACCTTATTAGGATACGATTCGAATGCTGAATTAACAGGCAAAAGCATTTCTGCCGCTCTTTATTTTGATCCTCACGAAAGAGAAAAGATTTTATCAATTCTTCAGGAGAAGGGATCAGTCAAGGATTTTGAGGCTACTCTCAAACATAAGGACGGTACTCCCATCCCTGTTACGACAAGCAGCCGTTACTACTACGACGACAGAGGAAATATCCTGGGAGTTGAGGGGATCTTTCACGACATCACTGAACGTAAGAAGATAGAGTTGGTATTGAAAAACAGTGAGGAAAAATACCGCAATCTTGTGAATAATATCAATCAGGGAATATTTGTTGCCCAGGATAATATGCTGAAGTTCGTAAATCCCCAGAGCATAGAAATCTTTGATCAAACAGAACATGATCTTACGACAAAACCGTTTATTGAATTTATCCATCCGGATGATCGTTCCATGGTATTGGACCGTCACATAAGGCGATTGAGGGGAGAAATATTCCCAACTAAATATGAATTTCGTATTATTACTGCCGGCGGGAATACGAGGTGGGTAGAGATTGACTCCGTCATGACGCAATGGGGTGGCAAACAAGCCGCTTTAGGTTTCGTAAGTGACATCACGGACCGCAAGCGCGTGGAAGCGGCATTGCGGGAATCCGAAGAAAAATTCAGAAATCTGGCTGAAAAATCTATTGTCGGTATATATCTTATCCAGGATGGTGTGTTTAAATATGTAAATTCCAAGCAAGCCGAGATATGCGAGTACCGGATTGAGGAAATGATAGATAAAATCATGGTCAAAGATGCAGTGTTTCCCGAAGACTGGCCGCTGGTGGAAAAAAATATGAAACAGAGGATATCCGGAGAACAGGCCTTCGTCCAGTATGCATTCCGGGTTTTTACGAAAAACCGCAAGGTTAAATATACCGAAGTCTATAGCTCACGTATAACGTATCAGGGGAAACCTGCTATTATTGGAGCAATGCTGGACATCACCGAACGGAAGAAGATGGAAGAGGCGCTGCTGGAGAGTGAGGAAAAGTATCGCATCCTTCTTGAAGAATCATCCGACCCTATTTTTTCATTCACTCCGGAAGGAGAATACAAGTATGTCAACCGGGCCTTTGCCGATGGTGTCGGCAAACCGGTCGAAGACATTATCGGCAAGAGAATTTGGGATGTTTTTTCCAGGGAAGAAGCAGATAAGCGCTTCGCCTCCCTGAGCGAGGTATTTCGTACAGGAGAGGAGAAGACCATCGAGGTTCGTGTCCCGCGGACTGACGGTGACCGGTATTATGTGACTACGATTACTCCCATCAAAGATAAGATGGGGGTAGTGGTTTCTGCGATCTGTTCATCCAAAGATATTACCAGACGCAAACAGGCGGAAGAGGCATTGAAGGAAAGCGAGGCGTTAATTAAGAGCTATTTGGAGAATGCTCCGGACGGCATTTACCATAATGATCTGCAAGGTAAATTCCTATACGGTAACCATAAGAGCGAAGAAATTATCGGTTACAGCCGTGAAGAGATGATAGGTAGAACCTTTCAGGAATTGAATATACTTCCCGGGCAAAGTCTGAAAAAAACCATGAAGATGCTCCAGGACAGCAGAGAAGGTAAGTCCACCGGCCCGGATGAGATTGAGTTGATCGGCAAAGACGGGCGTCGAATACCCATTGAAATCAACACATCTGTGGTTCAACATAAGGATAAAAAAATAGTCCTCGGTTTCGTCCGTGATATTACCGAACGGAAAAAACTGGAAGAACAGCTCCACAGAGCGGAAAAGATGGAAGCGCTGGGTACTCTGGCGGGTGGAGTTGCCCACGATCTCAATAATGTTTTGGGTGTATTGGTTGGATATTCCGAACTCATTTTAAGGAAGACAACGGAGAGCAGTTCTCTGAGGAAGTATGCTGAGAATATCATACAGTCCAGCTTGAAAGGTTCGGCAATAATTCAAGATCTCTTAACGTTAGCAAGAAGAGGCGTAAATGTTTCGGAAGTAGTCAATCTGAACAAATTGGTTGCCGATTACCTGGAAGCACCGGAATTGGAAAAACTGAAGACTTACCATCCGGGTGTAAAAATCTGTACCGAACTGGAAGATGGGCTTTTCAATATCAAAGGGTCACCGATTCATTTAAGTAAAACAATCATGAATCTCGTGTCGAATGCTGCCGAAGCCATATCCGGTGAAGGAAGCGTAACAATAAAAACGGAGAACCGTTATGTGGATCAGCCCATCTGCGGGTACGACAAAATGCCGGCAGGCGATTATACGATTCTGATAGTTTCCGATACCGGCAGCGGCATATCATCCGGAGATATCGGCAAGATATTTGAACCTTTCTATACAAAAAAGGTTATGGGAAAAAGCGGAACAGGATTGGGTTTGGCTGTTGTCTGGGGGACTGTGAAGGATCATGAAGGATACATTGACGTGAAAAGCGAGGAGGGTAAAGGAAGCTCCTTTAGTCTTTATTTTCCTGCAACCCGAGAGGTATCGGCCAAAGTTGATAAAAGAGTTATTCCTGTTTCCTATACAGGTAAAGGTGAATCCATTCTTGTAGTTGATGACAGGAAGGAGCAGCGGGAATTGGCCATAAATATGTTAAATAGTCTTGGATATAAAGTCGAATCTGCCGACAACGGAGAAAAGGCGGTGGAGTATATCAAAAACAAGAAAGCCGATCTGATTGTATTGGATATGATCATGGACCCCGGAATTGATGGTCTGGAAACATACAAAAGAGTATTGGAGATTTCCCCCGGACAGAAGGCGATAATCGTCAGTGGTTTTTCAGAGACCGACCGCGTCCAAAAAGCGCAGGAAATAGGCGCCGGTGAATTTGTCCGCAAACCATATGTTCTGGCAAAAATTGGTCAGGCCATTAGAAAAGAGCTGGACCGGAAATAGATCACCGGTACAAATGGTAATTTTCAGACCCTAATGTGACTAATAAAAATGAAAAGTCTAACTTTACGCATGCAATCCATACGGGATGACAAACTAGGAACTGTCATGCCCGAGGTATTCTGCCGGGCATCCGTTATTATCAATGGTTTATGGATTCCCGCCGAAAGACTGCGGGAATGACATTTTTTTCAAAGCGGGCATGATTGAAGCCAGGGGACGCGGCACCATCAAGATTGTGAACGAATGCAAAAAAGCCGGGCTGCAAAGTAATGATTTCATTTTGTTCCATTTGTTCGGTGAATGGTCTGATAGCGTTCGACGGCCTGCTCGATTGTCTGGAAAAAATTGTCGGTACCGAGTTTTGCCATAAGCCCGTATTGTTTTAAACGGTCCTTAACCGGCCCCTTCATTTCCGCAAAAAATAAATCCATTCCGGCCTGATGCAGTGTCTTATCAATATCGATGAGCACATCGGCGGCGGTGGTATCAATGTCGGTAACAGGTTCGGCGGTAACAACAACCCACTTGATCTGAGTCGGTGCTTTCGCGACGGCAAGCAGGATTTGTTCCCGGAAAGTTTGCGCATTGGCGAAAAATAAAGGCGCATCCCAACGGAAAAGGAGGAGCCCGGGAATTTGCTTCGCTTCAGGATGCCGGGATATATCGTGGTAACTCTGAAGACCATCCACATGACCGAGGACGGTATAATAAGGCCGCCAGGCCCGCCAGATGAAAGCAAGAAGTGCCAGGCCTACGGCGATGAAAATTCCCGTAATGACGCCCAACAGAACCACACCGCAAAAACACACAAGAGATAACGCAAATTCGTCCCGCCGCAACTTATAAAGGCGCATAACGCCGTGAACCTCAAACAAAAGAATACAGGCGCAGATCACAACGGCGGCCAGCACTGAAGCAGGCATATTTTGCAGCAGCCCGGGCATAAAGATTAATAAAAATGCAATACACACGGCTCCGACTATCCCGGTAATTTGCGTTCTGGCGCCGATTGCTTCGGCCACTGTCGTACGCGAGGCGCTGCTGCTTATGGGAAATCCCTGAAACAGACCGGTTGCGACATTGGCCGCACCGAGCGCGATAATTTCATGATTAGTATCGTTTTCATATCCGTCACGCAGGGCAAACGTGCGCGACAGAACACTCATGTCGGCAAAGGAGACGAGGGCAACGGCAAAAGCGCCCGCCAGCAGAGTGCTGAATTCGGCGAGGGTAAACGTGGAAATACGGAAGGAAGGCAGACCCTGAGGCACTGTCCCTACCACGGAAATGTCTGCCGCAGCGGAAAGATTGAAAAGCCAGACAATGATGGTTGCCGCAGTCATAACAATCAAGGCGCCCGGAAGCCTGGGGGCCCGTCGTTTTAAGCCGAGAATCACAATCACCGAAAATAATCCGAGGGAGAAGGAAGTCCAGTTTATTTTTCCGTATATAATGCCTTGTAACAAAGAATTTGCTTCCTGGATAAAGCTGGAACCACTGACGGAGAAACCAAAAAATTTAGGCAACTGGCCGATAAGTACGGTAAGCGCAATCCCGTTCAGATAACCATAGCGGATAGGCTGGGAGAGCAGATCGGTGATGAAGCCGAATTTGGTCAGCCCGGCCGCAATGCATAGAAGTCCGGAGATAATGGCGAGTATCCCCGCAAAAGCCACCGCTTTATCTGCATTGCCGGCAGCCAGAGGCAGAATCGTTGCCGCAATGACAGCGGCCAGAGCGGAATCCGGTCCCAGAAACAAAATACGGCCCGGTCCGAAAATGGCGTAAACAAGAAGGGGAACAATAGTGGCGTACAAACCGTAAATGGCGGGCAGTCCTGCTGCTTCAGCATACGCCATTCCCACAGGCACAAGGAATGCCGTGATGACGAGGCCGGCAAGAATATCGTGCCCAAACCAGGAAAGCTGATAAGTCCTCAGTGTTTCGAGGATGGGCACAAAGCGGTATAAGCCGTGCGGACGGACTCGCTGCAGAAAAGGATGGGGAGAAGGTGTTTGTGTATTTACCAAAAGAGTATAATTCTCCTGTAGCAAAAAAGTATTGACTTCATAACACAAATCAAAGTTCAGGCCAAATCAGGAAGGTTGCTTCCGATGGGAAAGCTTATTTATTGCTTCCCGGACGGCGCAAAATAAGCAAGCCGTGTTCCCCTTCACCGATCACCTCGTCGCGTTGGTTCAGCATGGTCACACCGTCCACTACCAGACCCTGATCGGTTTTTTTTGTTTCCCGCTTGTTTTTAATTGTTATTTTTACCCGGACGGTGTCGCCGATAAAAATTGGTTTGCGGAAATTGTAGTTCCAATAGATTGTTGCAATGTTATGCACATTCGCCAATTCAGGAATGCGAATCTTCAAGCCGTCGGTCAGGGCAAGGCCCATTAAGCCGTGGGCGATGCGGGTTTTGTACTGGGTCTTTTTGGCATACTCCTCATCAGTATGAACGGAAAACCAGTCTGCGGAAAAACAGGCAAAATTAACCACATCTGTTTCCGTGACGGTTCTCCCAGGGGATACATATTCTTCTCCAACCTGCAGGTCTTCATAATACCGTTCCATAAATTCTCCTTCCCTTTTATGATTCCTCCGGAAAATCCGGAAAGCACGTTAACAACTCCCTGTATTACGATTTAAGATAGCTGTGCAAACCCGGAAGATAATTTACCCCCAGATAGGTGAACAGCACTGATGCAAAGCCGATAAACGCAAACAAGGCCATCCTTTTTCCATGCCAGCCGCGGACATACTGGGAATGCAGCATAATTGCATAGATGAGCCAGGTGATAAGCGACCATGTTTCTTTGGGGTCCCAGCTCCAGTAGGAGCCCCAGGCGTAATGTGCCCAGATGGAACCGGTCATTATTCCGATTGTCAGAAAGATAAAGCCCAGAGTGGCGCATTGATAAATCAACGCGTCAAGCAGGGTGAGAGAAGGCAGCCTGCCTGAAATTCCGGTTTTTTTCTCCGTTTTTCCCATTATTGCATCCTGGACTAGGTAAATGATCCCGCAGCCGAAGGCGACGGTGAAAGCGGCATATCCCATAAAACAGGTGACAACGTGACTGGTCAGCCAGTTGCTTTGCAGGGCGGGAATAAGCGGCTCAATTTTATCACTGATGCCGGGCGCAATGGAGGCGTAAGCCATGGCCAGAAAGGCGACCGGTACCACACAGACACCGGCTGATCTGCTTTTAATGCGCCATTCGAGAATAAGGTAAATAAGAATAATCGTCCAGGCAAAAAATATCAGGGATTCATAAAGATTGGTCAGAGGCACATGTCCGATTCCTAAATCATAGGAAGCCTTCCATCTCCAAAAGATTGCCAGGGTATGCGCGGCAAGCCCCACCCGGGCGAAAAGGGAAGCGGTCCGTCCCCAGAAATTTTTGTCCAGAACCACTTGGAAGAGATATAAAACAAAGGATGCAAAATAGATAAACGTCACCCAGCTGAAAATTGTCTCATGGCTCATGACGGTATCTTCCTTCTGATTAGATCACGCAGCCCGGCGATTTGTTTTTCCAATCCGGCGGAATGGCGATTGCTCCGGCCGGCAACGATAATTGCCGTTTTTGTTCCGGACTCTTGGATTTTTACCCAGATGCGCCGGTGCGGCAGCAAAAAGATAATTAATAATCCGGCGACCATAAGCGCTCCGCCTGCGGCGACAAACGGAACGCCCGGATCGCGCACTATATGCAGGCCGGTGAAATATTGCCGTTCTAGGCGTTTTAATGAAAATACCACAGGCTTGAAAAGTCCGGGATTGAAAACAGGAACCTGCGAGAACAAACCGGGATTGGCGGCGGCTATTTCATCGATCTGCTGAAAAATCCAAAGAGGGAAATCCTTTCCGGAGGCGGATATTTGCAGTTTTACGGCCGGACCCATCTGCATGACGTTTTCTTCAACACGCAGAACATGGGCATGGATATTATATTGCGGTATGGCGAAAAAGTCCCCTTGCGTAAGTGCTATTTCAGCGCTTTTTTGACGGTCATCCGAATATGTCATAATCGCTTTTGTTTCCGGCGATACTCCATAGCTCATCTGGTAGAAACGGAGATCGGCAAAAGTCAGAGGATGGTTGACAAGAAGGGCTCCCTTAGATTCCACCTGATTATTTCTGATGAAACTCAGATCGGAGCGGTAGGTTTTAGGCGCACCGTTATCATACAGTTCGACGGTGAATTTGTCACAACGCACTGAGAAATCAAGTTTCCGTATTTCTTTTCCGTGGGCAATCCGTACGGTATCGATGCTTTCGCCCTCTGTAATATTAACATCGGCTTCAAAACCGAAAAGAGAACCCGCGACGGCTCCCGCAATCATGATCAGGATGCCCAGATGAACGGCGTAAACTCCGAAAATAGAAAACCTTCTCCGTTCCACACAAAAAAGAAGCCCCCGTTCCGTTTCCGATTTTTTGCTGTTCCCGTATTTTTCCCGCAGGCACGCCTCCAGAATCGGGCTTGCCTGAGCTTTTTCTTTATCCGTGAAAATCACCCGGTTATCCGGAATATTTTCAAAGAGGCCGGATGGTTCGGGAAAGCATGATGCCCGGTATTGCTTAAGAGAAACCGGCAGGCGCTGCAGAGAACAAATTATAAGATTGAAAGACAACAATACCATCAGAAGGTAAAACAACGGGGAATGGTAAAGATCCGCGAGACCGAAAAAAAGAAAAAGTTTTGCCGCGTTGGGCGAAAGCTGCTTGACAACTTCCGCAGTTTCCCTGTGCTGAGGGAGAAATGAAGCAAGAATGAAAACAAGGACAATCAGAATCAGAAGAACAATTGTCAGTTTGACGGAAGAAAAAAATTGCAGCAGAAGATTTGTCTTTTTGGACAAACGGATCACTCCTTAATTTTATTAAAATTTATCATCAAATATTATTGTTGTCAAAAAGAACATCGAAAAGATGTTTTATTTTTTAATCCATGGATAAGAATTCACTTACCTGAAAGGTTACGGAAGCCTGGGAAACCTTAAGTATCTTGACAAATAAAATGATATACCTTAATCTGAAACCATATTCATGGCCGCAATAAAAAAGCTAAAGGGGATATGATGGCAAGTTCCGCTCAAAGACGTATCCTGCCTATTTTAAAACCTGCTTTAGGACGTGTTTTATCCGGCGGCGGTATATATCTGATTTTTGTTGGTGTCTTTGCTCTGTTAACATTAATCGGCATTGTTGCCGGTATTCATGCCTTATTTATTGCGGGGACACGTCATGCTTACGGAACCTATCGTGAAATTCCGGTGGCTATTCTTATTTCCACTTATATTTTTTTTGTTGTGGCTTCAACCGGGCTTTGCCTGATCTCTTCGTTGGGGCATGTTTTTGGCTTCCCAAGCCTGCTGCCTATAGCCCGCAGGTCTGTTTATTTGTCAATTATAACAATACTTTCCGGGTTTCTGGTTATCGGGCTGGAAATTGAACATCCTTTCCGTATGGCAATTTATAATATCCTCTCACCGAACCTGTCTTCCAATATCTGGTGGATGGGAACACTCTATAGTTTTGCCATGGTTTTTCTGATTATTGAATTTATTTTTCTTTGGAGAGGAACGCATGGAAAAGCGGTTATTGCAGGATTGCTTGGGGTGATAACCGAAGTAGCCGCCAATACCAATCTGGGCGGTGTTTTTGCCATGATGCACGGCCGTTCTTTCTGGTACGGGCAGTATTTACCGTTTTATTTTCTCCTGTCGGCACTGGTGACGGGGTGTGCCTTCATTATTTTTTTTGTTGTTTCAGCACACAAAATAAACCGTCTGGTTATCGATGAAATGACCGCAAAGGCGCTGGAGGTCGTAGGGAAACTGGCCGTTTTCTTTCTGATTATTGTCATGATTTTTACCAGCTGGAAAATGCTGACAACATCCGTTGGAGGCGTTTCGGCAGTGGAAGCAATGAAGGCGTTGGTTACCGGTCCTTATGCGTTCAATTTCTGGGCAATTGAAGTGCTTGCCGGAATGATTGTTCCGCTTATATTGCTTTTTATGTCCAGGTTCAAGAATATACTGCTGATGTTTACGGCGGCAACTCTGATGATATTCGGCATCTTTTTCATGCGGCTGGATATGGTTGTCGTGGGGCAGATAGTTCCTCTTTACTATGAGCTGGGAGTTGCCGAATTTTCCCGGCTGCATAAATACACACCGAGCATTCATGAAATTCTGGTGGTATTGGGCGGTATCGGTTTTTGCGGTCTGGCTTTCTTATTGGGGGAAAAGATATTTGCCGGATTTCGGAAGGAAGATAGTATCCCGGCAGCGGAGCAAACGGTTACTGTACCGGAAGCGAAAGAGGTGCCATGAAGGATAATATTCCAAGCGGGAGAAAAACCGGTGAGGAAAAACGGGAATACCCGGAAGACCGGGAGCGCCGGAATTTTCTGAAAATGGGACTTACCGTAACCGGTATGCTGGCAGGCGGCACAATTATATCGCTTATCTCCACCATCGGAAAAACATTTGCCTTTGACGCCTACCGGGAAAAATATCCCTACAAGCCCCATTACAGCATGGTCATTCGGCAGGATCGCTGTATCGACTGCAAACGCTGCCTGGAGGCCTGCGTATCCACCAATCATGTACCGGATTACGGTTGGAGAACTATTATTCTGAAAAGGGAACTTTCCGCTTCCATCGACCAGAAATGGGATTTCATACCGATACTCTGCAATCAGTGCAACAATCCTCCCTGCGTGCGCACATGTCCGACTAGGGCAACTTATAAAGACAAAAAAAACGGTATTATTATGATGGATTACAAAAAGTGTATAGGATGTAAATCCTGCATTATGGCCTGTCCCTATAATGCCAGATATTATAATGAAAAAAGAAGCGCTATCGATAAATGCGATTTTTGCTTTGAATCCCGCCTTTCCAAAGGTTTAAAGAATGTGGCCTGTGCTGAGGCCTGTCCGGCTGATGCCAGGGTATTCGGCGATTTATCTGATCCCGGAGACAGGGTCTTTAAACTTATTCACCAGTTGCAAAAACCGGTGTGGGTTTTGAGAGAAGAAGTCGGTGCCAAGCCCAATATTTTTTATATGAAGGGTTAAAGAGATAGAATGAAAAAAAGCTCTATATTGATAATTTTACTGGCATCATTATTTCTGGCGAATGCGGGAATTGCCGCAGTGGAACAATTTTCCGACGGTGGCGGCATTTTCTATACCGAACCCTTAAAAACAGTCATCTTCCGCCATCAGCATCACGTGGATGTTAAAAAAATTTCCTGCGATAAATGTCACAGCGGGCTATTTGAGATGAAAGCCCTGAAAGCTCAGGAATACAAAGATTTCAATATGGATTCCCTTTACCGGGGAAAGTATTGCGGTGCCTGCCATACCGGTAAGGAAGCCTTTGCGGCCGATACCCAGTGCGCCCGTTGTCATATCCGTACAACCGGACTTACCGCAGGCCATGTCAAAGGCCAGCCGCCGCCTTATAAAAAGCCGGTTTATAATAATAAAGTATTGCTGGGCAGGGGAGAAACAAAGGCCCGTTTTGATCATGAAAAGCATTCGCCGTCCGCCGATTGTCAGGAGTGCCATTTGCCGATCTTTTCCATCAAAAAAGGTTCCAACATTATAACCATGGACGATCATAAAGGCTCTAAATACTGCTTCGGATGCCATGATGGTAAAAAATCTTTTTCCTGGTTCGAATGCAACCGATGCCACCAGGACTGGAAAACGATTGCGCAAGCCGGTTTCAAAAAGGATAAAAAGGAAAAGAACAGTTGCTACAAGTGCCATACAAACGACCGTGAAATGAAATCCCTGGTCAAGGTGCCGGAGATAACAGGCGAGGGCGAAGGGTGAGCAGGCGCACCTCCCCCAGTTAGGGCGGAAGAATACTACAAGGGATACATGATTAATCCGGCATCTATGGGCAAGGATTTTCACCTCGCCATGGAATGCGTTTTCTGCCACAAGGGCGATGACAAAAAAGAAACAAAAGAATCGGCTCATAAGGGACTTGTCGTCAGGCCGTCGGATAACATCAAAACATGCGGTTTATGTCATAAGAAAATAGGGAAAAATTATGCCGGATCTCTTCATTATACCAGCCTGGGGCAACGGGAAGGAGTCAAACACCGTTTTTCCGCTGAAGAACTGAAAATTTTTGATAAAAAAGTTTTTGAGCAGTCGTGCCGGAGCTGTCACGCTTCCTGCGGGGATTGTCACGTGAAATCGCCTCCTGTTGCCGGAATTTCCGCGGGATTTCTGCAGGGACATAAATTCGTTAAGAAAAATGAAGGCAAAACCTGCGCTTTGTGTCACGGTGGACGTGTTTATCCGGAATATACCGGTGAATACGGCGGAACGCCCGATGTTCATTACCAGAAGGGTATGATGTGTGCGGATTGCCATAAAAATACTGAAATGCACGGCAACGGGAAGACGTATAAATCGAAGCAGGAGGTCAAAGAACGTCCTCAATGCCTGTCCTGCCACAAGAACCGCAAGTATCAGGTTGCCCATGAAATACATAAGGACAAGGCCAGCTGTCAGGCTTGTCATTCTTCCGGACAGTATCGCCAGTGTTACAGCTGTCATACGGAGACGGGATCATCGGCAAAACCTGATTTTATTCTGGGGCTCAATCCACGGGATAAAAAGACCTTGACAACACTGCGGGTCGTTCCTACCTTAAAAACCACATTCAACAAAGCGGGCATTAAAATGGAAAATTTTGATAAACTGCCCAATTACTGGAATTCTCCGGTTCACAACATTAAAAAACGGACGAACCGGACAAGATCATGTGATTCCTGCCATGAGGCAAAAGAAGGATTTTTGAAGCGGGAAATGCTCATCAAGGACGGTTCCAAAGCCAATGAGGGATTAATTTACAATTTAAAACCGATTAATAAATAATTCAGGAGGATATTTATGAAAAAAATTAAATGGCTGAGGGCAGTACTGATAATGATACTGTTGATTTTGCCGCTTGCCGCAATGGCCAAAAGCATCGATCCCATCGTATCTACTGACTGGCTGGCGGGCAATCTGAAAAATGCCGATCTGGTTGTGGTCGATGTTCGCAAAGTGGAAGAATACAAAGCCGGCCATATCCCCGGTGCTGTAAATGTTTTTTACGGATCATGGGCCATCAAAAAAGGGACATTACTCAACGAGTTACCGCCGATCGATGATTTATCGGACATTATCGGAGAAGCAGGTATTGACGGCAATTCGCTGGTAGTAATCGTAGGAAAAACGGACAAGGTTCCCGATCAGTTCGACATGACCAGGGTTGCCTGGACGCTGAAATATGTAGGTGTCCCGAATGTAGCCATTCTCAACGGCGGCCAGAATCAGTGGGTAAAGGAAAATAAACCGCTTTCCCAGGATATGGTAAGAGCCAAAGCAAAATCATTCAAGGCCGCCATTACTGCGAAGTTATTCGTAGATAAAGCCTATGTGCAGGACAGGATCGGCAAAGCCGTTATTGGAGATACCCGCGGGCCGGCTTTTTTTGAAGGGAAAGAAAAACTTGCCTTTGTGCCTAAAACCGGGCGCATCAAGGGAGCGGTCAATCTTCCGGTTGCCCTTATTTACACACCGGATGGTCTGTACAAATCTCAGGCTGAACTTGCCTCTTTAGCGGAAAAAGCGGTCGGAGGTGATTTAAATAAAGAAATCATTCTCTACTGCGATACCGGTAAAACCTGTACGTCCTGGGCATTTGTCATGACGGAACTGCTGGGCTATAAAGACGTTAGGGCCTATGACGGTTCATTTATGGAATGGTCAGCTGATTCGAGCGCACCAATGGAGCCGTAGATAAAACATAAAAGAAATGCCCGCCGGCAAGAGCGGGCATTTCTTTCAAGAAAACAACTCTCCTTAGTATATCATGAAAATGTTTTAAACGCCGGATTGCATTTCAGTAATCACTTGTAAAACATAATGTTACATATCTAAAGTTAAACCATGAATTGATGAAATATTATTTTCTTGACTATACCGGACATCCGGTATAGTCAAACTCAGCCGATAAAAACAACTTTATTCCAATAAACATTAAGATAAATACGTCTTGTCGATATAGTGACAATTGGAAATTCAGAGGACTGTTATAGTCGCTGAAATGCTGCAGTGAGGAGGTTTTGTTGTAATGGATAAAAAGAAAATCATCTCCCTTACAGATATTTCTTTTTTTGTGGTCTTGACTTTTTGTGCCTTGTTTATCAGTTGCAACGGACAGCCGGCAGGAGTAGATGCCAAACCCGTATTGGTGGAAGTTACGGAAGTTGTGACGAAAGATGTGCCTGTCTGGTCGGAGTGGACAGCTTCCACCGATGGTCTGGTTAATGCAACTATTCGTTCCCAGGTTCAAGGCTATCTGCTTATCCAGCATTATAAAGAAGGCGAGTATGTAAAAAAAGGTCAGCTGCTTTTCGAGATTGACGACAGAACTTTCCAAGCTGCCCTGAAACAGGCGACAAGCCGGGTTACACAGGCACGTGCCGATTGGGAAAATGCCAAGGCCAATCTTGTCCGGATAAAGCCTCTGGCCGAATATAAGGCAGTGAGCGCAAAAGATCTGGACGAAGCCATCCGTGCCGAAGGAGTCGGCAAAGCTTCTTATGAAGCGGCCGTGGCGACGGCGGATAAGGCGGAACTTGATCTTAAATTTACGAAAATTATAAGTCCTATCGATGGTATTGCCGGTGCGGCCAAAGCACAGGTTGGTAATCTGGTGGGGCCGGGATCAACGGAAGAATTGACATCTGTTTCCACGGTTGATCCGATTAAAGTGAGTGTGCCGCTGACGGAGCAGGAATACTTAAGGGATATGAGAGGCGGCAAAAACGGCAAGGCCAAACTGGAGCTGGTTCTGGCGGATGGAAGTGTCCACCACTACAAGGGGAAATTCACTTTTGTCGATCGTCAGGTGGATGTAGATACCGGTACGATAAAGGTGAACGCTCTTTTTCCCAATCCCGGCAATTTTCTGCGGCCGGGCATGTTTGCCCGAGTCCGGGCGGAGATCAAAATAAGAAAGGGAGCTGCACTGGTCCCTCAACGGGCGGTAATTGAAGTCCAGGGAAACCGGGAAGTAGCCGTGGTCAATGCCGGCAATAAAATTGATATGACTCCGGTTAAAACAGGCCCTCGTTTCGGTGAGATGTGGGTTGTCGAAGAGGGGCTGCAAGCCGGGCAGAAAGTGGTTGTTGAAGGAACTCAAAAGGTGCGTCAGGGAGTTTCCGTAACACCGCGTCCTTTTCAGGCGAATTCTCCTGGTCAGGCACAAAAAGGCAAATAAGGAAGATCATGGCCAGGTTTTTTATCAATCGCCCCATTGTTGCTATCGTTATTTCCATAATCATTGTCACCTTCGGTATTATATCCATTTTCACCCTGCCGATTGAACGTTTTCCCAATATTATTCCCCCGGAAATCCGGGTGGAAACCACTTATACCGGTGCTGACGCCGAGACCCTCGAAAAATCCGTCTCCACACCGATCGAACAGCAGATGAGCGGTGTTGATTATCTGAATTACATGTATTCCATGAATTCGTCGAGCGGCATGATGAGACTCTATGTCAATTTCGATGTGAAGAGCAATCCGGATGTTGATCAGGTTCTCGCCCAGCTTCGCCAGGGGCAGGCTCAATCACAACTTCCGGAAGATGTCCGCAACTACGGCGTGACTATCAAAAAGGGTGGATCGGCTCCATTTATGATTCTGGCACTGCATTCACCGAAAGGGACCAGAAATGCGGTATTTCTGGCGAACTATGCCAATATCAGCCTCAATGACAGGCTGCTCCGGGTACCGGGAGTTTCGCAGGCCAATATCTTCGGCGCGGGTCAATATGCTATCCGTATCTGGGTAAAGCCCGATATCCTCACCAAACTAGGCATTACGGTTCCGGAAATTGTGAATGCCGTGAAAAAGCAGAATGCCGTCAATCCCGCCGGGAAAATAGGCGGTGAGCCCGCACCGGCAGGACAGGAGTTCACCTATACCGTTCGCACGGAAGGACGTCTTGTCTCGGAGGAAGAATTCGGGGCAATTGTTATTCGGGCGAACAATGACGGTTCTCTGGTCCGTATAAAAGATGTGGCCCGTATCGAACTGGGCGCCCAGGATTATAATACGAGGAGCCGGTTGAACGGGAAGCCTTCGGCAATGATTGCTCTTTATCAGACTCCCGGGACAAACGCTCTGGCGGCTGCCGAAAATGTCAAAAAGGCAATGAAAGAAGCCAAAGCGAGGTTTCCTTCCGATCTGGATTATGTTGTTGCCATCGACACTACAAAAAGCGTGACGGAAGGAATCAAGGAAATTGTTATAACGCTTCTGGAAGCGATGATTCTGGTCATTATTGTTGTTTTTATATTTCTTCAGGGATGGCGGGCGACTCTTATTCCCACTCTGGCCATTCCCGTATCGCTTCTCGGCACGTTTGCTTTTTTCCCGCTTCTCGGATTTTCCATTAATACCTTGTCGCTCTTCGGTCTTGTGCTGGCCATAGGACTGGTGGTTGATAATGCCATCATTGTCGTGGAGGCGGTAGAAAGGCATATAGAAGAGGGTCTTTCACCCCGGGAGGCAACAATTAAAACAATGGAAGAGGTGTCGAGCCCCATTATAGCAATTACCCTTATTCTGATGGTGGTTTTTGTTCCGACGATATTTATTCCGGGAATAACAGGCAGGCTCTACCAGCAGTTTGCCGTCACCATCGCCATATCGGTGCTTCTTTCCACCGTCAACGCCCTTACCCTGAGTCCCGCACTTGCGGCGATGATCCTGAAGCCGCGGAAAGGAAGCAGGGGGGTGCTTAGTCGTTTTTACACCCGTTTTAACATTATCTTCGGCAAGGCAACCAACAGATATGTCAACATCTGCGGGTACTTGATTAAGAGGAGCATTGTCGGCCTGGCTTTCATTGTTGCCGTCATTCTTTTTGTCGCATTACTGGGGAAGACCATTCCCACCGGATTTTTGCCCGAAGAAGATGAGGGTTACTTTTATATCAACGTTGTCCTTCCCGGTGCCGCCTCACTGCAACGCACTGATGCGACCTGCCGGCAGATCGAATCCATTCTATCGCGCACACCGGGCGTTCAATACTATACAACCGTTGCCGGTTTCAGCCTTTTTGAAACATCTCCCAACCCGTCCATGGCCTTTTACAATGTTAATCTTAAGGACTGGAGCGAAAGGACAAAACCGGAAGAACAAAAAGAGGCCATTCTCAGCTATCTCAACCGTGAGCTTGCCGCTCTTCCCCAGGGGCTGGCCTTTGCCTTTTCCCCGCCGGCAATTCCCGGTATCGGACATGCCGGAGGCGTTACCTTCATTTTGCAGGACCGGGAGGGTAAAGATATCGGATTTCTTGCCGCCAATGCGGCCAGGTTTATCGAAGCGGCCAGAAAACGGCCGGAACTGGCCCGTGTGACAACCTCTTTTCAGGCGGCGGTTCCGCAGATGCTGGTTCGCGTGGATCGCGATAAGGTGCTGAAGCATGGTGTGGATATAGGACAGGTGTATCAGACCGTGCAGGCATTTATGGGAGGATCCTTTATAAATTATTTTAACCGGTTCGGCAGGCAGTGGCAGGTCTATGTTCAGGCGGAAGGTAATTACCGCGGGAATACCGAATCTATCGGACAGTTTTCCGTTCTGAACGACCAGAAAAAAACCGTGCCCCTTTCTTCCCTTATTCATATTCAACCGACATCAGGTCCCGAGACAACGATGCGTTTCAACCTTTATCGCTCCGTCCGGATTGACGTGACCGGCAATCCGGGCTACAGTTCCGCTCAGGCCATGGCGGCATTGGAAGAGGTGTATCAGCAAACCATGCCGCGGGAGATGGGCTTTGATTACCTGGGCATGAGTTTTCAGGAGAAAAAAGCGCAGGAAGGAATACCCGCCTGGGTGATTTTTGCGTTTTCGCTCTTCTGTGTCTTTCTTATCCTTGCCGCCCAGTACGAAAGCTGGTCTTTGCCGGTGAGTGTTCTGATTACAACGCCGATCGCTGTTTTCGGCGCACTGGCCGCCATTATGCTTCGCGGTCAGGTAAACAATGTTTATGCCCAGATCGGCTTGATCGTGCTCATCGGACTCACGGCCAAAAACGCCATTCTTATCGTCGAATTTGCCAAGAGAGCCTATGAACGGGGTGTGCCGCTTGCTGATGCCGCTTTGGAAGGAGCACGTTTAAGACTGCGGCCGATTCTGATGACTTCTTTTGCCTTCATTCTCGGTGTTGCGCCTCTTGCCGTCTCCGAGGGAACGGGTGCCGCCGGAAGACAGATTATGGGAACAATTGT
>MVRV01000060.1 GCA_002068015.1 Smithella sp. PtaU1.Bin162
ATTCCGAAGTGCCCTTCGCAGAGAATATCAGCATTGAGATTAAGAAGCAGCTGCATTGATTTTTTCCAGTCTTCAATATTGGAATCAAAAGCTTTATTGAACGGCCCGTGAATATCCTGGCCGAACAATACTCTTTTGCCGTCGCGATCGAGGTATAGGGAGATTGAACCGGGCGTATGCCCGGGAGTATGCAGGCAATGCAGTTCTTCGTCGCCGAATTTCAATACTTCATGCTTGCCCTGGAGTTTCCGGTCAATTTTCGTCGGCGGGAAAGTGGTATCGTACCAGTTGGCCGCGGTTTTAATGGAATCACCCGTTTCCACAGGAGAAGCATCTAGTTCATGGATTATAATTTCCGTATTGTAATATTTCTGAAAAAAAGGTGCGGCACCGATATGGTCTATATGGCAGTGAGTAAGAATCAGTTGGGAAATGCCGGAGAATTCGAGACCCAGCATTTCAATGTTGCGGACAATCTGAGTGGCGCTTTTGCCCGCGCCGGAATCAATCAATACCAGGTCACCAGCGAAATCAATCAGGTAGGCAGCAGCATCTTCGGTATTTGTAGCATTTATTCCGCCCACCAGGTACACGCCGCGGATTATTTCTTCACTTCCGTTTTTCATAATTTACATCCGTCACAGATGCTTTCCAATCTCTTTATAATTTCGCCGTCGTTCAGCGCAGCGGAAAAATCATTGAGCCATTTTCGTATATAAACAATGTCGATATTCTTCATTCTTTGCATTATACCGTTCACATCTTCCATATCCCGTGGCCTTCCGGCAATAATTTTGTGAATTATTAAATCTTCCGGCGCGGCAAAGGATATATTCTGATCAAGCATGCGAACTGTTTTCGCTTTCTCTATGGCCTGCTTTTCATATGGTGAAAATGAAAAAATAAAATCAATTCTGATACCTGTTTCTTCATCGGCAACGGGCAAAACCATTGTTTCCCGGGTAAACTTTTCCACATTTTCCGGCAGTATTTTCAGTCCAAGATCACCGGCAAGGGAGATAATTTCCGCAAGCCTATCGATATCCACACCTAGTGTTATATCAATGTCACGTGTCAGCCGCGGTTCGCCGTAGAGCAAAACCGCCTGCCCGCCTATAAGCATGTATGATATATTGCGTTTCCGCAGCGCAGAACTTATGGAACAGATTATTTTTTCAAACATGAGTTCAGTATTTTCGCCAATTTTATTTTTGTTTCTATTCCCGCCATTGGATCTTTAAAAGGTACCACCCCCAGATTAAGCGCCTCTTGCCACATGGCGGAAAAGATATGGAACGATTTTTCAGCCGGAATCGGCCCTTCCCGGCGAGCCAGGAAATTTTCGTATTCTTTTAAAGTCTTGCCGTTCTTTATCATTCTATTTACTTCTTAGCGGAAATTATTTTTGTCAAAATGCACAGAGGCATATTTTATGGTAACGTTTTGATTGTTACGTTCCCTTCAAAGAACGATTCCGTTGGTTTGCCGGCGCCCGATTTTTCTTTCAGTTGAATGCCGCGCGTCTGCATGCCGACATTTTCCGCATCGGTTTTCACTTCGTAGACGGAGCCCGCCGCCTGCAGGTTAATTTTGCCCAGTTCCGTGGAGCTCGCATAAACTAGAATCTTTTCTTCACCAAAAGGCGGATTAACTTCGAGCTCAAACCGGTCATTACCGGAGGGAATTTCATAAACCACGCCGCCGTTAAAATAATTATCGCTGCGTGACGGATTGGGCAATAATTGAATCGATTCGCCTTTGACGTTTACATACAGCACCCGGGCATAAAAGGGCTTATTGCCTTTGAGAAATATTTTAATCCGTTCTTTATTTTTATATTGTTTCTTGTCGGTCCAGACTCTAACGCTGAGCGGCAGGGACGGATCGTCCGCCGTTGCCTGATTAGCCGCAAGGCTTGTCATCGCCTTTTCATCGGGGATTATTTCCGCTTTAATTTTCACTTTATAGCAATCCCCGGAACGTTCATCTTTATACCAGCTTCTTTCCTTGACTTCGATTACCTGAACCTTCGCATTGGAATATGCTTCCACAACATCCTTTTCCAACTGGTAGTCTTTCATCTTTGTTTCACTTTTAATATAGGAAACCGCATTTTCCACGGCATTACGCTTGGCTTCGGACATGGCGGCAACTTCCGTCTGTTTTCTCGATTTATCATCTCCCAGGCAGGAATAACCTTCTGCTTCCGTTATTGCCGACTGGGCGGCGTAAAGATTGCCCGAAAAAACACAAAGACAGCAAATTACCATGAAGATTATCCCGGATATTTGCAGAACCCTTTTATTCGCCATTCCGGGATTAACCAGTGTTCCAGGAAGTTTATGAAAATACCGGATTCCGGTCTTCGCCGGAAGAACAGAATTGTTTTGTTCATATCGCCTTGCAAATATTTCTATCCCGAACATGAAGAGCCTCCTTCATTAAAAGTTCCGATGAATTTATTTATATCATTTATATGATTATTTTTCAGATAACTGCACATCCCTTCCAGTATGTCCGTGGTGGCGTGAGGATTGACGAAATTGGCCGTCCCCACCTGTACAGCTTTAGCCCCCAGCACCAGAAATTCCAGAGCATCGCCTGCCGTCATAATTCCGCCGATACCGATAACGGGAATGGACACACGCTTTACCACCTGCCAGACCATGCGCAGGGCAACCGGTTTTATGGCCGGTCCGGAAAGCCCGCCGGTGATATTTTTCAAATGTGGTGCCCGATTTTTCAAATCAACAGACAGGCCGGTTAAGGTATTGATCAAAGATACGGCATCCGCCCCTGCCCTTTCCACCGCCTCAGCCACCGCCGCAATATCCGTGACATTGGGCGTGAGTTTGATGATAACCGGCAAATCAGTTTCTTCCTTGACCTTGCGCGTTACCAGGGCGGCAATTTTCGGATCGGTCCCGAAACTCAATCCGCCTTTTTTGACGTTGGGACAGGAAACATTGACTTCGAGAGCGTGCAGACCTTTTACGGAGTTTAATTTTCTTGCTACCTGTTGATATTCCGCGTAGGATTCGCCGTAGATATTGGCGATCACCGCCACATCATATTTCCTTAAATAAGGCATTTTTTCTTTGATAAAGGCATCGACACCGATATTCTGCAAGCCGATGGAGTTCAGCATCCCGCCCGTTGTTTCCATAATCCGCGGTGGAGGATTACCGGTCCTGGGCTTTGCCGACAAACCCTTTACGACTATTGCGCCCAATTTGTTCAGATCAACATAATCGGCATACTCTTCGCCATAGCCGAACGTGCCCGATGCCGTCATTACCGGATTCTTCAGTTTTAGTCTGCCTATTTGCACTGCCATCTGCGGAGCTGTTTTTGTTTTCATGTATTTTGTCACTCCCAGACGACTTCCGCCAGGTTAAAAACCGGCCCGTCGGCACATACCCGCCTGTAGGCTATATTACCTTCACCATCTTTTATCGCTACGGCACACCCCATGCAAGCCCCCGTTCCGCAGGCCATTTTCTCTTCGAGCGATACCTGACAACAGAACTGCGCCGGTTTTAAGATTCCGGCCAGCGCCTTCATCATGCCCCGGGGACCACAGGCATAAATTGCGGTATTTACCGGATCATATTTTTTAATATCTTTCTGAAACATTGTTGTAACCAGCGACTTCCGGCCGAGTGAGCCATCATCAGTGCAAATGTTTATGTTATAACAAAGCTCGCTCAACTTATCGAGGCCGACAACTGCCGAAGAAGTCTGAGCACCAAGATAAAAAGTCATTTGCCCGGAGGGAAAGCAAAGGGTTTTGCATAAATGTTCGGCAAGCAGCGATAACGGCGCCACACCGATTCCACCCGCTATAAAGACCGCATTTTCTTTTTCCGGAAATATCGTATAACTCAAGCCCAGCGGGCCGTGAATTTCCAGCTGCGATCCGGAAATCAAACCCGCGAGTATTTGCGTTCCCCTGCCGGCAATCCGATAGAGCAGTTCAATTTCAACGGAGGATTTGCGCAGGCGATAAGAATATACACTGACCGGCCTGCCTAAAAACGGTTCGGCAAGTCCGGCAATTCTCACCATGACAAACTGTCCCGGCAGCGGCTGGCCAAAAGCGGCAGGCAGTGAAACTTTCATCAGGAAATAATCCAGTTGAATTTCTTCGTTTTTTAAGATTTCACCGATGTAAATATCCTTCGCCATTATAATCCACAGGTGTTTAGGCTGTTAGACTGAAGACTGTCAGTTAATAGTAAGGGCTCTCTTGGCGCCTTCATCTTAATCTTCAGACTTCAACCTTATAGCCTTCAGTCTATTTCACATCCGCCCACATTATCAGCGCATCCTCATGCGTATCGGTATAATAAAGCGGCCTTTTTCCTTTTACTACAAAACCGCATTTCCGGTAAAGCTTTATTGCTTCGGCATTTGATTCGCGAACTTCCAGCGTTTGAGTTTTCAAACCTACTTTTTTCGCTATATCCTTCATAACATCCATGAAATGACGGGCCAAACCCTGCTTACGGAATTCTTTTTTTACCGCCAGATTATGCAAATGAGCTTCATCGGCAACGATCCAGAAGATTATATAACCTGCTACTAAACTTTTTTCTCCGGAATATAGCCGGGCCACCAGACACTGCGAATGTTTGACTTTAAGCTCATCCCTAAACATCCCTAG
Organism: Smithella sp. PtaU1.Bin162; assembly: GCA_002068015.1. Lineage (GTDB taxonomy): Bacteria > Desulfobacterota > Syntrophia > Syntrophales > Smithellaceae > MVRV01. Next base: position 4,667 of record MVRV01000060.1, read on the forward strand.
CGTCCACGGCGAAACAAACGATTCCTTCTCAATAGCCAGAATTTCCGGCAAATCCTTTTCGCCCATCAGGTCAACGGCGACTTGAACGGTATTGGTTTCAGAACACATGGAAAAACTCCAGCACGACGGCAGTAATTAACAGTATAACACAAAAAACAGGAACAGCGCCGCGCAGTTTAATTGAATTTACCGCTACGGCAATGCCCAGTATCGGTAAAAAGTAATAAAGAAGAGAAAGGGTGTTTACTACCGGTGACGGAAGTACGGGGTAAATCCGGATAATAATTTTCAGCAGAACGTTTTGTACCAACATCAGATATAAGGCCATCAAAGAAAACACTTTGATTAAACCCAGATAATTTTTTCGTTCAATACCTTTTATGTTTGTTTTTTCCGCATCCAGCAGAGCTTTATCGGAAAGAACATCGTTGGATTTTATTATGATAATGTCGATTTCTCCGGCAACTACTCCAAAGGGCAAGGCAATTATTACGGCAAGAGCAATCAATTGGGGAGACGTTCCTCCTCCCAGATTTTGCCCGGTCAGGACGGCAAACGATGTTGCCAGTACTGCGGCAACGGTATCATTGGGAGGTATGTAGGTGCCGACGGGAATACGATCGATCCAGAAAAGCTCCACCACAGCTCCGATAATCAGGCCGGCATAAGGATCATTAAGCAGTAATCCAATGAAGGGAGCAACAACAATCGGCCGGGAGATCATGATCTGAAGAAATATACGATCAAGGCAAAAAAGGCCGCCGCAAAAAGATAATAAAATAATTTCCGTAAGCAATTAAATACCAACTTTTTTATGGCGTTATCGGACAGTTATCCTTAATGATGTCTTTAATATTTACAGCCCGTTCCCGGGGAATACGCTTTATTTCAACAGTGACGCCGTCGTTTTTCAACAAATCAAGAATATCGTTTATCTCGCCTTCGCATAAAAAAACCGAAGGTGCATGACAAATTTTGTATTTTTCATTATAGATATTGCCGATATTGAGTTTCTCAAAATGAAACCCGAGATGATAAGCACGGCTTGCATCAATCACCGAGTCGAATAAGACAATTGTTTTTTTCCCTCCGTTACGGGCAAAATCATAGGTTTTAACAAATTCGTCGACCGTACAGATTATTACTTCGATTTCACTTGGTACGGCCATGCGAATTACGGTCTCACGATAGAAATCAGTGGCGGCGTTGTCATTGACAACCATAATGCATTTGGCTTTGATGAACGGCACCCATGCTTCCAGAATCTGGCCATGAACAAGACGGTTGTCGACTCGTACCAGAGCTATGTCATAGGTATCCGTCAATTCTTCACCCGTCTGCTTTTTTGTTTAATATTTCACTCGCCAGAGCAATATTTTTTTTACCGTATTCCTTAATCATGACGGCATAATCGGTCAGCGACATATCCTTTTTCAGATCGGATAATTTCAACATCATCGGCAAATTGACACCGGTTATCACTTCTACTTTTCCTTCCTTCATGAAAGACAATGAAATATTAGACGGCGTTCCTCCGAAAAGATCGGTAAGAATCAAAACTCCTCTTCCCTTATCCAGTTTTTTTATGGCACTGGCGATTTCTTTTTTCAAATCTTCAACACTTTTAGTTTGATCAATGGAAATATGCAACATTCCATTGAGCGGCCCCTTGATCAATTCCGCCGCCCTGATGAGTTCATTACCCAAATCACCATGCGTAGTTATAAGTACACCAATCATTATCTTTCCCCCTTTGAAGCATCGTTAATAATAGTATCTAACGCCCGTTTAAGGTTAATTTTACGCAGGTACGCTAATGGATTGCCGGGTAATTGTCAAGACTAATAAAGCTGATCAGCAGAACAACAAATTAAAATTGTATTGGTTGTACATTGTTGTTATTATTAATATTTATTCCACATCTGCCCGTCTGCAATTTCACCGGGCGGCAAACAGGCCTGATTAATTCAAAATCTTCCGTCAAACAGCTTTCGCCGATATCTTTTTGCCTGAAGCATACCCTTAAGCATCGATCGATAAAATATAGTATTCAACCCTTCTCATTGGATAGAGCGACTCCATGATTCTGGTATAACGTTTAAGCTGCTCATCATACTTTTGCTTGAGTCCGCGCATTGAGCCGGATTTATAATCAATGATTGTAACGGTATCATCGGATACTATCATCCTATCCACTATACCAAAATTATTTTTATCCGATATCTGTTGTTCGACGTAGAGTTTGCCCGGTCTAAACATTATGGCGGAGACATCACTTCGCTCGATAAAACGAAGCACCGATTTATATTCGTCATCATTCAACTCTCCGGCGGACGGCAATCGCCTCCGATCAACAACTTTCGCCAGCCAGCGATGAAGTCTTTCACCCCGCATAATACCTGCCTTGATATAGGCGGATAAAAGCGTTGGATCAATTTCGCCATACTTATCAGGCTCATTTTTGTATTTTTCGGGCACATTAAATGTTGTGATGAATTCCACCTCTTTTGCCGGACCGGATAAAGAGCAAATATCCTTTTTATTACCATCAGGAGCAAACCGGGCAAAAGTGTCCAGCACTGCCTGATGAACAACCTTGTAGTTCCCCTCTTTTTTCGTCGGCAAAAAAACGTTCAGTGTTTGTATCGCCCTTGTCGTGGCAACATAGAAAACATTTGCCTTCTCACACCGCAGCCGCGCAGCATTTTCTTCATGATTTTGAACGATTTCTCCTGCAACGGCCGATTCGCTGCCATTTAAGAATTCAAACTCTTTACCTGTCAGTTGCACGTGACATTTCTCGGAAGGCAGATAGAAGTACGACTCTTTTTCATCTTCATTCCAGAAAATAAAAACATGCTTGAACTGAAGCCCTTTTGTCCCATGGATGGTATCAACTTTAATATTGTCCCTGTTTTCGGCTTCGGGTACTTTTAAGCTGAATCGTATATGGAACATCCTTAAAAGAAACTTGTCCGCATCAGCCCCGCCTTCATTAAAGAAGACCTGTGCTTCATCCTGCCATATATCCAGTATTGTTGCCGGCAGTTTTCCCCGCAAAAGCTCAATCGCACAACTTACAGCCATTATACCGAAAGGCCGGGGAAATTTTCCGGCAAACTCAGCCCTGACATCTCCTATATTTTCAAATATCTCAACCCACAAGGGAGACTGAGCAGCTATTTCGGCAAACCGCGTTTCAGCATCTCCGGAGAGAACACCAGCTATGAAAAGCATTACTGCAACACCTTCCTGGGTTGAAAGAAGCTGCCTGCCTTTGACCTCCGATACACCAATGCCTTCCCGAACAAGTTCGGCTGATATTTTCTGAACATAGTTGTTGGTTGCCGCAAGCACGGCCATATCTCCCCACGGACAGCCGTACTCCGATTTTTTCTTCTTCAACACCTCAATTATTGCCGGATAAAAAGGAGATTCCGAACTGCCGTCTTTTTCCAGTTGGACGAGGTTCACCTCCGTCACGCCTGCAAACCCGGCAATTCTTTCCGGCGGCTTTTGTGTCTCTGTTTTTTCTTTTCCGGCAAAGAGGTTTTCCACAAGTTTATTAAAAAATGATATCAGAAGCGGCGTGCTTCTGTAGTTATATTCAAGAGACTCTTCGGCCATTACACCATTTTCTATATAGCTCCCGATTGCCCTTTCCAGTGCTTCGCGGTTTGCTCCGCGCCATCCGTAGATCATCTGTTTCCAATCACCCACGGCAAAAAACGATCTTTCACCGCGTTCGCCATGACCGGACAATATCTCGTCGATAAGAGGAAAAAGTATCTCTATATCACCCACCGAGGTATCCTGGAATTCATCAATCAGCAGATGCTCGGTTTTGTCCAAACCGAGAGAAAAATAGTTGCTCATGAGCTTCGGTCTTTCCCTTGCTGCATTTCCGTCAAGGGCAAGAAGGGCTTTCCGCACATCGGAGAAGAAGATTAACCCCTTTTCCTTCTTAACGGCATCTGCCGCCTCCAGATATGTCCCGCAAAGAAATACAACCGCAAGCTCCCGCAGGAGTGCCCTGTTAATTAACAGTTTTTCGGCAGTCTCTCTGTACTCCTTGAAAATCATATTGAGATCCGCATACGGACTTTTATCCCATGCTATCTTTTTGCCGAGACTCGCGTAATTTGCCAAGTCGGAATGGATTGCAACAGTTTTGGACATAAAACCTTCATAATCGGACAAAGTCCTCAAAACCAACCTGTTAATATTCGGTGTTACCTGATCCGCAAAAGCATTGGCCTTTTTACTGATGGATTCCAGTTTATTTCTTAAAATTCCGTTCTCTTGCATAATGGCATCAAGATCGTCCAGTCTGTCCATATCGAGCAAGCAGCGTTCGACCGTTTGTTCATCCGCAAGAGAACTCCAGAGTGTATCGATATCCGTCCTCAATATCCGTGCGGCAACGATCAACTTATTTCCTTTGCCGCTTCTCATTACACTCTCGCGAAAAAGTCTTTCTACCTCACCTGCCAGTTCCATCTGACCCTTTTCATCAACTATCTTCGGCGCATAGCCGGATACGGCAAAAAGCCTGTAAAAGAATGCATCCATTGTGGAGTACCCGACCCGGCCGGCCTCCATAATAAGATTCAGCCTATCGAGCAGAGACATTTCTTTTTTTGACGTTATCGCTTCCATAATGCGGGAACGCATCTCCGCAGTGGCGGCACGGGTAAACGTAAGTGCGGTGATGAACTTTCTTCCGGTAGATATTCTGTTCAGCACCTCTTTCGTGAGTCTTGTTGTTTTGCCCGAACCGGCGGACGCTTTCAGCAGAATGCTTTGCATTAGTTATTCCCCCGTGCAGCTTTATAGTAACCTTCTCTGCCGCATAATGACTGAAAGAGGCAGAACTCGCACTCCGGAGAGTCATAACCGGGTGCAAGTTCATTTCCTCCGATAATTGCGTCCAGGCGCTCTCTGATGGCGGACATCAGTTCGTCCGCCTCAGCACTCAGATTCTCCGGAATCACCATATCACGATCTTTTGATGGTTCTTTCAGGAAATAAAAGCGGGCCCCTTCCACTCCCTTATTAAAATGCCGATAGATCATAAGCTGTGCTGCGGGGTGCAGAATACCTTTTTCTTTTAAAAGCTCCAGTACTGTTGTTCTAACCGGAATATTAAACCTGACTTGCTTTTTGGAATACTTGAAATCAATAATCTCGGTGTGCCCCGCTATCCTTGCCACTCTATCCGACCGGCCGGTTATTTTATAGCAGCCGGCAATCATGCCTCTGAATTTTTCCTCGCAGGATACGGCATTGTCGGCAAATACTATTCTCCGTCCCGAATTCAGTTCGTCTTCATATATTTCCTGCAATAAAATTTTTGCATTAAGCATGTAAATATTTATTCCGTCGATATTTCGTATTTCTTCATTTTCATCACTTTCCCAGAGTTCATCAAAAAGCCCCTCCCAGCAATCAATTCTATCCTTTCTTTCGGTGGAAAGTCGTTGCAGGAATTTATGAACAAACGTTCCCATTTGCATATTGATCTTTTCGTCATCATCCATAAATGAGGGAGGTGTGATCCGGAGTATGTACTGATGATAGAACAAAAACGGGCAGACCAGAATTTTCATAAGGCTCGAAAAAGAATATGTAAACTCTTTCAGGCGCTTCCTCAGATCATCATCAATGGGTATTGCGGGCTTTTTTCCGATTTGCCTTTCCGGTAATGATTCTTTAAATGCCGTCGCCTTAATTGGTTTCCCGAACTCCTGCGAAAGAAGGCTCATGTAATAGCTTGGTGTTCTTTCCCTTATTTTGTCTTCCACCGCCGCAATTTGAACCCTGTCGCCTTGCGCTAATATCTGCCTGAAGACAAGGTCTTCGTATTCGAATACGCTTTTGCGCATCTGCGGGACGTGCACCGGATTGATAAAAGGACCTTCAAAAGGCTGTGTGGGCATGATGCCGCTGTCAAGAGGAAGAATCAGACACCGGTTGAATGTCTCTCCCGAAACATGGCCGAAGCCGACAACCTGTACCGGTGCCGACATCTTCCCTTTGATGTAAAATTTTTTCGCTTCGAGCAACATTTTCGCAGTATCAGCCAGATTACGCCCCAATCTTTCTTTCCAATCGTCGAGCAGAGTGGAAAAAGATACGGCAGCCTCCAGCGCTTCGCACTCCTCACGAATGTAATTGTCTCTATTGCCGGATAATTCTATTGCACAGCCTGTGGCAAATTTCTTAAAGTCAGGCGGTAAAGATGACCTCTCAGCCTTTTCCAGTTCAGACAGAAGCCTTCTTCCCGCCGAAGTTGTTGAAAACGGCAACCAGACGGCAAGATTGACGGCATTTCCGAACAGACGAAGTGACCTGTTCCAGAGCATTGCCGTTAGGGACTCATCAAGCAGATATATAATCATTTGATCGTTTTCCGACCGTTCTTTAAGGAATTTTGAGACCTCCAGCGTGACAAGATCAACGATGGAATGAAGCCCGGCAAGTTTGGCAAACTCGATGCCTGCACCTTTTGAAGGTTCAACCTCACCGCCGAATGATAGAACAAGATTCTTTGCTGAATCAAACGGAAGCTTGCCGGGTCCGGCCAGTTCGTAACCGAAAAGCGGTTTAGGAAGGAAAAATCTTTCTTTGCCTACCTTTTTATAGAACCGTTCAGTTACCGGCGTTATCTCGGGAAGTCCGATAAATATCTCCTTTTCAGCCGGCATGATTTCATCAAGACGGGCTGTTTCAAGTTCCGGCAGGAAGAGATTTCTCCCGGCCAGCCACTTCCGAAAAGCCTCCGCGGTTTCCAGATATTCCTCAAGACGAATCCACTCATCCTCGGTAAAGCGCTCTGCTGCGTAAATTGTGTCCCTTCCGATTTGGTATTCTGAAAGTTTGGCAATATGCGTAAGCAGGACCGAGGCCCGGCGGGCGGGATATGTTTCCTCCGGAAGGCTTTCCGCTATGAACCGGGTAAAATAAAGAAGGCGCTCCTCACCAAGCAGCGGCTGAAGATTTGTTTTTGCACTGATCTTTTTAGTTATATAGGAATTAAGACCTTCGATCTTTGGAAGAATCCCGCCGAGCTCGCTGTGGATAAAATACTGCACTGGATCAACAGCCCTTTCGCTTGCACATATTATTGTCCACGCGGAAAGATCAGGATAGTCATTACGCAGAAGTTTGATTAACTTTTTCAAATATTGTGCCATGTTGTTTCCCGACGTATGTTAATTTTATTTTGTTTCCCCTAACTTTAGGATTGAAATAGCACAATTTTCACTTTATGGTAACAGAAGACAAACATAAATTAAACATAATTTCCGGAAACCAAATGATTTATACATTAAACACAACTGACAATTACCACAAAAACGATCTTGATTCCCTGGGCTGGGAATTGACTGTCTGCAATGCTCTTTACCCGGAAGGAAGTCCCTGCCGGAAAGTTTTGCAATCAAATAAATCCTTCGGCGTTCTGCTCTGCCACTTTCTGGACAATTTATTATCGTGGAAAGAGATAAGCAACATTCTGGAAATAGGCGGCGGCATGGGCAATCTGATGCATGATTTTCTTTCTCTTCATCCCCAGCTCAAGGCAACACTGCTCGATATTTCACCGCAGCTCCTGGCAAAGCAAAAAGAGCTTTTATCCGCTTTTGCCGTCAGTTTTTGGGAAAAAGACATATTACAAATTGAGACCGATACCTTACTTCCTTTTGATCTGGTCATTATGAACGAAAATCTGGGCGATCTTCCCACGCTCGTGGCAAATCCGGCACCCGGGGAACTTTCGGAAGAAACCTTATCTTCCCTGGAAAGAGCAGGATATTTTATAAAAAGATACCGTCTCTCGCCGGCCAAAAATGAAAATATCAACATCGGTGCATGGGAAGTTCTGGAAAAGCTCTGCCAGGCGGGAATAAAACATATATATCTTGGCGAACACAGCTGCGAGGCGATTGCCCCGGAATATTTAAAACCGTATCAATATTTTGTTCCATCCGGAAATCCGGAAAAGATTTCACTTAGAGGTCATGACGAATATACAATCAAATTTTCCTATTTGCAGAAAATCGCTGAATTGTTTAATTATAAAATCGTGCGCGGACCGTTTACCGATTTTTTAAAACCGGAGTTCAGTGATAAAGTCCGCACAGCCATGCAATCAGTGGTACCATATTCCGCCGAGCAGGAAATTATTCAACAGTTTATTTACGATATTCATAAGTATGAATACCTTTTTTTGACGGCTTCATAAAAATGTTTTTGCAATTTCATTAGTTCAAATTCAGGAGGGGGGACAATGGAAAAAAACATTATCTTTTTATTTTTTGCGGTGTTGACTATTTTGTTTCTTTCAGCCGTAAACTGTTGGGCTTTGCGTTGCGGCTCCGGTCTGGTAGGATCAGGCGACTCCAAAGCCAAAGTACTGATTACCTGCGGCAGCCCTACTTTTAAAGAGACATCCTGCGCGGAGAGTCAGAAATACACAGCCGCCAATAAATCCGGCAAAGTTAAAAAAGTCAAGAAGTGCGGCAAAAAAGTGGAAGAATGGTACTACAACTGCGGAGAGGGTGACTTTATCTATAAGCTTACCTTTGAAAACGGCGTGTTAAAAAGTGAAAATACGGAAGGCCGCGGCAGTGGAAAATCAGACTGTCGGGAAAATTAATTTTCCTTTTTTCAAAACAGCACCCGGAGATTTATAATTCACAGTAGCTACGGTTCAAATTCAATTATGTCAGGCCACAGCATGGTCATGATATTGCCATGCCCAGTGTAGACGGAAGAAAAATTTTTCAGCCGTATTTACTTCTCATTTTTACGGCAATCGAACTTACAAAACTCTAGGAGCCAACCTGGCTGTCCTTTATCAGCATTGTTGCCGGGTCAAGCAGCAAAGTATGAGGCTTGGTGCCGGAAGGCTTGCCTTTCAGGGATTTGATATAGACTTCGTCTCCTTTTGCCTCAAGTTGAACGATGACATCGAAAAGATCGGCAACATGCAAAAATGAAACAGGCAGGCCGTTTTCCGCCGGAGATTCATGACGATGGGCGTGCACGGTAAACCAAATCCGCATTGCGTATTTTTTTGCCAGTTCCTTCAAAAGAACAAGCTGACCCCGGCCGGCTTCATCAAATTTAATTCCGTCAATAATTACGGTATGCGGTTTGAAAATATTTTGTTGCATCAGATCGGTCAAACGCTCTTCCATTGTGGCAACATTGAAACTCTCCACACGAAACGTCATGATAAACCGGTAAGGCTGAATCTTGTCCCAGTATTCCTGAATTTCCGCTTCCGAGAAGTTTGCGGCGATATTATGAAACAGTTCGTGATACCAGAGATCCACCTTCTTTACGGCATCCTGCAGACTCAGATGTAAAACTGATTTTTCCCGTATCATCATATTTAAGGCCACCTGAACAAGCAGTGCCGTTTTACCTACTCCGGCATGGGCTAAAACTGCTCCCAAACCTCCATTGGACAAAATGTCCTCATGTTCATAGCCAAGATTAACGAGCGGATTACGATAGATGATTTCTTTTTTTAACATGCTTATATCCTTATTAATTAAATGGATTATATTTTCTTCGCGTCTCAGCGCGGCTGTCTTTCTCAACATTTTTCAGGTATTACGCTGCCGATTTCTTGTTTTGAGCGACTTCCAGAGCGATTTTTTCGGCAATCGACTGGGGAACCTGACGATAATGGGCAAATTCCATCGTAAACTGGGCCTTGCCCTGTGTCGATGAACGCAGCACGGTGGAAAATCCGAACATCTCCGCAAGCGGCACCTGTGATTCGATCACGCACATAATGCCTTCATCCTGTGAACCGACGATCATACCGCGGCGTTGATTTAGAAGCCCCATCACCGGCCCTTGAAATTCCGGTGGTGTTTCAATAACAACTTTCATGATCGGTTCATGAATAACCGGCTTTGCCCGCAGATATGCTTCTTTGAATGCACCGCGCGCGGCGGCCTGGAAAGCCATGTCGGAAGAATCAACGGCGTGATACGCACCATCATTGATAACTACCTTCACCCCGGTAATGGGGAATTCCAGTTTGGGACCTTTTTGCATGCTCTGCTTGAATCCCTTCTCGCAGGCGGGAATGTATTGAGTGGGAATGGCACCGCCGAAAATTTTATTCTCAAAAACAAATTCGGCATCACTGACCGGTTCAATGTAACCGGCAATACGGCCGAACTGGCCGGCACCACCGGTTTGTTTCTTATGAGTATAATTAAAATCAGCACGTAGGGTAATAGTTTCACGATAGGCCACACGGGGATTACCGGTTGTAACTTCGGCACCATACTCACGCCGCATTCTTTCCACGTATATATCCAGATGCAATTCACCCATTCCTTCAATGATGGTTTCATTGGTTTCCGGATCAACAAAAGTTTTAAAGGTTGGGTCTTCTTTGGAAAACCTGTTCAAAGCTTTAGCCATTGCTATCTGTGATTTGTTATCTTTCGGCTCAATGGCCAGTGAAATAACCGGATTGGGGACGTACATGGAAGTCATGGTCAGATTTATACCGGGAGAAACGAAAGTATCACCTGAAGAACATTCAATTCCGAATAAAGCACCAATATAGCCTGAACGCAGGTATTCAACATCTTCCATCTGATCGGCATGCATACGGACAACACGGCCGACTTTTACCTTTTTGCCGCTGCGAACATTAACTATTGTTGACCCCTTGGCTACAGTTCCCTGATAAACTCTGATATACGTCAATTGGCCGTATTTACCGTCTTCGAGTTTAAAAGCCAATGCAACAATCGGTTTTTCCGGATCATTATCCAATGTGACCGGTTCTTCGTTTTTCCCCATATCCAGTGCAACATTTTCGACTTCCGAGGGACATGGTAAAAGATAACTGACACCATCCAACAGAGGCTGAATAGCTTTATTTTTATAGGCGGATCCCATATAAACCGGAGTAATTTCTCTTTTTAAGGTGCCTTTCCGTATAGCGGAATAAAGTAAATCCGGGGGAATTTCTTTTTCTTCCAGAATCGCTTCCGTGAGTTCATCGGAAAATAATGATGCAGCGTCGATCAATTCCTCTCTTTTTGCTTTTGCTTCTTCCAACAGATTTGCCGGAATCTCTTCAGCACGGACGGTTTCTCCGTTATCTCCATCGAAATAAAGAGCTTTCATACTGACTAAGTCAACAACACCTTCTGCTTCGGTTTCCAGACCAATGGGAATCTGCATGGCAACAGCATTATGCCCCAGTTTGCTTCTCAGTTGACTGATAACGCGGAAAGGATTGGCTCCACTGCGGTCACATTTATTAATAAAAGCAATGCAGGGAACTTTATATCTTTTCATTTGCAGATCAACAGTAATTGACTGGGACTGAACACCACCCACGGCGCATAAAACCAGAATAGCACCATCAAGAACACGCAGCGACCGCTCCACTTCAATTGTAAAATCAACGTGCCCCGGAGTATCAATAATATTGATCTCATAGTTTTTCCATTCGCAATATGTTGCAGCAGAAGCTATTGTAATACCTCGTTCTTTTTCCAATTCCATGGAATCCATTGTTGCGCCCACGCCGTCTTTTCCTTTAACGTCATGAATGGCATGAATTCTCTTTGTGTAAAAAAGAATTCTTTCGGTAAGTGTCGTTTTACCGGAATCAATATGAGCGCTTATACCGATATTACGAATTTTTTCGTCATCAATCTTCATTTTTCTGTCTAACCTTCCTTAATATTGAAAATATTACTGCGATAAAAAAATCCCCTCATTTGGAAGAGTCTCTACCAGATGGGGGGATCCACCATTAACGAGCCTTTTTAAGATTTTTCTGCATATATATGTTGCTATGCAATATGTCAAGTTATAATTTATTTGATAATTGAACTCTCTGCTTGACATAATTTACCGATTACTTATATTGATTAAAACGTGAGCGAGGTGTTAACAATGGCACATAAGGTAAAAATATATACGTTAAGTACCTGCAGTCATTGCAAAGCTGCAAAAAAATTCTTTACCGATAACGGGATTAATTTTGAATTCATTGATGTGGATTTGCTTTCCAGTTCAGAAAAAACTGACACATTGAAAGAAGTTATCCGTTATAATCCCCAGCGCTCGTTTCCAACTATAATAATCGACAAGAAGGTTATCATCGGTTTCCGGGAAAATGATATCCGGGAAGCACTTGGTGTCTGATATGAATTCCGAAGATCTTTACCTTATGCTCAAAAATACTCAGGAACCCAAGGGTTTTTATTTCAACAAAGACAAAACCCGGGTTTTGTCGATCTTACAAGATCTATTACTAAATAAAGAACGTTATGGCTATATGTCTTGCCCTTGCCGCCTCGCCACCGGGGAACGTGAAAAAGACCGGGACATCCTTTGTCCCTGCATTTATCGCAGTGATGACATAAAAGAATACGGGAGCTGTTATTGTAACTTATATGTTTCTCCGGAATGGAATGAAGGGAAAATTGAACAAAAGTACGTACCGGAAAGAAGACCGCCGGAGAAGACATTTTTTTAACAAAAGCCGATACATTTGACAAATTATATTTACAATATCATCCTTAAGAATAAACAATTTTATTTAAATCCTTGCTTGACTTTCCGCCATCAATCATTATCTTGAGAACGAAAACTAACAATCATCTATTTTTATTGACAATAATTCGAAATGGCAATAAGAAGTCTAAACATCTGTGAGGATTCTATTTAATGATTAATACATATAAGTGCAAGAAAAAAGGAACTTTAATCGCTGAAGTGTGCATCGATACAACCTGTGAATGGCGGTTGAAAAACGAAGCTTTTTTAAATTGCACATGGGTTGCCTGTAACTATGGGCCATTCACATTGGAAGAAGTAGGCGATATGATGGGCGTTACACGAGAAAGAATTCGTCAAATTGAAGCCAAAGCATTAAAAAAGCTGCAACACAAGAAAAGAAGAGACCAGTTGAAAGATTTTGCTGCACCGGGAAACGACTGGGACAACCTCTAGTTTTTTCATCTTTTAAATTAAGACGATAGTGATTTTCTACGGAAGAAAGGTTATTTTTGCTTTTTCTTACGTAACTTTTCTAAAAACAAAGCTTCATTCATATAATATTTTCGTTCATCACGAGTAAAAAGTTTCGCACAAACCGACATTTCCAATTCGATAGCGGAAATTTTATCCAGATGAGGAACAATATTACAAAGTGTTTTAAGCTCACCTATCGCCCTCTCAGATCTTTTTGCCATAGTTTCCGCCATAGTTTCCGCTTTCTCCATAAATCTTTCCGGAGGAGCGACTTTATTGACAAGGCCTATTCTCAGAGCTTCATTAGCTCCGATAGGTTCGCCCAGCATGACTATTTCTTTGGCTTTGGTAACACCGAGAATCTGACTTAAAGGATGAAACAACGGATTAAAACCGAATTTCAATTCAGGATGGCAGAAGATGGCGCTTTCCGAAGCAATAACCAGATCACAGACAACAACCAGATTAAATCCGCCGCCCAAAGCAAATCCGCCGACGGCGGCAATCACCGGTTTTTTACATAAATAAATTTTTTTTAAATACTTCATCATTGATTCAAAGTATTCATCAACATCGGCATCAGATAAGGCAGCCATCTCTTTTATGTCCATACCGGTAGAGAAAACATATTCTCCACCGGTAAGAATGATGGATCTTACTTCCCGATCATCTTCCAGGCTGACAAATGCTTCAAATAATTCCTGGCGCATTTTGCCGTTAATGGCATTCATTTCAGTGGTTCGGTTAAATTTCACCACTGCATATCCGTTTTTTTTCTCCAGAATAATTGTTTTATAATCCATTTTTATTGACCATCAACCGCAGCTCTTTTCCCGTTTTAAAAAAAGGTGTTTTTCTTTTTTCCAGTTTTACTTCAACACCGGATTTGGGATTGCGTCCCATACGGGATTTTCTTTCCCTGATCGTAAAATTTCCAAAACCTCTGATCTCAATACGATCGCCACGATTCAAAGCATCGGTCATCGAATCAAATATTATATTTACAGCATAGGCAATATCTTTGTGAGTGTAAACTTTCAATTGCTTCTGCAATTTTACAATTAAATCTTTTTTAGTCATAATTATTTCATGGGTTACTGGGACAATATAAGTAACCTACGCCTCCCCAACTCTCAACTTTATTTTTAAAAGACCGACTCATTTGATTTGCCGCACTTTCAAATATATAATCAAAAACAGAGACGCGTTTTTTCCGTGGATAGACAAGGTCGTAGTTCCCTTCTTTACCCGCCAGCTTGACGGCCAGGCCAGCGGCAAATCCCATATCACCCAGATAATCAACCAGTCCGTATTCCTTGGCCTTACGGCCTGAGAAAATTCTGCCGTCGGCAACATTAATTACCTGCTCTCTGGGTATTTTGCGATCACGGACAATGACATCAACAAATTGATTGTAAATATCATCAACCAGATCTTGAATGATTTTTGTGTCTTCCGGGGTCATTTCCCTCAGGGGGGAGCCAATGTCCTTATGTTTACCGCTTTTTATCGACGAAGCTTTGAGACCGATTTTTTTAAGCAGCTCCTCAACATTGGCAAATTGCATAATTGCGGAAATACTTCCTGTAATTGTTCCGGGATTAGCCACAATTTTATCGGCGCTGCAGGCGATCAATAATCCACCGGATGCGGCAACCGATCCCATGGATGCCACAACTTTTTTCCGTTTTTTTAATTGAACAACTGCATCATAAATTTCCTGTGAAGCTGCGACACCTCCACCGGGTGAATCAATCCGCAGGACTACGGCGACAATGGAGTCATCCCTGCCGAAATCTTCCAACTGTTCGGTAATTTCTATAGAATCAGAAATGACGCCATTAACACTGACAACACCGACTTTGTCATTTAAAGAAAAACTTTTTGTTTTTCCTGAGTTAACACCGATCCCGTAAAATAACACTGAAAATACAACACCCAAAGCTATAAGTAAAAGCATTCCAAAAATAACCGGATGTTTCCTCATGCTTTATTCGCCTTTTTTGGAATTACCTATCTTCACTTCCGCCAGTGCCTGCGCCAGATTTGAACCTATATTTTCCGTATTATTAATGTATTGATTTGTCGCGGGAACAGGTGGAGGAGCTTCTATATCCTTAATGCTTAAGCGAATCTTTTTTGATTTGGTGTCAATGCTTTTGACAATCGCCGATACCGTATCACCCACTGAGTAAAGCTCCGAAGAAGTTTTCACCCGCTTCTGGCTTATTTCAGAAATATGAACAAGACCTTCAATCCCTTCTTCAATTTCCACAAAAATTCCAAAATCGGTAAAATTAGTTATCTTTCCCGTTACAACACTGCCGGGAGCATATTTTTGCGCGAGGTCTTCCCAGGGATTCTTTTCAATTTGTTTGATGCCCAAAGAAAATTTTTCATTTTCTATATCTACATTCAGAACGACCGCTTCAACTTCCTGTCCTTTTTTAAAATACTCGGAAGGATGAGTCACTCTATGCTTCCATGATATGTCGGAAACATGAACTAACCCGTCAATACCTTCTTCAATTCCTACAAAAACGCCAAAATTGGTGATATTACGGACTGTACCTTTAACAACTGTTCCAACTTTATATTTTTCCCGGAGCTTCTCCCAGGGATTGGGGGATGTTTGCTTCAAACTTAAAGAAACTCTTTTGGCTTCAGCATTTACTTCCAAAACAACCACTTTGATTGTTTCACCAACATTCAATACCTTCGAGGGATGTTTTATTTCTCTCGTCCAATACATTTCCGATATATGTACCAGTCCTTCTACTCCCGGCTCCAATTCTACAAAAACTCCATAGTCGGTCAAATTCACAACTTTCCCGTCCACTAAAGCACCGATAGGATATTTATCGGTAATATGTTCCCAGGGATTTTCCGTAAGTTGCTTTAATCCTAAGGAAACCCTTTCTTTCTCGCTGTCAAAAGAGAGAACCTTTACTTTTATTTTATCTCCTTTATGAAAGGCATCGGCCGGTTTGGCTATCCGACCCCAGGAAACATCCGTAACATGAAGAAGTCCGTCAATTCCGCCTAAATCAATAAAAATACCGTAATCGGTAATATTTTTAATTATGCCTTCAACAATACTTCCTTCTTTGATATTACTTAACGTATCCTTCTTTTCAGATTCTCTTTCCGCTTCTACAATCGACCGGCGCGATAAAACAACATTGTTGCGCTTCCGGTCATATTTCAACACATGGAAATCAAGCGTCTGACCGATAAATTTATCCAAATCTTTAATAGGACGGGTATCTATTTGCGAACCGGGTAAAAATGCAGTCACTCCAATGTCAATGGAAAGTCCGCCTTTAACCTTTTCAATAACTTTACCCTTAATAGGAATGTTTTTTTCACAGACATTTTTAATTTCATCCCAGATCTTCAGTTTTGCCGCTTTATCTCTGGATAAAATCAAATTTCCTTCGGAATCTCTTTTGTCAACAAAAACTTCTATCTCATCGCCGACGGAAATATTGATATTTCCTTTGGCATCGCGAAGTTCCCGAGCAGGAATAAACCCTTCGGTTTTCCAACCAACATCAACCATTACAGTATCGGCATTTATCTGAACCACTTTACCGATAGCTATATCTCCGTACTGTATTTGGTTAAGACTTTGTTCGTAAAGTTCCTTAAAACCCATATCCTCATCCTTGCTGGGGAGGGCAGATGAATTTACCGCACTTTTAACCGAAGAGTCTGCATCACCTTCCTTTTCTTTAATTGAGTTTAAGTTGTTGTTGTTAACCATTAAACAAATACCCCCTATATTTTATGAATATTATAATCTTTATCGCCTAACACACTGAAAATTAAATAGCAAGATAATTCCCGTACGATTTTTACTATGTTATATTTGTGAGTGTTTATTTCTCCGATATTTGCCGAATAATTTTTTCCACAATTTCTCTCACTGATAATTTTGTCGAATCAATAATTATGGAACATGAAGTCGGCTTCAATGGCGCAACTTCACGTTCTGAATCCTGTTTGTCTCTCGAGATCATATCTTTCCGAATCGAGCGCAAATCAGGTGTTTCGCCTTTGCTCAACAGTTCATTGTGTCTTCGTTTTATTCTTTCCTCAATATCGGCGTTAAGATAGAATTTATAATCAGCATCAGGAAACACTACCGAACCCATATCTCTGCCTTCCGCAACTATCCCGCCATTAACACCAGTTTCCCTTTGCAGCTGAAGCAAGCTCTTCCGAACAACGGCAAATGCCGATATTTTCGATGCGGTAAGTCCGATTTCTTCCGTACGAATCTTATTTCCGACATCTTCTCCATCAACATACACTTTCATCTGTCCGTCGACATTTTTCAAAACAACTCTGCTTTCGGAACATAAACTGTCCAGTGCGTAAATATCATCCAGAACAATTCCGCTTTTTAAAGCTTTATAAGCCAACGCACGATACAGAGCTCCGGTATCCAAATAAATATAACCTATTTTTTTTGCCAGAGCTTTACTTACCGTACTCTTACCGGCACCGGCCGGTCCGTCAATAGTTATAATCATTTTTTTAGACATTCCGTAAATCCTCTTATCAGGAAGACAATTAAAGAAAAGGCTCTCTTGCTTTAAAACAGCAAAAAAGATAGTATTAACCGGTATTACAATATTTAAAGAAATGATTATGTGGAAACGTCTTCAAAATCAATATATTTCTTTCACTCTTATCTTTTTCGTTTTATTTTTCTGGCCGGTAATTTGTTCGGCGGAATTTACCATTGACGACGAAAAAAAGCTGGGTAAAGAATTCTACGATAAACTTGCCAAACACCATTTACTTTCAGAAAACAAGCGACTAAATGAATACATAACGGAAATCGGCAACTTAATCCTTAAGGGCAACAAACAAGTACCTTTTGATTTTCGTTTTTCCGTAGTCGACAGTTCTGCCATTAATGCTTTCGCCACTCCCGGCGGATATATTTACATCAATAAAGGCCTCATCAATGCCGCCGAAAATGAGGGTGAACTGGCTGGAGTTATTGCTCATGAAATCGGCCACGCCAACGCCCGCCATATCGCCAGTATTATTAAAAAATCTCAAAAGATTGGTATCGCCACTCTCGCCGCAATTCTGGCGGGAGCTTTTCTCAGTGGAGGAGGTGAAGCAACTGCAGCCATTGCTTCCTTTTCCATGGCCGGCGCTGCCAGCTTAAATTTAAAGTACAGCAGAGAGCATGAAGAAGAAGCAGACCGGCTGGGAATGGAATATCTTGTAGGAGCAGGATATTACCCCTCGGCAATGGTTGATTTTCTTAAAATTGTGAAAAGATACGAATTTATATCCAAAAGTATGCCTTCCTATCTCTTAACACATCCCGGAACTGACGAGCGTATCTTTTATCTGGAGAGCCTAACTTTAACACAGTACCATCAAAAAGGATCGCGCAGCATCATCGGCAATTTAAATAGAATTAAGACACTATTTATATTGGACGAAGACAACTTAAACATCCGTCATAAACAATTGGAAGAAGCCTTGGCCAAAGATAATGAAAATGTTGATTTACTGTATGCTCTTGCTCTTATTGAAGATAAACAGGGAAAAATTAATGAAGCGGTGAATCACTATCAAAAAGCATTGACTCTCTCTCCCCGGGATGAGGATATTTTAAAATCATTGGGTTTAATGTATCTAAAAATGGGAAAAGCAGATCTGGCTCATAGCTATCTGCTGCCCGCCAGCATAATTAACCCCGACAATGATGATATTATCCTGGCTTTGGGAAAGACATATGAAACTATGGGCAAATATAATAATGCTCTGGAGTGTTTCTTAAAACTGGGAAATAAAAACCCGGATGACGTGGATATTTACTATTATATAGCCATGGCCTACGGCAAATTAAACATTCTGGGAGATTCTCATTATAATTTTGGTTTATATTTTAAAAAACAAAACAAGAAAGACACTGCCCTTTTTCACTTTAAAAAAGCATTGGATTATTTCCCGCATGGATCGGCAAAGGCGGATGCTGTTGATCAGGCAATCAAATCTCTTAAAAAATAGCTTAGTTAGGCCCGATTTTTTTAAATATATTGCAGTCACTTTAAATTCAAAATCCGGCAGTTCAATTGCTTCTCCCTTGAATACTTAAGACCAGATTCATGTTTCCAGCGGTTTCAATATCGCTCGCATCAGGTTTTAAAGCTTACTTTATATGTAACAGGCCTTAGTTAACCTGATGCTGCAGGCCGCACAACCTGCTTTTTATCATTGCGAAAAATTCAACAATACATTATAAGACCGCTGCATAAGTTAATTGCACATGAACATTACTAAAACTGATGCAGGGAGAGCCTCTGTCCCGGCAATTATCCGGTGCACCAGTTAATATAAATAATACAATTCAGGGAAGGAGTAACGAACGTGAATATTCTCATTTTTGGACCCAACGGCAGCGGTAAAGGAACTCAAGGAGCAATAGTGCAAAAGAAGTATGGTGTGCCCCATATTGAAACAGGAGTCATTTTCCGGCAGAACATTTCCCAGAAGACTCCTCTGGGAGAACAAGCAAAAGCATACATCGACCGTGGTGAACTTGTTCCCGACAATATTACCATTCCCATGATCTTAAACCGCCTGAAAGAAAGCGATTGTAAAAGTGGCTGGCTTCTGGACGGATTCCCCCGCAATCTGGCCCAGGCCGAAGCGCTCTGGAAAGCTCTGGAAAACGAAAAAATGAAACTGGATTATGTCATTGAAATCGACCTGGACCGTCCCTCCGCCAAAAAACGTATCATGGGACGAAGATTGTGTAAAAAAGACAATAATCACCCGAACAATATTTTCATCGCTGCCATTAAACCAGCCGAGAAAAACGGAAAGGCTGTCTGCCGTGTCTGCGGTTGCGAGGAACTGGCCACACGCGCTGACGATCAGGATGAAGCAGCAATCGATAAGCGTCATAATATCTATTACGACACAAAGACGGGAACGCTGGCGGCAGTCAACTATTTCCAGGAACGAACAAAAATTGTAACGGTTGACGGCAGAGCCGGGGTTAAGGAAGTCTCCGAGGAACTGTTAAAGAAACTTGCCTGATTTACCCGAAATGCGTTGAAAAACAAATTTGCTGATCGTGAAAAAAGCCTTCCAGAAATTGCCTTTATTGGAGGGCTTTTTCTTCTGAAAATAAATCAGCAAAATTATTTTCTAACCGGATTAAGGAAATAAAAATTTACAATATTTATGGAAAACATCAGAAATTTCAGTATTATTGCTCATATCGACCACGGTAAATCGACTCTTGCCGACCGTCTGATTCAATTCACCGGCATTTGCAACGACCGCAACTTCCAGGATCAGATTCTGGACAATATGGATATTGAACGGGAACGCGGCATCACCATCAAAAGCCAGGCGATCGCCCTGCCCTATCGTGCCCGTGACGGCAAAGATTACATTCTGAATTTAATTGACACACCGGGGCATGTTGATTTTTCTTATGAAGTTTCCCGGTCACTGGCTTCCTGCGAAGGAGTTTTGCTGCTCATCGATGCCGCCCAGGGTGTGCAGGCACAAACGCTCGCCAACCTTTACCTGGCAATGGAACATAACCTGCAAGTCATTCCCATTATCAATAAAATTGATTTGCCTTCAGCCGATGTAGATCGAGTGCTCGAAGAAATCGACTCCGAATTGGGGCTTGATCCCGATACTCATTTAAAATGTTCAGCCAAAGAAGGAACGGGTATCGAAGAAATTCTGGAAGCAATTGTCGAGCGCATTCCCCCGCCTCAGGGTGATTTCGAAAAACCACTCGCTGCTTTAATTTTTGATGCCCATTATGATCCTTTCCGCGGCACAATTATTCATTGCCGCATTTTCAACGGTTCCGTAAAAAGCGGAGATATTATCCAGTTCATGTCCAACGGAGCAATTTATAAAGTGGAAGAAGTCGGCCACTTTTTACTCACCCGATCCAAACGGGAAAAAATTTCCGCCGGCGAAGTGGGTTACATAATTGCCGGCATTAAGACAGTGTCAGACGTTCGCAACGGCGATACCATCACGCTGCAGGCAAATCCCTGCAGTACACCATTGCCCGGTTTTAAAGAAATCAAGCCGGTTGTTTTTGCCTCCATTTATCCTATCGCCTCCGATGATTATCAGGATTTGGCTGATTCGCTGGAAAAATATAAGCTCAATGATGCGTCATTTGTTTATCAAAAAGATTCTTCTGCCGCCCTCGGTCAGGGCTTTCGCTGTGGATTCCTGGGGCTTCTTCATCTCGATGTGGTTCAGGAAAGGCTCGAAAGAGAATTCGGACTTTCCATAATTCTGTCCGTTCCCAGTGTGCGCTACCGTTTCACTCTCACGGACAATGCAGTAATCTATGTCGATAACCCAACTCATTATCCCGGACAGGCTGATATAAAACTTGGTGAAGAACCTTATATCCGGGCAAGCATGATGCTTCCTGAACGCTATTTGGGTACGGTAATGAAATTATGCATGGAAAAACGCGGCTCCAATTCCAATTTGAATTACACGGGACCGGGAAGAGTGGAACTTTCCTATGAAATGCCGCTGGCCGAAGTCATTTATGATTTTTACGATCGCTTTAAATCCGTCACACAGGGCTATGGTTCTTTTGATTATGACATCATTGATTACCGGGAAAGCAATCTGATACTGATGGATATTCTGGTAAACGGTGAAAAAGTTGATGCGCTTTCGCAGATTGTCCATCGTGACCGCGCCCGTTCACGCGCCCTCCTCGCCTGCGAGCGCCTGAAAGATGAAATCCCACGCCAGATGTTTAAAATCGCCATTCAGGGAGCCATCGGCTCCGAAATCATCGCCCGTACCACTATTTCTCCGTTCCGCAAAGATGTTATCGCCAAATGTTACGGCGGAGATATTTCCCGCAAGCGAAAGCTACTGGAAAAGCAAAAAGAAGGGAAAAAGCGGATGAAAATGATCGGATCGGTGAGTATTCCGCAAAGTGCTTTTCTGGCTGTACTGAAGTCGGATAATGATTAGGATCAAGGCCTAGAACCGAGAGCTAAAGATAGAAAATCATAATATGAAACCATTCGTAGATTTGATAAATGAACAACAAAATCAAAGCAGGACTTTATATTCATATCCCCTTTTGCCTGAGCAAGTGTGCTTATTGCAGTTTTTACTCGATTAAATCCATCAGCCTGATCCCGGATTATCTTGCGGCACTGCGGAAAGAAATCAAATTTTACAGCAAATCTTTCCGGTCATTCGATACAGTTTACATCGGCGGCGGCACTCCATCTATTCTCAGTTCCGAGCATTTGTCGGATATTTTCTCCGCCATTCATAAAACATATCGGATCGATGCAGGTGCCGAAATCACAATGGAATTAAACCCCGGGGATACTTCGCTGGAATATTTAAAAATGCTGCGCACAATCGGTGTGAACCGTTTAAACATCGGTATTCAAGCCTTTGATGACAAACTTTTAAAATTTCTGGGACGCAGGCATTCCGCCTCGCAGGCGATTGCAGCGATCAGCACGGCAAGAGAGGCCGGGTTCGGCAATCTGGGAATAGATTTGATTTACGGAGTTTACGGCACCGGCATTAAATCATGGAAAAATACTTTACAAAAAGCCGTTTCTTTTGCCCCGGAACATATTTCCTGCTATCAACTTTCCCTCGATAAAAAAACTCCTCTCTATAAAAAATATTACCGGGAAGGATGGAGCCTGCCTGATGAAAATACGGAACGTAACTTATTCTTTATCAACGCTTCCGAACTGGAAAAAACGGGTTACATTCATTATGAAGTTTCCAATTTTGCCATAAGCGAAAATCTTCGTTCCAGACACAATATGAAATACTGGCGGCATGTACCTTATCTGGGGCTGGGTCCGGGAGCACATTCTTTCTCCGGCGGTAAAAGATGGTGGAATAAACCCTCGGTAAAAAAATATTTAATTACTTTGGCCAACGGAGAAATGCCGGTAGAAAATTCTGAGAAGCTCACGCAGGAACAGTTGCAACTGGAAACTATATTTTTAGGATTGCGGACAAAAGACGGAGTCGATCTTGGAGTTTATAAACAAAAATACGGTTTGGATCTGCTTGCCGAAAAAAAAACAATGATTTCAACACTGCTGGCTAACAAACTCGTGAGACTGGACAATAATATTCTCTCTCCCACCTGTGCAGGCATGGCGGTAGCCGACAGCCTTGCCCTGATTTAAAGCGGCAAGGCTGCGGAAACCTGTTTCAAAGTCAATTTTTCTGAAAATCCATACTATATTTTCGCGGCCTTCTGCAGACTTTTCACCATATCTGTTTTTTCCCAGCGGTAATTATCCATGAAAAATGTCCGGGGAATTTTACGGTAAATCTCGCCGCTCAGCAGACTGAATTTTCCAATCATGCCTTCCGGAGTTAAATCGAAAATATCCTGATCTTCAACAATTTTTGCCAGTTTTTCATCCGAAATCTTACCGGTACCGAATGTATTGATATAAATAGAAAACGGCCGGGCGATGCCTATAGCATAGGCAAGCTGGACACTGCATTTGGAGGCAAGACCTGCGGCCACAATATTTTTGGCGACATAACGTGCTCCGAAAGCCGCGGAGCAATCCACCTTTTCCGGAGACTTATTCACAACGGAGCCGCCGCCCAGCTGGGCTCCGGGATAACCGCCGTAAAACTGAACAACCAGTTTGCGCCCGGTAACGCCTGAATCCGCAGCGCTGCAGGAATTGATGGCATTCCATTCACCGGTAGGATTAAAAAGAAACTCCGTCTTTTTATCTACAAACTCTTCCAGGCAATCGAACGCTATTTTTTTCGCCTTGTCTCTGACTTTGCTTTTATTGCCTTTTACGTAACGGTAATCAATTGCATTAGACATCAGTACTTTGGCTAACCGTAACGGCTTTCCTGTTTTCAGATCATAGTCAACGGAAACCTGACCTTTACCATCCGGTGCGAATATCGGATCCTGACAATATTCGAATGCCCGCATCATTTTATTTACGAGAACATAAGGCAGCGGCAGAAGCTCCGGTGTCTCATTGCAGGCAAATCCGTACATAATGCCCTGATCTCCGGCACCGATTTCATGATCCTTGTTCAAAAGGCAACTGGTACCCTGGTTGATATCCGGCGATTGGGGAATTATGGCGTTTAAAACACCCATGAGCTTCCCGTTGAGACCGACAGCTGCGTGATTATAGCCGATGGACAGAATCGATTCTCTGGCAATATTATCGATATCAACGTATGTTCTTGTCCGCACTTCACCTCCGACAATGCATATCCCTTTGCCCAAAAAAACCTCTATACCGCAATGGGGCATATTGGCTGTGTTGAGGCCTTTTTTCTTTTCTTCATCCAGAATTGCCGCAATCACATTTGCCGCAACAATATCGGCAACAATATCAGGATGACCAACTTTAACGCTTTCCGATGATATTTGCATGGAAACAACCTCCTTTTAGGAATTATTTTGTATGGTTCATTAAGCACAAATAAAAAAACCCGCGCTTAAGCACGGGTTCAATTTATTTTGAATTGATTTTTCAGTGCTTTAGCACATTTATAAAGCGGAGCAATTTACTTTTAAATCACCGCTTGTTTGTTCGAATATCATAAAATCAGATAAAATCAAGCAATTTTTACTGATCTTAATTTTACTTTTTATATTGCCGCAGTCGGAATAATAAATTTCAAGCCGTCTGCAATTATTTTCTGCAAAACATATCCGGATAGCTAACGTATTTCCTCCAAAACGTAACCAGCATAGACTTTTTCCTTAACAAAGAAGGCATACAATTCGGCATCGATATGATTATCTTTAGCCATTTTCTCCATAATTTTCAATGCTTCCGATAAACTTTTACCCTTTTTATAAGGCCGGTCGCAGGCGGTAAGAGCTTCAAAAACATCGGCAATGGCAATTATCCGTGATTGCAGTGAAAGCTCATCTCCTTTCAACCCGAGAGGATAACCGGTACCGTCGATTTTTTCATGATGGGCAGCGGCATAAGCGGCAACATTGCGCATTTTTTTGGGAAACGGAAGCTGAGAAAGCATTTTATGCGAGACAAGAGCATGGTTATTGATGATGCTCCTCTCTTCTTCGTTGAGCGTCCCGCGCCGAATGCATAAGTTATAAACTTCTTCATCCGAAAGAAGCTGTCTGGTTTTTCCCTCGAGGACATAATTACGTCCGGCGATTTTTTTAATTCTGGCTATTTTTTCATCATCCAGAAATTCTCCACCCTTATTAACTTCACTCAGGAACTGATATTCTTCCTCCAATACTTTTATTGCATAAGCAGCGTCTTTGTCTTTGGTTGTTTTGTCTTTGCGTTTATCTTTACCTTCTACCGTTGCATAATCTTTTTGAATTAATCCTATGCGTGTTTTAACATCGTGAATCCGATCATAAACAGATTCCAGCTTTGTTGCCTTATCCACCACATATTCAGGAGTGGTGATTTTCCCGACATCATGGAGCCAGGCGGCCAGGCGTAACTCCCGCAGCTGATCATCGGAAAACTTTATGTCGGCAAATTTACCATAATTTATGTCATTGATTTTATGAGCCATCGTCATTGTCAATTCGGCAACCCGGCGTACATGACCGCCGGTATAAGGAGACTTTTCATCAATGGCCGTAGCAATTGTTCGAATAAATGATTCCAGCAGGTTTTCCAGGTCATGAATCAAACGGTTATTGGAAAGAGCCACCGCCGCCTGTGATGCCAAAGACAGAATCATTTCCTGGTATTCCGGAGAAAATTTTATTACTTCGCCGGTTTTCGGGTCCAACGCATTTAAAAGTTGTAAAACACCGATAATGTCATTTTCATGATTACGTAAAGGCACAACCAGCATGGACTTGGAACGATAACCGGTACTCCGGTCAAATTTTTTCGTTCCTGCAAAATTGAAACCCCGGGCATGATATACATCGGCAATATTTATTGTCTCGCCGGATACGGCAACATAAGCCGATACATTGGCATTATTAGGACTACCGTCGGAATTTCTCAGCCTCACGGGCGGCCAGGCTATTTTCCCTCCGGAACCACCCATACGTACAGCCAGTGAACTGTTCTGAACAATTGCAAAATGAAGTTCCTTTTCATCATCCGACATTATATAAAGAGTCCCGGCATCGGCATTGGTAAACTTGCGCGCTTCATCAACAATCATCTCCAGAAGGCGATCAAGTTTTTTTTCCGCCGAAAGCGCCGTACCGATACGGGTAAGTCTTTTGATCTGATCTAATTGTAATTCGGACAATTGCTGAACTGCATTCAGCCGATTGATTAAAAACCGGTTGTTTTGATTATTATCGGTGATGCCGCCATAATGATTTTCATTATTCGTACTCATGGCCAGCCTTTGTTAATCTGTTATTACCTGACTATAACAGAGGCATTGTCTTTTTCAAGGCGTTTTTTAATTTTCTCCAGTTCATCCTCGGAATAACTTTCTTCCTGAAGGAATTTTTTATTAAGAGTTTTTACCGGAATAAATTTCTGTAATACATAATGATGTGCCCCCGGAATTAGAGCGGCAATTTTCAAAATATCATTTGGCGTCAATTGTGATTTGACAATAGTCGTACGGAATTCACACGGCAGCCCGGTCTGCAATATAATACTGATGCTTTCCATTATTTTTTCAGGGTCAATCGGTACACCGGCAACTGCTTTATACTTGTCCAGGGGGCTCTTTATATCCATGGCAATAAAATCGAGCAGTTTATTCGTTAGAAGAGCCCTCACGACCTGCGGTTGCGATCCGTTGGTATCTAATTTTACGGCAAACTCCATTTTTCTTATCTTTTTTATAAACGGCAGCAATGTTTTTTGGATAGTAGGCTCACCGCCGGTAATTGTCACGGCATCGAGCTTACCTCGACGAGTATTCAGGAAGTTCAGCACGGCATCTTCATCAAGACACGGCTGAAACAACCGTGAGTTCACGAGTTCCGGATTATGGCAATACGGACATTTAAAATTGCACCCCTGTAAAAAAATAACGGCGCAAATCATCCCCGGATAATCAATCAATGATACTTTCTGCAAACCGCCGATATTCATTTTGCTTTTTCCTTGTATTGTACGCGCAGACGCACCGCGCCGGGAATTGTTTTTACGACAAAACCTTTTGGTTATTGAAACCGAAATACCTGTCGCGAGTTGAATTCTTCCTGTTTGCCTTTATTCCACTGTTTAACCGGCCGCAAATACCCGACTACGCGGGAATAAACCTCGCAATTATCGGCGCAGGTCGGGCATGTTTCATGTTCGCCTTTTATATAGCCGTGTGACGGGCATACGCTGAAGGTGGGAGTAAAGGTTATATAGGGTAAATGGTAATTGTAACAAATCTTCCGGACCAGTTTTTTCACCGATTGGGGATCATCAATCCTCTCTCCGGCAAATGTATGAAAAACCGTACCTCCGGTATATTTTATTTGAATTTCATCCTGCAAATCCAGCGCCTCAAAAACATCGTCGGTATAGTTTACCGGCAATTGTGTGGAATTGGTATAAAACGGCTCCGCCTTCCTTGCTTCGCCGTCGCTGGCACAAATGATGTCATTATATTTTTCTTTATCAATTTTCGCCAGACGATAAGAAGTGCCTTCCGCCGGTGTTGATTCCAGGTTGTAGTTATTTCCCGTTTCCTTTTGGAAACTGATCAGTTTTGTTCGCATAAAATCAAGAACCTGTTTAGTAAACTTCTGCCCTTCTTCCGAAGCAATATTATTCCCCAGAAAATTTAAACAGGCTTCATTCATGCCGACCAGTCCGATAGTGGAAAAATGATTCTTCCAGTACTCATTGAACCGCTCTTTAACATTGCGCAGATAGTATTTGGTGTACGGATAAAGATTGCCTTCGGTAAATTTTTCCAGAACTTTTCTTTTCGTCTCCAGACTCTCTTTGGCAACTTCCATTAATGTTTCCAGCTTCTGCAGAAAATCTTTTTTGGATTTCGCAAGATAGGCAATGCGCGGCATATTAATGGTGATAACACCGATGGAGCCGGTAAGCGGATTAGAACCGAACAATCCGCCGCCTCTCATTTCCAACTCCCGGTTGTCGATCCGCAGGCGGCAACACATACTGCGGGCGTCTTCCGGATTCATGTCGGAATTAATGAAATTGGAAAAATAAGGAACTCCGTATTTGGCGGTCATTTCCCACAAATCCTGCATATTGGGATCATCCCAGTTAAAATCTTTGGTAATATTGTAAGTCGGAATCGGGAATGTAAATACTCTTCCCTTGGCATCACCTTCCGCCATAACCTGCAGGAAAGCTTTATTAAAAATATTTATTTCTTCCTGAAAATCCTTGTAGGTTTCTTTTTGCGGCTCGCCGCCGATGATCACGCTCTGGTCGGAATAATATTTGGGAACGGTAATATCGAGTGTTACATTGGTAAAAGGTGTCTGGAAGCCGACCCGCGTCGGCACATTAATATTAAAGATGAATTCCTGCAAAGCTTGTTTTACTTCGGCAAATTTCAATCCGTCATAACGGATGAAAGGCGCCAGAAGAGTATCAAAATTAGAAAAAGCCTGTGCTCCGGCCGCTTCTCCCTGCAGGGTATAAAAGAAATTCACCACCTGCCCTAAAGCGCTCCGCAGATGCTTTGCCGGCTTGGACTCTACCTTGCCGGAAACACCCCGAAACCCCTGTAAAAGCAAATCATACAAATCCCATCCGACGCAATATACGGAAAGCAAGCTCAAGTCATGAATATGGAAGTCACCATCATTATGCGCTTTCCTGATTTCCGGAGTATAAATTTCATTGAGCCAGTAAACTTTGCTGACTTCCGATGAAATGTAATTGTTCAAACCCTGCAACGAATAGTCCATATTGCTGTTTTCATTGATTTTCCAGTCTGATTTTTTCAGATATTGATCGACAAGATCTACTTCCATCTTATTGGTGATATCACGTAAGCGGGCATGTTGATCACGATAAATAATGTAAGATTTTGCCGTTTTGCGATACGAGGAAAGCAGAAGAACTTCTTCTACGATATCTTGAATTTCTTCTACATTCAGGACACGGCTGTCAAATAATTTCTCGGCAAGATTCAACACCTTGATGGTTAATTTACGGGCCTCCTGGAGATCAAATTCACCTGTGGCCATTCCGGCTTTGGCTATGGCGTTGGTAATTTTTTCCGCATTAAATTTAACAAAACGGCCATCTCTCTTTTTAATTTTTGTATTCATTTTGACTCCCGTAAACAGATAAAAAAGAAGAAATACAACCCCACCAACGACGCTATATATTGGGGCTGTCGATTACAATACCACTACATATAGTCATTATCAAGAAAATAAATTCATTAAAGTTATTTTTTTTAATCCCTGCCTTGCATTTTGATTCTTTAAAGATTATTAAACTAATAATTCTTCATAAATGGTGACAGCCCGATTGAATATTAACAAAGCAAAGGCATCAAAAATAAAAGGTTTTTTGGATGAGCAGGAAGCCGATTACCTCTATAAACTGGCACTTGCGGCGAGTAAACGGTGCCCCTGTCTGGAAATCGGCAGTTACTGCGGAAAGTCCGCCGTTTATATAGGCAGCGCCTGTAAAGCAAATAAATCCATTTTATTTTCCATCGACCATCATTGCGGTTCGGAAGAACAACAGCCCGGAGAAGCTTACTTTGATCCTGATTTACTGAATCAGGAAACGGGGAAAATCGACACTTTAAAATTTTTTTGTAAAACAATTACTGATTTCAATCTGGAAGATGCGGTAATTCCGGTTGTGGGACGCTCCGAGATAGTGGGTCGCAGCTGGCAAACTCCTTTGAGCTTTGTTTTTATCGACGGCAGTCATGCCTATGAATCAGTGCTTTCCGATTACGATACATGGTCAAGGCATATTATCCCGGGAGGTTATCTTGTTTTTCATGATATTTTCCCGGATCCGGCCCAGGGAGGTCAGGCCCCTTA
Organism: Smithella sp. PtaU1.Bin162; assembly: GCA_002068015.1. GTDB lineage: Bacteria > Desulfobacterota > Syntrophia > Syntrophales > Smithellaceae > MVRV01. Next base: position 34,689 of record MVRV01000060.1, read on the forward strand.
TGAGGTTTATCAAAAGGCCCTGGCATCTCTTTCTTATGATGAAATGCCGATGGTTCAATCACTGGGAATATTAAAGCGGAAAGATAACCCCGCTGCTTATATTCCGAACAGAAATAAGTACATGATTTCCCAAAAATTATTTTTTTCAAATTGACCCCGGCTACCGGTTCTCCTATACTTATATTTAAACCTGTTATTATTTTGAGGAATCCATATCATGATTAATAAAACTGAAGTTGACTCTGAAGAGAATACCGGATCAAAAAATATTTCCCATAAACACGGACCAAGGATAAAAACAGATTCTCCCGTCCCCGGCAATTCAGTCATATTTAACAGGGAATATCCCATCCCCGAAGAACTTTTGAAAAGCCTGCGTTACGAATATTTAAGACGCGAGCTCTGGGTTCCTCTGGAATTAAGAGGCGGAAAGATCGTCGTAATAGTCGACAATCCCAATAATATTCTTAAACGGGACATCATAGAAAATATTCTGAAGACAAAAGCAGTTGAATACGTTTCGGCAACAAAACAAGACATCTGGAAATTTATTGAATATTTTTATGATGTCGGTGAACCGGAGGATGAAAATATCACCTCTGGAGAGACAAAAATAGGGAAGATTCCGGGTGTTTCGGAAGCGGATTTAAGCGTTGTAAAACTCGTCAATGATGCGATCAGTGAAGCTTATGATAAAAGAGCTTCCGACATCCACATTGAGCCTGATTCCCAGGACAAGATCGTAAATATCCGTTTTCGCATTGACGGTGAATGCATCCCTTACAAGACATTTCCCTACGAATACAAGGCGGCCATAGTTTCCCGTATAAAAATAATGGCCAACCTTGATATTACGGAGAAACGTCTTCCGCAGGACGGCAAGATCAAATACAAAGTGCCGGGCGCCGACGAGATAGAACTTCGTGTTGCCACCCTGCCCACACATGGTTACGTGGAAGATGTGGTGTTGCGCCTTCTTACCCGGGGAAAAATTATGACGCTTGATGAACTCCGTATGCCCCCAAACGTCCATACCCTTTTCAAATCACAACTTACCAAGCCTTACGGACTAATACTGCTTGTCGGGCCGACCGGGTCGGGAAAAACAACTACCGCTCATGCCGCACTGCAGGTGATCAATAAACCCAACGTTAAAATCTGGACGGCGGAAGATCCCGTAGAAATCACACAGCAGGGAATTCGTCAATTGCAGATTCATCATAAAATAGGCCTTGATTTCGCAGCAGCTATGAGATCATTTTTGCGCGCTGATCCCGATGTGATAATGGTTGGAGAAATGCGTGATTATGAAACGGCCAAAATGGGCATAGAAGCATCGACAACAGGCCACCTGGTGATGAGTACTCTGCATACCAATAATGCCCCGGAAACCATAGTACGTCTTCTTGATATGGGCATCGATCCCTTTGCCTTCGCCGATTCCCTGCTTTGCGTTCTCGCCCAGAGACTGGTCCGTCGCCTGTGCGTTAAATGCAAAGAAGCTTATCAGCCCTCCGCACAGGAATACGCCGAGCTTGCCCATCATTACGGTGAGAAAGCCTTTGCCGCACTCAATATAAAGAATGACGGTGATTTTAAACTCTACAGAACTAAAGGTTGTACAGAATGCAACAACATGGGATACCGCGGCAGAATCGGTCTCTTTGAACTGCTGATCGCCTCCGACAACATCAAACAAATGATCATCAGCCGCAAATCCATTGCCGCTCTGCGTAAAACGGCAATGACTGAAGGTATGGAGACACTGTTGCAATGCGGTGTCAGCAAGGTAATCGCCGGAGAAACAGATTTGATGGAAGTTTTGAGCGTCTGTATCCGCTGATTCCATTTCCCGATGCCCTGAAGAGCTCAAAATTAAGCGCTGCTTTTATTGGCAAAGCTTGCCACGGCACGGGAGACTGTGTTGTAATGGTTATTGGAAACGGAATTATGAACAGTGTTGATCTTATAAATTATACTTTGGACAGTACAAAAGCCGACCGGACGCCGCGATCGGGCGGCTTGCTTTTGCTGAACTTTTAATGATTTGCTCCTATAGATTACTAATCGTTACCTACCCATTTCCATATACAGTCTCCACCGGAAACCGCCGCTTGCAGATAACCGCGATGGGCGAAATCACCAATTGTTTTATTGACGACTGACTCAGCGGCACCGGTTTGAGCCGCAATCCTTTTGCACAACTCGATCAGAGCATTTTGTTGCGAGCCTTGAAATATCGAATTTTCGACGAAACCGCATTTTTCAATAAGGTCGTCTTTTAAAATCCGATAACTCAGTTGCATGCGGGAGTGGCCTTCCACCTGCAAATTTTCCGCCGGTGTATTTGCACCATTTTCATAACCGCGCAAAAGCCTTTGCCATTCCTCTTCCACCTCATTGTCATAGCGGGAAACGAATTTCCGAATATCCTGCGGCCTCAATGCCGAAGTCCTGACAATGGCATCGTTGGCATCATATTTATCCCAATTGTCCGTTAATATCTCCAAATCATATTTGTGAACTTTTTCGCGCACTGTCGTTCCAGGAAACGGCGCTAAAAAATGATAGCCGTAAAGAATATTCAGGCTGCGGGCAAAATCTTCCGTCTGCTTCAGAGTTTCCTTTGTTTCTCCCGGCAGGCCGACCATGAAGGAGGCATGGGCGATCATGCCCGCCTCTTGGCACATTTTCACTGCACTGCGCACCTGTTCGAGTTTTATCCCTTTTTTAATCCTTTTGAGCATATCCTCATTGCCGGTCTCCACACCGAAGCTGACGCTGTCACAACCTGCATCAACCATCACCTTCAGCATCTCCTGATCGACGGTATCTACACGGGCAAAAGCACTCCAGGTGAACTTTAAACCGCGCTTCCGGATCCCCAGGCATATTTCCTTTACCCGCTCAAGGTCTGCGGCAAAAAGGTCATCGGCGATATTGATGCGCTCAAAGCCCAGAGCCAATATCCCCTCCATTTCATCGAGTACGTTTTCGACTCGGCGCCGGCGTATTTTTGCACCGACCATTCTGCGACCCTGGCAAAATATGCAGGAATGGGGACAGCCGCGCCCGGTAATCATGCTGACGGGAAACCCCAACGCCCGATAGCGCGTCACAGACAACAAGTGACGCGCCGGTTGGGAAAGAGTATCAATATCGGCAATAAATTTTCTTTGGCCTGTAATAAATACGCCACCTTCTTTTCTGTAAGCAATTCCGGAAATATTTTCCCATTTGCCGATATTTTTCAGGTGAGGCAACAATTCCCCGATTGTCTCTTCCGCCTCACCCAACAAAATCAAATCAATTTCCGGATATTTTTTTAAAGTTTCTTCCGCCGTAAACGATACATGCGGCCCGCCCATCATGGTGATTACTTCCGGATTGATGCTTTTGACATCCCGCAGGATCTTCTGTGCCTCGTAAAAGTTCATCGTAACTGAACCGGCGCCGACAACGTCCGGCTGAAAGTCATTGAGCTGTTTATTTAGTTTTTCTTTGGAGTAGCCGGAAATAACATAATCAAATATTTTAACTTCGGCGCCGGCGGCAAGAAAAGCTGCCGCTACATATGTTATGCCCAGGGGCGGTGACGGTATTTCGGAAAGTGGATAAGGTGTCGCAATAATGGCAATCCGCAATAGTCAGTCTCCTTTACGCGGAAAGAGCATGGATCGGAACCATCCGGCAAGAGTATTCCCGGCCATATTGGTTCTGTCAATTATTTCAAAATCAGCCGCCAGCTTGGACGGTTCGGCAAGCCACTGGGTTCGAGTCGTAAGGGGCTTTGCGGGATCAAGGTATTTCAGTACCATTGCCGGATTGCCTCCGGCAATGGCATTAGCCGGTATATCTTTCAGTACCACCGCACCGGCTCCGATAATCGCATTATCCCCGACTGTAACTCCCTTCCCGACCAAGACACTATCGCCGATCCAGACATTGTGGCCTATATTTACAGCCGCGGTGTTGCCGATGGATTGACTGCGGTCATATATGCCGTGCCAATCGGAATCGCTTATTGATACGCTTTGTGCCATCATGCAGCCGTCGCCGATGTTTATTGCCGTTGCCGACATAATACGCGTGCCCGGACATATGAGGCAACATTTACCGATTGCAATTTTTCCGGAATTTTCATCTTTTGACCAGATAGTAAATCTGACTTTTTTATCCGGCGTGGCTATAACCGTTGTATAATCTCCCAGAGATACCGGGCCACCGAATATTTCCACGTGCCACGGTTTCATGAAGTGCAGACCATGGCCATAATACTCGCATTGCGGCGCCAGATAGTAATGCGCATACCACTTCTGGAATTCGTTGTATAAATGTTTGACGTAATAAGGCCTATGATCTTTTCTCATAATACATTAATATTGATGTTTAGATTTCTGTCTGGGCCCCCAGAATTGATGGCTGAAAAGTTTTGCCGCCGGAGTTATTTCATTTAAAGCATCCCAGGCCAAGAGAACCGCCGCCGCCGTCCAGCCGGTTTTTTCTTCCGGCCAGATAACTCCATCCGGAAAAGTAGCTCCCATCCAGAATGATCCGTCACTGTACCTTTTGTCGGCAATCCAGCCGAAGACCAGTCTTGCCCTGAATATATCGCCGATTGCTGTCAGCGCCAAAACCAGTTCCGCCGATTCGGCAATAGTTACCCAGGGGTGATCGGAAACACAACGCACCCCCCACTCCGGCACAACAAATTTTTCCCATGATTTATCTATTCTCTTTTTCGCTTCTGCACCGGTTACCGCTCCGCATAATACCGGATAATACCAATCCATCGAAAAGCGGGATTTAATTCTGTTGAAAAGATCCGGTTTGTTTTTAATGGCCGTCTCCAGCAGCCTGTCTGCTTTTTCCCACTGCGGTCGCTTTTTGCCTATGATCTCCGCGATCGCAAAAGCGCATTTGATGCTCATATGGATGGAACTGCATCCCGTAAGCAGAGCCATGCTGTCAACAACGCCGTCTTTATTTTTAGCCCAGAATATTTCTCCTTCCGGTGCCTGCATGCTCACTGCGTAGTCAATCCCTTTGGATACCGCAGGCCACATTGATTTTAAAAAATTCACATTCCCGGTGACAAGGTAGTGATGAAAAACCCCGACAGCCATGTAAGCCGAAAAATGTGTTTCTTTGGTAGGATCAATAACTGCCCCGTCTTTTGTCGCTGACCACCAGCTGCCGTCGGGAAGCTGTTGCCCGGCCAGCCATTCATAAGCCCGCACGGCCTCGGCATAAAATCCGCCGACGCTCAAACCCATGGCGCTTTCCACATGATCCCACGGATCGGTTTTCCCTCCGGCAGACCAGGGAATTTCGCCGGTTTCTTTTTGCAGAGAAGCAATAAAAGCCCCCAGCTCTTCTGCGGATATGGTGTTCTTGTTATCCTGAACGGACAAGTTTAATTCCACTCTCAGCCCTTCTTTAAATAAAAAACAATGCTTTTGCCTAAGATCGGGTTTAAAATTTCTTCGAGCCTGCGCACAAAAAATGGCTTTTGCATAATATCCCACTCCAGAAATTTCTTATAATATCTGACCAGCCAATGTCCTTCATTTTTCAGGCCCACCAGGCATTTTATCCACCAGTAAGGAGCATGCAATGCATGGCGATAGTTAATTTCCCGGCAACGGACTCCACTTTCTGAAAGCATTTTTTTCAACCGGTTTGTTTTATAAATACGAAGATGTCCGCCTTTCTCATTAAAGTAGTCCCGGGAAATCATCCAGCAGATCTTTTCCGGCAGGTAGCGGGGAACGCTTACCACCAGATCACCCTGCGGCTTCAATACGCGCACCAGCTCCCGCAGGGCATTATGATGCTCCGGAATATGCTCCAGCACTTCCGAGCAGATGACGCAATCAAATGCTTCATCGGCAAACGGCAGCCGGTTGACATCCGCTTTCAGAACCTGGAGATGCTTTGTTGCGGCGTCAGTCATTTCCCGCAAAGAAGCAAGGGCTTTATTCAAATCTTCTTCATTCCGGTCAATCCCGAATATCCGCAGACCGGGTATTTTCACAAGTTCACGTAAATGCCTGCCTGTTCCGCAGCCGGCATCAAGCACAATTCTGCCGGATTGCAAGTGCAGATCAGGAACGTCTATCGTAACCATTAATCGCCTCTCGATAAACACTCACGACATCCTGCGCCGCCCGCTGCCAGTTAAAAACTGCTTTGACCCGTGCCAGCCCCGCCCCGGCCAGTCTGTTGCGATAATCCGGATTATCGAGAAGATTGATAATGGCGTGGGCCAACGCTGCCGCATCCGCCGGAGGCACTATTATTCCGGCATTGCCCACCACTTCCGGCAATGCTCCACCGCTGGTACTGACAAGAGGCACGCCGCAGGCCATTGCCTCCGCCGCGGGAATGCCGAAGCCCTCATATAAAGAAGGCACAACAGCAACCGTAGTCTCGGCATAATAGCGGGCAAAATCTTCATTTTTAATCCGTCCGGTAAAATGAACAATACCCCCGATTCCCAATTCTCCGACAAGCCGCCGGATTATTCCGTTTTTTTTCGGTTCACCGATTACAGTTAATTTTATTGAGCGTTTCTTCTGCAGAAGAGCCACAGCTTCGAGCAGATAGCGCAATCCCTTGAGAGGAGTATCCGCACTGTTGGTAACGAGCAACGAATTATCGGGCCTGGCGGGATTTTGCACAGGATAAAAATATTCCGTATTGACACCGTTGGGAACCACATGAAAGCGTGACTTCTTAATGGCAAATTCCTGCGCAATATCATTTTTTGCGCACTCCGAGACGGTAATGATGTGAGAGATTTTCCCGGCCACCTTCTTTTGCATCCGGATAAACGAATACCAGCGCCGAATCCTCATTTTATGATACACGGACCGTGCTTCCCGGATTTCCTCATACTTATCTACGGTAATGGGATGATGAATTGTTGCCACAGTCGGAATGCCGAGCCCGGCGATTCTGCCGATGCCGTAGGCAAGGCACTGGTTGTCATGAACAATGTCGTAACCTGCCGAATGTTTGCGGAGATATTTGTGGACACGGACGCCGAAGGTATAAGGTTCCGGAAAACCGCCGCTGCACATGCTTAAGAATTCATACAGATTCAACGGAGAGGCGAGATCACGCAGTTTTTCGACCTTGAAGAGGTGATCGGGATTATAAAGATCAAGACCGGGCAAGTGATGCAGTTTGATTCCGGCATCAAGATGCGGATAAGGCGGCCCGGACATCACGTCAACACTATGCCCCAGATCAATTAGAGCCTTGCTCAAATGCCTTACATAAACACCCTGGCCGCCGGAAGCGGGATTTCCCCGGTAGGTAAGGAGGCATATTTTTAATGGGCGGTTGCCACTGGCTGAGGTCACTAAAGAGCTCTCTGGATAATGTATTTTGAATTCGCAAACATGGCCATAATCTCTTTTGTTGTCAATCCGGCACCATGAGCAATCTTTGCCGCCGCTTCCGCACCGACAAAATCAGCAGGAGAATGGGCATCATTATCCAAAACAAGTTTTGCCTTACATTGAGCGGCAATTTTAGCCACATGACCATTGCTTAAACTGTGGCCTCTGCGGGTGGTTATTTCCAGATAAATACCTCTTGCCGCCGCAATTTCCGCTTCTTTCGCCGTGATCAGGCCCGGATGCGCCAGAATATCGATATCGGCTCTGAGGGCAGCACGGTTAGTTCCGGGGGGCACCGGCTCCACAAGCGTTTCCCCGTGTACTATCACTATTTTGGCTCCCAGTTTGCGGGCATCGGCAGCCAGAGAGGCAATATCGAGCGGATCGACATGCGTAAGTTCAATTCCCGGCAAAACGGTAATCTTGCCCCTTTGGGTGATCTTTTTGCATACCTTGATCAGTCGGGGAATAATGAAATCATAATTGGAATGATCAGCATGATCGGTAATGGCTATTGCTTTATATCCCGCAGCATACGCCCGCTGGGCCAGTTCCGCCGGGATTAAATCTCCGTCGCTGAAAATGGAATGAGTGTGCAGGTCGATCATGTGAAATCTCCTTCCCGTTCTGGTATAGATTATATTAGTGTACGTTTGATTAACAAATTTACGCCTGCCGGTCAATAAAGATACAACAGGGCCTGGAATAATTTACCTTTATCGCCGGCTTTTTATGTAACCTTCTTCTCTTTCTTGTTCAACAGCAGAAATGTCGCCGAGACACGGCAGAGATTTTTACCCTGAGCATTTGTCACCAGGCAATCACCGATAATCAGGCTTTTACCTTTTTTGAAGACGGTAGCATCGGCAATAATATCTCCGGAATTTTCCCCGGCCAGAAAATTGCTTTTGAGTTCAATTGTCGTTAATCCTTCTTCCGGTAATAGCTTTGTCATCATGGCATGAGCAATACACTCGTCGGCCAGAGCAACCAGCAAGCCTCCTTGTATCGATTTCGCTCCCTGTAAATATTCGGGACGAACCGGCATGCGAAACCGGGCATAACCTTCTTTTAAGTCTGTAAGTTCAATGCTCATAAAATCCAGAAAGGGATTGAGCCCTTTCTGGCCGGTTTTTATTCTTTCCAGATATTTAACGTAATTAGGAATAGTCGACCTCGCTTGAAGAAAAATAATTAATGATACAAAAACACAACCTTTGTAATTTGTTTTATTTATAACAAATTATTACGGTCTTTTCCAGCTGACTTCCGCTGGTTAATATTTACTCTCCCGGATACTCATAAACGGGTAAATCCTATCCACTTTTTTAATAAAACACCCCGCCGGAAAATCAATTTTCTGAATGCTCCGCTTATCTGATTCTCCAGGACCAATTATTATATCTTTGTTTTTAATAAGTTATTGTCTTATTATTTAAGAATGCCGTTAATTTATAATAATTTAAAACTATTCTTTCGCACCTGGCATAAGCATTGCTCATAACCTGTTTACAACAACCGGAATATTAAAAATAATTATGTTTAATCTACTCCGGGATAGAACCGGGAATAAACAAACGGTTGAAAAATTTATTTAATCAAGATAGTTTCCGCAATTGCGGATTATTCTCAGCGTTTTTGACCGCATATTTTAACCTGGTATTTTGATCTTTGCCTAAACAGGATTGCCTATGCATAAAAAATTTCTTACAGTAATACTGTCAATTTTTTTTATCGCCTCTCCATCATACGGAGCCGACATCATTAAAAGAGGCGACCTGCTGGATCTGCAGCGTTGTATTGCCATCGCTCTTACGAACCATCCCAGTATTAACGCAGCCTCCGGAACCGTAAAAGCCGGGGAAAGCAAAATAGGCCAGGCCAGGTCTAATTATTATCCGCAACTGACTTTTCAATCCAATTATCAAAGGATTGGCCCTGCTGTTTCCTCTTTACGCAATGATCCCTACAATCAGTACTCCAACACTCTGAATTTAAGTCAAAATATTTTTGATTTCGGCAAAACATCCACCCAGGTGGAGATACAAAGCTTGAACAAGGAATCGTCCGAGGCCGATCTCCATAATGTCCGTAGCCAGGTTATATTTAACGTTAAGCAATATTATTATGGGTTTTTGCAGGGTAAAATGAGCAGGAATGTGGCCTCCGAGACGGTAAACCAGTTCCTGGAACATTACAAAATGACCAAAGCTTTCTTTGAAGCGGGAAAAAGCTCCAAAATCGATGTAACCAGTGCCGAAGTAAATTTAAGCAATGCCCGGATCAACTTACTGAAAGCGGAAAATTCCCTGCGGATAGCAAAAATAAATCTTAACAATGCTATGGGCGTAACAAACGTACCAGAATATGAAATTACGGATGATTTGATTTACAAGCCCTGTGAAATTTCACTTCCCGATGCTTTACAAAACGCCTATATGAACCGGCCGGATATTCTTTCCCTTACAAGGAAAAAGGAAGGGCTGGAAAAAACCATCCAGTTGCAAAAAAAAGGCTATTTGCCGACACTTTCCGGCACTGCCGCCTACGGCTATACCGGCGATGATACTTCCCTGGATAAATCCTGGAATGTCGGCGTCACATTGACCTTCCCTCTTTTCACCGGCCTTTCCACAAAATATCAGGTGGAAGAAGCCCGGGCCAATCTGGATGTTCTAAAGGCAAACGAAGATGCTTTGAAACAAAAAGTATATCAGGAAATAGAATCGGCGTATTTATCTCTTCGGGAAGCGGAAGAACGAATTTCCGCAGGTACTGTTGTCGTACGGCAGGCAGAAGAAAATTTAGAGCTTGCCCATGGCCGGTATGCTTCAGGTGTCGGCAGTTATATTGAGATCACCGATGCCATGATCTCTTTAAATAATGCTAAAATGACTTATATCAATGCACTGTCCGACTATATGGTGAATGAGGCCGGTCTGCAAAAAGCAATGGGAGCTGATAAATGAAAAAAATAATCATTGCGGTAATTGTGCTTATTGCCGTGGGAACGGGATTTTTCTTTTTTTTCCAATCCGATAAAAATGTCCCGAAATTTATTACCGCCAAAATAACCCGCGGCGACATCAAAGCTACTATTACGGCAACCGGCACCGTCAATGCAGTAACAACTGTTCAGGTGGGAACTCAGGTCTCCGGCACAATTAAAGAACTTTTCGCTGATTATAATTCTCCGGTAAAGAAAGGGCAGCTTTTGGCGCAAATCGACCCGGCCATTTTTGAAGCACAGGTCGGACAGGCCCGGGCCAATTTAATGTCGGCAAAAGCCAATCTGGAAAAAGCACAGGTTGCATTGCGTGATACTCAAATAACCTGGGAAAGAAACAAAACGCTCTATGCCAAAAATTTTATCGCGAAAAGCGATCTTGACACGGCGGAGACAAATTATCTTTCCGCCCGGGCGCAAATTAAGGTCGCCCACGCACAAATTCAGCAAACCCAGGCAGCCCTCGATTCCGCCTCCGTCAATTTAAAATATTCCAAAATACTTTCGCCGGTTAACGGCGTTGTTATTTCCCGCAACGTTGATATCGGGCAAACGGTAGCAGCAAGCTTCCAAACACCGACACTCTTTACCATTGCCCAGGATTTAACCAAAATGCAGATAGATACAAGCGTAGACGAGGCGGATATCGGACAGGTAAAAGCTGGTCAAAATGTGGCTTTTACTGTTGATGCTTACCCGGAAGCAACATTTTCCGGTAAAGTTTCCGTTGTCCGCAATGCCCCGATTACTGTTTCCAATGTTGTTACTTACAATGCCGTTATAACCGTGGACAACACCGATCTCAAACTTAAACCGGGAATGACGGCCAATGTCGCCATCGAAACGGCAACCGTCTCCGGAGTACTGCGCATCCCCAATGCCGCACTTCGTTTCAAACCGGCGCTAACCGGGAAAAACATTGTCAGTCCCGTGGAAAAGACAGCAAAAGGTACAGGTATCTGGATTTTAGAAAATAAAAAGATGAAGCATGTGAAAATTAAGACCGGCATCACCGACGGCAATTACACACAAGTGGCGGAAGGCAATATAACTCCCGAACAGCTGGTTATTATTGAAGAAGCTGCAAACTCTAAAAAGAAGAATGATCCGGCGGGTGGTCCTCCGAGATTTATCCGTTAAGGACTTAAGATGGCTTTGATTGAAACAAGAAATCTCAGCAAATTCTACTTTGTAGGCGACAATGTTGTCCATGCCCTGGAAAATATATCGGTCCGGATTAATGCCGGAGAATTTGTGTCCATCATGGGACCTTCGGGATCAGGGAAATCCACATTTATGAATCTGATCGGCTGTCTGGATCAGCAGACCGGCGGCGATTACCTTCTGGACGGCACCAGCATCGGTGACTTGGACAAAGACAATCTGGCTGAAATCCGCAATCGAAAAATCGGCTTTGTCTTTCAGGGTTTTAATCTCCTGCCCCGCACATCCGCTCTGGAAAATGTTGAACTTCCCCTACTTTACAATCACATTACCGCCAAAGAAAGAAAAAAAAGAGCTATGAATGCCTTGGCCAGGCTCGGGCTTCAGGGACGCGAGGATCATAACCCCAACCAGCTTTCCGGAGGACAGCAGCAGCGGGTTGCCATCGCCCGGGCTCTGGTCAATGACGCTCCCGTTATCCTCGCGGATGAACCAACCGGCAATCTTGACACAAAAACCAGCGTGGAAATCATGGAACTGTTTGTGCAGCTGAATTCGGAGGCGCAGACAACCATCATTCTGGTTACCCATGAACAGGATATTGCCGAATTCAGCAAAAGGATCATTAGATTTCTGGATGGTCACATTGTCAGCGATGTGCCTGTGGTGAAGAAATGATTAATGTAAATTCAACATTCAAAATCGCTCTGCGGGCACTATGGGTAAATAAAATGCGTTCTTTTCTCACCATGCTGGGTATAATTATCGGTGTGGGAGCGGTAATAACCATGCTGGCTGTCGGTACCGGCGCCAGTCAAAAGATATCCGAACAAATAGCGAGTGTCGGCAGTAATCTGCTTATCGTCATTCCCGGCAGTATAACGCAAGGCGGTATTCGTATGGGCAGCGGCAGCCACTCCACACTGACTCGAAATGATGCCGAAGCCATCGAAAAAGAATGCTCGGCAGTAAGCGCGGTTGCTCCTTTCGTTAATACCGCCGCCCAGGTGGTCTATGGAAATCAAAACTGGGCTACAGGCATTTTCGGAACATCTCCCGGCATTCTGGAAGTGAAAGATTGCACCCTCGTGACCGGAAGAAATTTTACCGATCAGGATATCCGCAGCGCTACCAAGGTCTGCATTCTGGGACAGACTGTTGTGGATAATCTCTTCGGCGGCATTGATCCCATAGGTCAGATAGTCCGGATTAAGAAAGTTCCTTTTACGGTAATCGGCGTCCTCGAACCCAAAGGACAATCCATTATGGGACAGGATCAGGACGATGTCATCTATATTCCGCTCACTACTGCTCAAAAAAAGATTGTTGCCACGCATGTACCGGGTATGGTGCGCTCCATTATGGTCAAGGCAAGAAGTGCTGACGACATGGCACTTGCGGAAAAACAGGTCACCGAACTGCTGCGCCAGAGGCATCGCAGCGGCCCTTCCAAAGAAGATGATTTCACCGTAAGAAACCTCTCCCAGATGATGCAGGTGGCGGAACAATCGGCCCGTGTCATGACGATATTACTGGGGGCAATTGCTTCCATTTCCCTGCTCATCGGCGGCATCGGTATTATGAACATTATGCTGGTTTCAGTCACTGAAAGAACAAGGGAAATCGGCATTCGCATGGCCATCGGCGCAAAAACATGGGACATCCGGATTCAATTTATTATCGAGGCGCTTACTCTTTCCTTAATCGGTGGAATTTTCGGGATTATTCTGGGAATAACCGGATCTTCACTTATATCGATACTTACCGAATGGACAACCGTGGTTTCCCCGCTGTCCATAATCATGGCCTTTGGTTTTTCGGGCTTTGTCGGCATTTTCTTCGGCTTTTATCCGGCCTACAAGGCGTCTCTGCTCAATCCTATTGACGCTTTAAGATATGAATAATTTTTTATTGAACAAATACCGTTCCGGACAATATTTATAATTTCTTGCAAAAATATTGCCCTTGCTTTAAAACACTCCATCTCAACTTATTGAATAAACCATGACTAATAAATTTCTCCCGATAAAATATCTTCTTTGTCTATCTTTACTTTGTTTTTTCATAATATCCGGAGAGGCTTCTGCTTTGGAGCCATCGCCAAAGGAATTGAAAAATTTTCTAAAAATTCTGGAACTGCAGTGTAAGGAATACGGGTGGAAGGATATAAAATTAGAGGGAATTCCCTGGGAGTATTACCGGACAACCACCCGGAAAAACCCGCTGATCTTCGCCGTTTTCGGTACTTATAAAAGCAACTGTATTTTGTTTCTGGGAGGCGTTCATGGAGATGAACTGCCGACTGTTTATGTTTTATTGAAATTTGCCAATCATATTCAAGATAACCCTGATTTATTTAAGGATAAATGCGTTATTATCGCACCTCTTATCAATCCGGACGGCTTTTTCACCAAACCTCCGGCCCGTGTGAACGCAAGCGGCATTGATTTAAACAGAAATTTCCCCACCCGTGACTGGCAATCTTCGGCCTGGAAGCAATGGGAACGCAAAGGAACTAAAAACAAGCGTTATTATCCCGGTAAAAAACCGGGATCAGAACAGGAGACATTGTTTCAGATGGCTTTAATCAACAGATTCAAACCGCAAAAGATATTAACAATACATTCACCTTTGGGATTTTATGATTTTGACGGACCTTCGTCCGATCTTTATTCTTTTGAACGCTGGATAGACGGAGTCAGCAAGGAAACAAAACATCCCTGGAAAAAATTCGGCTATTTCCCCGGGTCACTCGGCAATTATGCCGGGCATGAACGCAATATCTTTACATTAACCCTCGAGCTGCCGTCTTCCAAACCTGACAGAGGAGTTGAATATTTCAATAAATTTCAACCGGCTATTATAAAATTTTTCGATCTGCAGGTTTTCGGCAAAAAACCATTTTTGCAGATAACTCCAGAATCAATTAAACGATCTTAATAACTGAACATTTACAGAACAGGCAAAATTATTTTCTTGACATTTCCGGCAATTTACCTCTGAATACTGTGTAAATTTATCTGGATAAAGCATCGTCTGGTGATTATCAGCGCATTTCAACAGACGAGCTGAAAAAAACATATGGATAAATTAACTTTAATTGAACAAGAACTTTCTTTCCTCGGATTGCTCGATAAAGCCAGAGAAATATACAACGAACTCGGCTCTAACGGAGCCCTATCCTACATTCGATCCAGCTATCATCTTCTCAGCAAAATCTATCACCCGGAATTAAATCCCGGCAATGAAGAAAAAGCCAGAGAACTACAGCAGAGACTGAATATTATTATTGATTTAATCAGCCAAACCACAGACGATGATATTATCAGTCTGCTTAAGAAAGATTTGCATAAGAAAAACGGACGAAAGAAAAAGATCCTTGTCGTTGAAGATGAATCCAGCCTTCAGGAAATTTTTCGCGATGTGCTTATAATGGAAGGCTATGATGTACGGATTGCCGTAGACGGAGAAAACGGCTATCAGAATTTTTTATCATTTGAACCTGATCTGGTTTTTACCGATATTATCATGCCTAAAATGAGCGGAATAGAATTAGTTAAAAAAATCCGTGAAATCAATCCCGATATTAAAGTTATCTATATCAGTGGATTCTTCGGTTTGAAAAATATCAAGCGTGATTTGACCACGGACATACTGAAATACGGATACCCCTACCTTTCCAAGCCTTTCAAAATCACGGCGATGCTGGAATTAGTGGACAAGTATATCTCCGGCCGGACTATTGAAGATATTCATGCTTAATCGGCTGAACAGTAATTGCTATTTTAATTGACAGATAAAATTGTTCTACCTATACTTGCAACTGAAACAAGCAAATTAAAAAAATCCCTGATTAATCAAAGGTATGCCCCTGATGAAGTTTTTCCCGGCTATTGTGAGCACGTTAACTTCCAGCAAGATCACCAAATCCAATATAAGTTTACTTATCAAGTACATACTTGTCATCATTACACTAATTGCTGTCTACAGCATCTTATTCCATTATCTCATGGCTATGGAGGGACAGGAGCATTCATGGATTACCGGTCTCTACTGGACGATGGTTGTCATGTCCACCCTGGGCTTCGGAGATATCACCTTTACCAGTGACATCGGTCGTGTTTTTTCCATAATTGTACTATTGTCCGGAGTTGTTCTTCTTTTGATTCTTCTTCCCTTTATTTTTATTAAGTTTTTTTTCGCACCCTGGATGGAGGCACAATCAAAAAGCCGCGCTCCCCGGGAACTTCCTTCAGACACTCACAACCACGTTATTATTACTAATTATGATCCGGTAACATCCTCTCTGATCGAGAAACTGGCAAGCTATAAGATGGATTATGTGGTCGTAGTGGAAGAATTACAGCGCGCGCTGGAACTATATGATAAAGACATCAAAGTTGCCGTCGGTAATATCGACGATCCCAAAACCTATTCGAACCTGCAAGCCCAGAACGCGGCACTGATTGTAGCCACCAACAGCGACCAGATGAACACCAACATCACCCTGACGCTCCGTGAAGATTTTGAACATCTCCCCATCATCACGACGGCGGAATCGCCTCATTCCGTCAATATACTGCAGATGGCGGGAAGTTCGCGCGTACTGCAGCTGTATGAACTTTTGGGAAACTCTCTGGCGGCATGGACTATTGCCGGTGACTGTAAATCAAACATTATCGGACGTTACGAACAACTTGTTATTGCCCAGGCGCCGGTAATCGGAACTCCTTTGGTCGGACAGACATTAGCCCAAAGCAAGCTTCGGGAAAGATTCGGATTGACCGTAGTCGGCATCTGGGAGAGGGGAAATTTCATTATCCCCACACCGGATACGGTAATTGAACGCACAAGTGTACTCGTGTTTGCCGGTTCGGATATTTCCATCGGCAAATACGATGAAGTTTATTCATTTTACCAGATATGCAAAGTCGCCGGCGATCCGGTTATCATAGTGGGCGGCGGACGTGTCGGCAATACGGTAGCTTCCCGGTTCCGGGAAGCGGATGTCCCCTATCTGATCATTGAAAAAAACCGGAAACGAAGTGAAGATGATTCTCATTTTGTCTTCGGAGATGCCGCAGATATTCATACCCTGGAAAAAGCCTGGTTTGAAAAAGCGCCGGCCGCCTTGATTACATCCCACGATGACGCCACTAACATTTACCTGACCAAGTATTTGCGCAGCCTGAGAGCGGACATGCAGATTTTGAGCCGGGCGAGTGAAGATCGCAACATATCCACTTTGCACCGCGCCGGGGCCGATTTTGTGATGTCTTATGCATCGCTGGGAGCCAACGCCATTTTTAATTTTCTGAGAAATGAAGAAACCATGCTTCTGGCTGAAGGGTTAAATTTCTTTCATCTGCAGGCTCCCAGATCACTTGTCGGCAAGACTCTGGCCGAATCCGGCATTCGGGAAAAAACCGGATGCACGGCGGTCGCCATCAAGCATCAGGGAAATACTTCCATTAATCCGGAACCATCCATTCGGATCGACAAAGACGATGAATTGATCCTGATCGGAACGTATGACGCGGAAAGCTCTTTTTTGAGTAATTTTTCGTCCTGATTATAATTTTTGTTGCTGTCGCGCACCGTATCCTTTTATTTTATACATCCATTTCCCTTGACACAAGCGGCTGATTTATTATATTTAAAAAGCATTAAGTAATTATTATCATTATCACTTACCGGAATGTATCAACATGGCTAATCCATAACTAAAAACGTTCAAGGCTATTCTTTGAAAAGGAGAATATGACCATGACAGCCAATTTTGATCAAGAAGCGGATAAAAATCATCGTCTCCAGCGCATAATCATTCTGATAGAAATAATTATCATCATCATCCCCGCATTAATTCTATTTTACGTTATTCATTCCAACCAGACTATTCTGCCCGTTTCTGAATTTTTACTTCTTTGCTTCACTTTTCTTTTGATCATCAGTGGGATATTTATTCTCCGTAACGTCATTAACCGTTTTATATCTATTCTCCTGGCAATAAAAACAGCTGATTCCGAAGGAACCTTTAATCTGAATATCAAGCAGGATGTTGTTGAACTGCGCGAGGTCAGTAATTCATTGAGCAACATCATGATAAAGTTCAACAAGACAGCCGCTGATTTGAATAAATGTACCTATGAATTACTGGCATTGAAAGAATTAATTGAAATCGCTAAAAAAAGTCTCGATATACGGAGACTTCAGGAATTGGTTCTGGATAAAATTATGACGGTCACGGGAGCCAGAATCGGATCTTTTCTCGAATATGAGGCGCCGTTTCATCAATTCAGAATAGCCGCCATCCGCGGAATAAGCGAAGATAATTTGATTAATTTTCATATACCGCTTGAAAAAACACTTGCCAAGTATGCCGTATTGGAAAAGAAATCCGTATTAATCAAAGATATTCAGATGGATTCCAGAACGAATCGAATTAACGACTCCCGATACGGTTCTCCCTCGTTTCTCAGTATTCCCGTAGTATTGGAAAACGACGTATCCGCCGTTGTTAATCTTGCCGGAAAACCTCCTGATGATTTCTTTGATGAAGACGATGAACGAATATGCCGTCTGATGATTGATGAAATCGATTTCGCCCTGAATAATGCCCGCCTGCATTTCAAGGTTCAGGAACTATTGAAGGAATCAGGGGAAAACAATAACCGGCTTCAAGAGGAAATCAGTAAACGCAAAGAATCGGAAGAGCAACTTTTCCATTATCAAAAAAATCTTGAACACATGATCGAAGAAAGGACCAAGGAACTGGTTGAGATTAACATCAAGCTTTCACAGGAAATTACCGAGCGCAAGTTAACCCAGGAAGCTCTGCAGGAAAGTGAAGAAAAAATGCGTACGATAATTGATTCCGCCAAAGATTGGATATTTATCAAGGACAGAGAAGGCCGTTATGCTCTGGTTAATCGGCAAATGGCAACCGATCTGAGAAAACCGGAATCGGACATGATCGGTAAAACCACCGAAGAGCTTTGCCTATCGCCTGAGTTGATGCTGATCGATGAAAATGATCCGGTAATCTTCAACGGCGCAATCACTGAATTCGAAACAACTCTTCCCATTTACAACCAGCAAAAAATTTTCTATATCATAAAAGTTCCAGTGAGAGATAAATCAGGCCATATAATCGCGCTTTGCGGAATTTCCCGCGATATTACTGAACGGAAAAGGATGGAGGCACAGCTTGTACAAGCAGAAAAGATGGAGGCATTGGGAAATATGGCCGGTGGTGTAGCTCACGACATGAACAATGTTCTCGGTGCTCTTGTTGGTTATTCCGAGCTCTTCCTGAAAAAAATTGACAAAGACAATCCTCTTAAAGCTTATGCAAACAGCATCATGAAATCCAGCAAAAGGGGAGCCGCTATTATTCAGGATCTTTTAACTCTCGCCCGCAGGGGTGTAGCCGTCTCCGAAGTCGTTGAGTTGAACAAAATTATCGGTGATTATTTCGAAACGCCGGAATTTGAAAAGCTCAAATTATCTTATCCCAATATAAACTTCCGGATGGATTTGGCCAAGGATATTTATAACATCAAGGGATCACCTGTTCATCTGGGAAAAACCATAATGAACCTCATTTCCAATGCTGCCGAGGCCATTACCAATTCCGGTGAAGTCAGAATTCAAACCGCAAATCGTTATATCGATACTCCGGTCAACGGCCATGAAACGATGAGACCGGGGAGCTACGTAGTCATGACTGTTTCCGACAACGGCATGGGAATTCCGGCCAGAGACATCGGAAAGATATTCGAACCTTTTTATACAAAAAAAGTAATGGGACGAAGCGGAACAGGCCTTGGCCTGGCGGTTGTGTGGGGAACCGTGAATGATCACAATGGTTATATTGACGTGCAGAGCGAAGAAAATATGGGAAGTGTGTTTACTATCTACTTTCCTGCTACCACCGAAGAAGTTGCGGTTACGGAATCCGAGCCGGCATTGGAAGAATATATGGGACGTGGGGAATCAATACTGGTTGTGGACGATATCATTGAACAAAGAGACCTGGCCATAAATATGCTGAACAAACTCGGATATCAGCCGACAGCGGTATGCAGTGGTGAGGAAGCAGTTGAATACGTAAAAAACAAGAAGACTGATTTGATCATGCTGGATATGATTATGGATCCCGGCATCAACGGCCTGGAAACATACGAAAGAGTACTTAAAATCAATCCCGACCAGAAAGCCGTCATCGTCAGCGGTTTCTCTGAAACAGAACAGGTGTCAAAAGCAAGAAGTCTTGGCGCCGGATCTTATGTGAGCAAACCGTATGTATTGGAAAAAATAGGCCTGGCCATAAGAAAAGAACTGGACGCAAAAAAATGAATAGTAATTTGATTTTCTCACTTCCCTTTGTTTCCTGCCGCAAAAAGCCGCAGCTCTTTTATTATCCTCCCCCGTTCTTCTGTAGTGAAAGGAGATATGGCCAAGACTTCCAGAAATCTGAGCCCGCTTGTAGCCAGCATGATAACCGCAGCCCATTCAAAATTAAGCCCGTCTTTCGTCAGGTCACTCATGATCTGACGGTAATCTTCGCGCGCCGGAGCAAGCAGTTCCGGATTGTGAGCCGCCGAAGCAATAAGGGCGGCCGATATCCCCCTGTTCGCTCCGGGATCATCGCCCAGAACTGAAAGCAGATAAACCACGGCTTCCCGATCGAGACCTGCCGGTATTTCACTGCGCCTTTTTATTCGGTTTTCCTTCATGCATCTTACACGTCGTTCCAGCATACCCCGGAGCAAGGCTTCCTTATCGGGAAAATGGTAAAGCAGGCCGCCCCGGCTTACTCCCGCTTTGGACGCTACTGTTTCCAGTGTCAGATGCCTGGCTCCGGCTTCTATGACCACCTGCTCCGCCGCATCGATTATTTTTTCTTTTGCATTTGTCGTGTTGCGTTGCATTGAGCCTCCTTCTTTCCCTTTTTACCTGCTTGCTATTTCAATTTTGTTTTCTACAGCCTTCACGCCGGAAACTTCCCAGGCAGCGCGCTCGGCCTCCGACTTTTCCCAGGGCACCTGTACAACTCCGGTTAACCGGACTTTCCCCGGCGCATCAACAAAGCTGGAAACATAATTTGAGGGAAACCCGGCCTCGGCAAGGGCGGTTCCCACTCTTACCGCCAGTTCCATCATATCCAGCGACTGCATTGTATCAGCGGTGCTTCCGCGAATCTCATCCGCCCGGGCGGCACACAGAACCATATCCGCTGCAGTATTAATCTTAAGTTTGTCCATATTAAGCGTAACATCGTAGAGTTCAGGGTTCTCCCAATCCCTGTGAAAAGCGAATTTGATAAAACTTTCTCTTTCCTGATCGGTTTTTTCCATGAGCATGGCGGCAACTTCCTTTTTATAACCTCTTTCCAGTAGATTGCGCATCCGCTTTTCCGGAGAGGCAATTACCCGGACATGGAGTGCATAGGGAAGAGAACTGAAAAGCATATTGCCGCCTCTTCCGAGAATTACGGCATTACCAAGGCGGGCCAGTTCATAAATTACAAGATAAAGACGATCCAGGAAAATTTCCGGCCGATAGGAAAACAATCTTTTTAAGGCAGACGGAGCCTTGTCATTCACTTCCCTGACATCTTTTAGAAAACCCATCTCCCCGGCTTTTCTTTCAATCTCTTCCGTACCATAGTAATTATATTGCAGTTCCTGAGCCACCAGCTTTGCAATTGCCGTCCCGTTTGTTCCCATCTTTCGAGAAAAGGTAATAAAATGCATACATCCCTCCTTTTCAGTTCATCTCTCCGTCAGTTCATCCGCTTTCGCCACCCAGCCTCCGCCCATGGACTTGTAAAGGTTTACCAGAGCCTTGAAAAGCCCGGCCTGTGTCCGCACACAAGCCAACTGGACGTTAAACAGATTCCGTTCGGCATCGAGCACTTCGAGATAGCCCGCGTAACCGTTATCATACTTGAGGCGGGCGAGCCGCACATAGGCCCCTGCCGTCTCGACCTGCCGCTTTTGCGCCTCCAGCTGTTCCCTCGTTTTGCTCTGATCAATCAGAGCATTATTCACTTCCCGGTAAGCCTGCTGAATAACCTGCTGATAGCGGAGAAGCTTCTGTTTTTGGACTGCCTCGGCTGCTTTTACCTGACCGCTGACGGCCCCTGCGGTAAAAACAGGCACAGTGACAGGCATGCCGAAATTCCATATCCGGGCCGGATTTGTAAAAAGATTGGAAAGCTCGGCACTCTGTACGCCGAATAACCCAGTAAGGGATATGCTGGGAAAATATGCGGCTCTGGCTACACCGATGCGGGCATTGGCCGCAATCAAGTCCTGTTCGGCCTGACGAATATCCGGACGCCGGGAGAGCAATTCTGAAGGCAATCCGGCAGGCACATCCGGAAGCACCAGCTGATCGATTTTTTTTCCTCGGGCAATAGTTGCGGGATTACGACCCAGCAATGTACTGATCAGATTTTCCTGCTGGCCGATCAGTTTTTGCATCACGGGAATAGTTGCCGCCGCCGCTTCGTATTCCAGCTGTGCCTGCTTGAGCTCCATCTCGGAAATAACTCCCCGCTCAAAACGCAGTTCGCACAAACGGAGTGCATCTTTGCGGCTCTTTGTGGTGTTTTCGGCAATTTCCAGTTCCCGGTCGAAATCGCGCAGATCAATATATGCACCGGCAACAGAAGAGACAAGAGACATGATGACCGCTTTTCTCCCCTCTTCCGTAGCCAGAAGATCGGCACGGGCCGCTTCCGTCGCCCGGCGAATTTTCCCCCAGATGTCGATCTCCCAGTTTGCATTCCCCGACAGCTTATAATCGTTATAAGGATTGTTGTATGTTGAAGGCAGTGGTGAATTGATATACTCGGAAACCTGTGTCCGGTAGCCGCTTGCAACTCCGCTTATCCGGGGGAACAAATCCGCTCTTGTCGCCCCGTACCGTCCCATGAATTCCTCGATCCGGGCCGCAGCAATTCTTACATCCTTGCTTTCCTTCAAGGCAATGGAAATAAGATTATTCATTACAGGATCGTCAAACATCTCCCACCAGGCTGTATTCGCCATTTCAGCCGCCGAAATCTCTTCCAACCGCCAGGAGGAAGGAACTTCGACAGCCGGACGTTGATAATCCGGTCCCACTGCACATCCCGCTATGATTAAGGCAAAGATCAAAACAAGGGGGAAAGAAAGACATTTAGGCATGATCGTCCTCCTTTACTGCCAAATCCCCTTCCTTCTTATCAGCCGATAATCTGCTGATCACATAAAAAGTTACGGGGATGAGAAAAACGGCGATCAAAGAAGCGGCAATTGTTCCCCCTGCAACAATTGTTCCCATAATCTGTCTTCCGGCGGCACCCGTTCCCTCGGAGACGGCAAGAGGCGCAACACCGAGAATG